>CAXTXB010000041.1:7974-19816 GCA_964247965.1 uncultured Dictyobacter sp. | reverse complement strand
GCGCAGCGGATCACTGCGAGTCCAGGAGATATGAGCCTTTTAGCCGTAAGTGTGCAATTTTACGGTCGGCCGAGTATCATAGCACGCGTGCCTGCGTCGGCGTTCTATCCCGCTCCCAAAGTGGATTCGGCCATTTTGCGCATCGACGTTGATGCTCAGGATGCCAGCAACGATCGTGCTGCGCTCACTCGTGAGGAGCGGGATCGCTTCTTTCGTGTGGTGCAGGCGGGTTTCTCACAGCGGCGTAAGCAGTTACACAATTCGCTCACACACGGCCTGCACATCAAAAATGAACTGGTGCGTGAGTGGCTTGAGCAGGCTCAGATCGAGCCGAGCCGACGTGCAGAGACGTTGAGCATCGAGGAATGGTTGCGGCTGTCCGCTCTCTTCCAAACACATTAATTGTATAATTCTATTATCATTTCCTTGTTTACACAATTTGGGCTCTGCTTAAATTGTGTAAACAAGGAAATGATAATAGAATTATAGAGGGCGTCAAGTTTTGAGACAGGGATAAATAATTGCAATGACAACGCAGGAACAGTTCTGTGATAATTGTGGAGCGGCGAATACTTCAACGGCACATTTTTGCCAAAACTGTGCGGCATCGCTCCCCTTTAAACATACAACCGGGACTCTCCCGGACCAGACCCTGCTCAATGGCCGCTATCAGCTGGAAACACGCATTGGGCAGGGCGGCATGGGTGCCGTCTACAAGGCAATAGATACTCGTTTTAATAATCGTGCCCTGGCTATTAAAGAGATGAGCCGAGCCGGTCTCTCACCCAGCAGCGTTCAGGAAGCTGAGGCCGCCTTCGAGCGTGAGTCGCATCTGCTTGCGGATCTCTTGCACCCAAATCTGCCGCGCATCTATGACCACTTTACAGAAGCGGAACGCTCGTACCTGGTGATGGATTTTATTGAAGGCAAGACGCTGGAAGATTACCTGGAACAGGCAGGTGGTGGCCCGTTGCCCCTGGATCAAGTTTTGAACTGGGGTGAGCAGATATGTGATGTGTTGAGCTATCTACACAATCATCAGCCACCGATCGTCTTTCGTGACCTCAAGCCTTCTAATGTGATGATCAGCGGCAGCCATATCTACTTAATTGACTTCGGTATCGCACGCGTCTTTAAGCCGGGCCAGTCTCATGACACAGTCGCGCTCGGCTCTCCAGGCTACGCCGCGCCAGAACAATATGGGAAGGCCCAGAGCACTCCTCGCTCTGATCTTTATAGCCTGGGTGCTCTGCTTCACTGCTTGTTGACGGGTGTGGACCCCAGCGAGCAGCCATTTTTCTTCCGTCCGGCTTCTCATCTTAATCCAGCAGTTCCACGCGAGCTGGATGAATTGCTACAGCATATGTTGGAGATGAAGGCCGAAAACCGCCCTGCCAGCGCTCAGGATATCGATCAAGCCCTGCGTCGCATCGATCAGCAACGCATCAGTGGTACATTGACTACAGCACGCTCTTATGGCCCTACGCTGACAACGCCGTCAACCAGCAGAAGGGGTGCGAGTAATCCTGATCTACAAGAGGCCTATCGCCTTTACACGCAGCGTAATCTGCCCGGTGCGCTCTCTTCCTACGATCGCGCACTCAAAGTCGATGATCGCAACGCTCAGGCGTGGCAGGGCCGTGGCTTAACTCAAGCTCTCAGCGGACAGCACCGCGAGGCTCTGGCCTCTTTTGAGCAGGCATTGAAGATTGATCCAACCCTGATCACTTCCCTGAATGGGAAGGCGACGGCTTTGAATATGCTGCATCGCAATCAAGAGGCACTGGATGTTTACGATCGCGTGATTCTGCTTGAAAGGGATAATAGCATTGCCTGGAATGGCAAGGGGGCCGCGTTAAGCGCGCTGGGGCAACCGGATCAGGCATTGACAGCCTTTGATGTGGCATTGCACTTTGATCCTAGGATGGCTCAGGCATGGGGCAATAAGGGTTTCATCCTGCGTCAACTCAAACGACAAGCCGATGCTCTGCGCGCGTTCGATGAGGCGCTCGCATTGGATCCCAGTTCTGTCTCTCATTGGAATGGGAAAGGCCTGGTGCTCAGCGAGATGGGCCTTCAACAGGAAGCCCTTCAAGCATATCAGGAGGCGCTTAATCGTGATCCCAGATATGCACCGGCCCTATGTGGGATTGGCGATATCCTCTATGCTCAGCATAAGATGCGCGATGCTCTGGCACACTATCAGCGTGCGCTCGCCAGCGACCGCTACTTTGTGAAGGCATGGGAACGGCAGGCGATCGTGCTATCAGATATGGGCAATTTTGAAAAGGCTCTCAGTTCTTATGAGGAAGCGCTGCGCCTCGATCCAAACTACGCTCCCGCCTGGAATGGCAAGGCAAGCACGCTCTGTCAGTTAGAGCGCTACCAGAAGGCTCTGGATGCCTATACACGCGCGCTCTCTATCAGTCCACAGGTGGCACAGGCCTGGAATGGGAAGGGCAACGCCTATTATCACCTGGAGGATTATGCGAAGGCGCTCGATGCATACGAGCGGGCCTTACGCATCAATCCTCGTATGGCTTCGGCCCAGCATAATAAGTCGCTTGTCCTCCGGCAATTGCAGCGCTATGAAGAGGCCTTGCAAGCGGCGGAAGAGGCGATTCGCCTGGCTCCGAATGATCCAGATAACTGGCTACGCAAGGCTGAGGCGCTTAAAAAATTACATCGCCGGCGCGAGGCTCGTGCGGCTGAAGCTGAAATGACACGTTTACGTGCCCTGGTCTGAACAGCTGAACACTTGAGCCCCTGAGCCCTGAGTATGCGGCACCGCGATACTTAGCGGAGCTTCTTAGCTATCTGGTCATGAAGGATCAGAGTACTACCTTCGTCGTTGTAACGTGCCACACCATCAGATGAGAAGGTGCGGATTGCTGAGCCACGGGCAATTTCGAAGCCCATTACCCACATGGTGTAGGGCAGCTCAACGCCGAGCAGGAAGTCCTTGACGTTACCTACTTCGGTTCCGCTTTCACCAACTACTTTAGATGTAAGCAGTTGCTGCCCACGTGTGAAGGGTGGAATAGCCTTCGCTAACATATGTGGATTACGCATGGCAACCCGGCCTTTCTCAACGGCTACAATTCCAGTCACCGGCAGGCTAAGATCACCGTGCAAGCGAGTGCGCACACTGAGTGCATAAATGGCATTTGTTCCCTCTTGAAAATAAAAGTCTTCTACCTTGCCAAAACTCTTCCCCATCTCGGGCACGATAACGTCCATTTTATAGATATCTGACCACCTGAGCGTGGCCCGGCTATTCTCCATCATTCTCTCCTTAATCATATCTTTTTAGATAAGCATTTTTGGCCCTTGAAACACTTGGAACACTTGATAACCCTGTAGCCCTTATAATATTTTATGGCCGCAGTATTAAAGTATCTATAGAGATATTACCACTTTTCATTCCTCTTCCCCACTAGCTCACGATTTCCTTAACCAGTACTGGATTGGGCTTGACGAAAGGTCCTATATTGTAGAGGTCGTCGTGGTTCCATAGAGCCTGGGCGGTGGCGGCACTCAGGGCCACGATGAGCCAGGCGAATAAAGTGCCCAGCGAGAGGGCGACGCGCGTGTCTTTCAGCCGGAAGATGGCGACGAATCCACTGGCTAGGGTGAAGCAGAAGAAAAGCAGGGTGAGTATCAGTGCGTTGATCGGGGAACGCAGGCTGAAGTAGGCGGCGTTAAAGAGAATAAAGTCTATCCAGGTGGCGGCCTGCAGGCCTAGATAGGTGTTGCGTCCGGGCGTTCCTTCTGGTTTGTTTAGAACACGCAGAGTCCCCCAGATAACGAAGAAGTTGTTCAGGGTCCATGCGGGACCGAATGCCCACGATGGAGGGGCAATCTTTGCTTGTTTGAGTCGCTTGAAATACGAGACATCCCCAAAGAAGGTTTCACGCGCGTCCTTGCCCTTGTTGCCACGCGCCAGGCTGACTAACCCACTCAGGCCAAACGTCAGCCCTTGGACGACAAGATAAAAGGCCAGGCCGTGATACCAGCGCCAGCGGCCTCGCTCTCCCACCGCTGCCATCCTGCGCTCCAGTTCGCCTATCGGCTTAATTGTGACTGTCATTAGCTTCCCTCCGTGTATTTTTTCTTTCTTCCCTCTATATTGCACGTTTTCGAGTCCTCTAGTATGTACAACGTAATATCAGATGCAAGCAGGTAGAGAAGTGAGACTCTACCTGCGGGTTGTACTATTTTGCTCCCTGCTCTGGAGTCTTACACATACGCCGTTGCGTGGACGCAGGGTCATTAACGCCTCAGACTCGATTTTCTGATCAGGCACTAATGTGAGCCGGTAGCGCTGCGCTATGGCTGCGATTATTAGATGCGCCTCCGTCATGGCAAAACTGTTTCCAATACAGACACGTGGCCCGTGGCTAAAAGGGACATATGCGTGCCGTGGTCGGCTTGCAACTTGCTCGGGCGTGAAGCGCTCGGGCTCGAACTCTTCAGGTCGCTCCCAGAAGTCTGGATGCCGGTGCAGGGCATAAGTACTCCAGAGGATATACGATTTGGCGGGAATATGATGCCCACCAATCTCGTCATCTTTGAGTGCTCGGCGCATGATAATCCAGACGGGAGGATAGAGCCGCATGGTCTCTTCGAAGATCATGCGCGCATACGGAAGCTTTGCCAGGTCTTCAACGGTGGGCGTTCGCCCTGCAAGTACCTGGTCAAGCTCTGTATGCAGCCTTCCTTCGGCTTCGGGATTTTGCGCTAGCAGGTACCAGCTCCATGCTAGGGCATTGGCCACGGTCTCGTGACCGGCGACGAGCAGCGTCATGATCTCGTCGCGCAACTGCTTGTCACTCATTCCCTCTCCAGTCTCTTCATCCCTGGCATCCATCATCATTGACAGCAGATCACTATACTCTTCCTGGCTCTGCCGCCGCTGCCGTAAAATATCATACACGACCTTGTCCAGTGTACGCAGTGCAGCTTTAAAGCGCCGGTTGCGCGCAGTGGGGACGCTGAGTGGAGGAAATGGATGGTTGAAGTGTTCGATGAGAAAAGCGTTTACCTGCAGGAACGCCTGCCCAAAAGCGTTGGCATGGTCATCGATGTTGCTGGTAAATAATGCCTTGCCAACTATCTGCAGGGTGAGATGCATCATTTCTTCGGCGATATCCAGCTCCTTTTGCGCTTCCCAGTGCTGCAGCATGGATTCTGTCGCCTCGCTTATTATCGTTCCTATGTCGGCGATGCGCTGTCGATGAAATGCGGGCTGCATTAAGCGCCTCTGGTGCAGCCAGCCCTCTCCTCCATAATTGGTGACGAGCCCATTTCCCAGCAATGGTCTGAACACATTAAATATTGGCACATTTTTGTCGTAATTACTGTAGTTCTCTTGTAAAACGCGCCTAATATAGTCCGGATGATTGATGATAAGGGTAGGCCAGATAAAGAGCTTGATCTGTACCATGTTCCCGTAGTCCTGGGCCAGGGTTGAGAGAAAGTCCAGCGGGCTGCGTTGAAAGGCACGAAGACTATTTAAGGTTTTGAGCGTTTGTACCGTTTGTCCGTCCTGCTGAGGCGGCACGGTTGCCAGATCAGACACGTATGTAGTCTCCTTTAGCCTTTTTCATTATACTTATAAACAGATACCTGATTGACGATGAAGAGATGGAAAAATGGGTAATGAGAGGAGATAAAAGCCTTTTGGCACGCTTTTCCCCCAATACATGATATGCGCGTCGAGGCTTTGAAGAAGTCTCTGGAGATTAGAATATACTGAATGTTTTCTCTCCTGGCGGCATATCTGGTCACATTATGACACATTTCATCGTGTCACTGATTACGCCCGCTACTTCTCTCAAATTTGTTAAGACAAATGGATAAACTATAAGAGAGGTGGTCGGCACGGAACTTAGTTAGTAGAACTTAAAGGAGACGACACATGTCATCGATAGATAGCTCTATGACAGTTGGTGTTTTTAGAGACGAGGCACAGGCTCAACAGGCGCTTACTTCTCTCCAGAACGCCGGCTTTGACCAGGTCCAATTCTTGCGCCCTGGGCGAGCCGCCCCGCAGTCGGGCGGCTTGTTCTCCGGCATCAAGCGCCTGTTTACAGGTGACAATGAAGGTATCGCGAGCAATTTGATGGATACAGGGGTCTCAGAGGTTGATGCACGCTATTATCAACAGGAATACGAGGCCGGTCGTATAATTCTTACAGTCAGGGCGAACGAGCGCAAACAGGAGGCTCTCGACATTTTACGCCGCTATGGAGCCTATGATGCCTATACTCGTAACATACAGACGGCAACAACATCCACTTCGTCAACTTCCGATGTTACACCCGTTTCTGAGCCTACCTCGACTTCCGATGTTACACCTCTCTCTGAGGTTACCTCGACTTCCGAGCGTACACCTCTCTCTGAGCCTACCTCGACTTCCAACGTTACGCCTGTCTCTGAGCCTATCTCGCTTTCTGAGCCTGCACCAGCTTTTGAGTCTCGTTCCACTTCTGGAGTTGACTCGCTTGCTGAAGAGGGCGCAGACATTGCGAACGATACTCACTTAACTCCTCCCACCGAGGAGATGACTGGCACATATGATCGGCAAAGCATCAAACTCAAAGAGGAGCAACTGAATGTCAGTAAGCAATCAGTAAAGACGGGAGAAGTTGAGCTGCACAAGGAGGTTGTTACGGAGCAGAAGACGATCGATGTGCCCGTTACTCACGAAGAGATTGTGGTGGAGCACCACGCCGTTTCTAGCAATACAAATGATACAACTCCAGTAGGTCAGGATGAGGAGATCCGCATTCCGGTGACGGAGGAGCGGGTTACAGTGACCAGGACGCCTGTTGTGACTGGCGAGGTATCAATTGAAAAGCGCTCTGTCCAGGAGACCCAGCATGTCACCGATACAGTAAAGCGCGAAGAACTACGCGTCGAGCAAGAGGGCGATGCTCCAATTCATGGCACTTCTAGCGATCGCTTCCACGGCAGTAAGCAGCGACAAAACCAGACCGGCAAACCGCGCGCAAAGAGTAGAAAGAAGCGGTAGGGACTTTTCATGGATCATCCCAACCTTTTAAAAAATGATACACGATGTGTATCATTTTTTAAAAGGTTGGGATGATCCATTTTTTCAAAAGGTCCTGATCACCCATAAAGATAAAATTATTCAGCGTGGACCTTATCCAGCGACTGCACGAATTCGGCGATGATTGCCTGCACCTCTTCAAGACGACCCTGAAAAAAGTGATCCGCGCCCTGGATTGTGGCCAAGCGCTTGGGTGGCGGTACCTGCTCGAACCAGCGCTGCATCAACTCGTATGGAGCCAGCTCATCCTGCGTCCCATGAATGAAAAGCTTGGGTTTGTAGCTGTCCTGTAACGTGTTTCCATCAAACGTACGCGCGGGCACTCCCAGTCCTATCATAGCATGCACCCGGTCATCGCCAGCCCCGACACGCAGGCCAACATAGGAGCCAAAAGAGAACCCTGCAATAATAGCTGGTACACCTGGATAGCGTCTGCTGAGAAACTCTAAGGCGTAGCGTGCGTCATCCATCTCTCCTCGCCCCTCGTCGTAGGTTCCTGTGCTATGCCCCACTCCACGAAAATTAAAGCGCAGGGCCGGAATCTGCAGCGTCTGCAATACCTGGGCAGTCTTAAAGACTACTTTGTTGTGCATCGTGCCTCCACCTAGCGGGTGTGGATGACAGATGAGCCCGACGTACTCAGGCTGCACCCCCTCTTCCTCTGGTTTGAGTATACCCTCCAGGTGTCCCTGTGCTGTAGGTATATTGATATGCAATACCTGATTAGTCACTATCTCTCTCTTCCTGTTCTAGCTCTACTTTTTCTCTCTACAGCTCTTCTCTCACTCTTGTGCACGCCTTCGGCGTGTTCCCTCCCTATTAAACTTGTTGCATTTTTTTCTTTTTATATTTTTAGCGTATTGCGCAAAAAAAGAAAAAAAACAAAAAATGCAACAAGTTTAATATTACTTGGAAAAGAGCAGCGAAGCTGCGTAATCCCATCAGTTAAGAACGCGGAGGTGATGGGAATCAAACACGCCCTAAGTAGCAGCTAACGATTGCGCAGACTCTTTACACTCTGCATAGCCGCGCTGATGCAACGCACTACCAGGGCGATACTTATCAGCAGCGTGACAACAATAAGCGCGATCAGTACGTATTTTGCTGTACGATCTACCAGCATCCCAAGTAACACTACAAGGATGATTAAGAAGGCAAATATAATATTGTTGATGCCAAAGAGGACCGCCGTCTGTTTGTGCCACGGGCTTTGCTGGCCCTTGCTGCGTGCCTGCGCCAATGCTTGCGTACCTGAACGAATACTTGTCATACCAACATAGACCAGCACAGATCCACAGACGACTGCAAAAAGAATGCCCGCCAGCGCAAAAGTTGTAAGTTGAATCATCGCTTCCCCCTCATCGCTCGCAAACTATGCTTCCTCATACTATAACACGCGCGTTCATTCTTTATCTTGCAATTCAAAAATTATGCTGCATTCACCTGAGAAAGGAAATTGCTACAACTCTTTTTATGCTTATAACCTTATGCCCAATGCTATAGCCCTTATTCTACATTTTTAAGTGCGGAACTGCAAGTTGTACAATTGCTAAATATTTTTTATTGTTATCCGAATAGATATGTAACATATTTCTTAAAATGGTTTGAAATAACTTGACATATCACAATTTGTGAATGCATAATCCAGGTTATATTTCCTTTATTAAGTATCCAAAAGGATGAATGGGATGAAAACATACGGACTCCATCAGTATCCCGGCAAATTATTTGTTGTTGAGGGAGTAGATGGTTCAGGCAAAAGTACACAGATCGCTCTCCTGCGTCAGTGGCTGATTAGCAAGGGTTACACAGTCTTTTTTAGTGCCTGGAACTCGTCTCCACTTGTAAAAAAAACGACGAGCCGGGGCAAGAAGAAGCAATTGCTCACTCCTACTACCTTTAGCTTGATTCATGCGACCGATTTCGCCGATCGCACTGAGCATGATATTATCCCTCCTCTCAAAGCGGGTGCAATCGTGCTAGCCGATCGCTATATCTATACAGCTTTTGCTCGTGATGTTGCGCGTAATGTGGACAGTCAGTGGGTGCGTGAGCTTTATCAATTCGCAGTACAGCCGACTTGCGCGTTCTATTTTCGCGTTCCCCTGGAAGTATCGCTCAACCGTATCCTTACAGGCCGAACAGAGCTGAAATACTATGAAGCTGGCATGGACCTGGGCTTGCATAACGATCCTCGTGAGAGCTTTAAGCTGTTTCAGCAGCGTATCGTAAATGAGTATGAGTCGATGATCCATGAGTATAATCTGACTGTCATGGACGCTACCCTTCCTATTCCAGAGCAGCAGCGGCAGATGCGTCAACTGGTACGGCCGCACCTGGAAGGCGTGCGGCGCTTCCGCCCTCCTGTACGTGAGAGGGAGTTGTTGAATCTAGTTCAAACGATGAAGTCTGTGGAGCACTACGGCGATCAAGGCATGCGGTGGGAATAAATGTGCTGACGCATTTCTATGCTAGAAAAGAGGGGCTATGACAGAGTTAGAATTCTATGGTATCGATGCAATCGACTTACACAACCGCGATGATCTGTTGCCAGGCCGTCTGATTGCGATTGAAGGCCCTGACGGAGTGGGCCGCACTTCACAACTTCAACTGCTGCGTCCATGGCTGGAGAGCAGCGGGTATGCAGTGGTGGATACAGAGATGATGGGCTCTGACCTGGTGGGCGAGGGCCTGAAGCAGGCGAAAGAGGGCAATACGCTAGGCCCGATCACGATGAATCTTTTCTATGCAACTGATTTCGTGGATCGCTTTGAAAGCCAGATCCTACCAGCTTTGCGCGCTGGCTTCATTGTGCTTACTGATCGCTATATTTATTCTTTGATGGCCCGCGCCCTCGTGCGCGGTGCTGATCCTCATTGGATTCGCTCTATCTACGGCGTGGCCTTGAAGCCGGATGCGATCTTTTTTCTTAAAGCAGGCCTGGAGGATCTTGTGCCCCGCGTCTTGCAAGGCGGGGGCTTCGATTATTGGGAGTCTGGTATGGATATGCACCTTGGCTCCGATCTCTTCGAGAGCTTTGTACGCTATCAGACTCTTATGCTATCCGAGTATGAGAAGATGAGCGCGGAATATGGTTTTCAAATGATCGACGCCCGGCTCCCTATTGAGCTCGTTACCGAGCAGCTGAAGCGCCGTATTCTGCCATTTCTACCCGGAGGTTGACCCCTCTTCTCTCTCTCTTTCAATCCCCAAAAATCTCTTTTCAAAACTATTGACGAAATCTTACTCCTGATATATAATGTCAATGTCGTTGAGATATACGTGCTTTGACATATTCCTCGATAGCTCAATGGTAGAGCAATCGGCTGTTAACCGATGTGTTACAGGTTCGAGTCCTGTTCGAGGAGCTAAGCGTAGGGCCACCCGGTTGGTGGCCCGTTTTTATGCGCGTGGGGTATCTCCCAGCAAGGATTATGACACCTGCCCGACTCTTGCGAGGAGGATGAGCAGTTTGACGGACGATTTTACTCTCAATTATAAACAGATCTCTCAGAGCTTGTTAGAGGCTATACCTTTGCCTGTCCTTGTGGTCGACCGCTCTCTTATTATCTCCTACTATAATCAGCAGAGCCTTCTCTTCGCTCGTTCATTGGAGCATAATAAGCTTCAGGGCTCTCAACTTGATCAGGTGATTCAGAACCCGTTTATCACTCAGCTTGTTGAGACCAGTATACGCTCTGGTAGTCCTCAGAAAGCTTTGTATGAACAGGGGGATTCAGATGTTGCCTGGAAGGTCTCTGTCTCTCCTTTGGCCTACGCTTCTCCTCCCTCTCCTCCAAGCTTTCAACACTTCGCGGTGGTTATCGAGGATATGACGGAGACGCGCCGCATTGAGCGCGTCCAACGGGATTTCCTGGCGAATATTTCTCACGAACTTCGCACTCCCCTGACTTCAGTTCGCTTGCTCACGGAGACGCTGGAGGATATTATCGATACTGATCCCGAACGTGCGCAGGAGTTTGTGGAGAAGATTGAGACGGAAGTGCAGTACCTTAGTGAATTGGTGGCGGAGTTGTTGGAGCTGTCACGGATCGAGTCAGGGCAGATGTCGATGACAATTGAGCCGGTCGGTGCGGCACGCATGGTGCGCGAGGTTATGGCCCGCATGCTGCCCCTGGCACAGCGTCACCGCGTGAAGCTGCTCACTTCTATTGAGCAGGGGGATACTCTGGTGGCGGCCGATAGTAAACAGATTACGCGCGTCCTCGTGAACCTTGTCCATAATGCGGTGAAGTTTACTCCTTCCGGCGGTACCATTGTGATCGGGACTGCCCTTCAACCCGATCTACTGACTCAGCGCTTCTATGTGAGCGATACAGGCGTGGGCATTCGAGCTGAAGAGCTCTCTCGTATATTCGAACGTTTCTATAAAACGGATCGAGCTCGCTCAAAGGCTGGCTTCATTGGACCAGGAGGTGGGGGCACAGGCCTGGGCCTGGCTATTGCTCGCAATGTGGTTGAAACTCACGGTGGTCGCATCACAGCGGAAAGTACTGTCGGTCAGGGTAGTATCTTTACCTTTACGCTCCCTGTCGCTGTACCCCTGACTGGTAATGATACAGACGCCAACCTGCCGCCTGCATCTACTCCACCCAGTACATAAAGGGTGTCAGACGCCTGTCGCCATTACGTTCTTAGCTGATGAGCTCATGCAGCTTCGCTGCGCGATACATTTCTTTTTATTGCCTTTTCTTTTTTTGGAGATTTTGTTATTGCACATAGAAAAAAAAAAAAAAAAAAAAAAAA
>CAXTXB010000041.1:2370-7961 GCA_964247965.1 uncultured Dictyobacter sp. | reverse complement strand
TATGGAACAAGATTTAGCACGACGCTTACACAATGCTACAAAAGAGCAGCTTGTTCTTCTTGTTCAGGAACTCGCTAGTCGTGATTCTACTCTAATCGTGGAGATTGAGAGGACGCTGGCAACTCTTTCTACTGACTCACCTGATCAGACTGATGAAGAGTTTACTGCCGATGCGCTAGTCTTGCGACGCCTACTTCCACAACAGTCTGCACTCGCCTTTAACCTGAATACCTATCAGCAGCGCCTGGCTGGCTATCAGCTCCGCCTTGAGCAGGGTGCTTCTCCACAGGATATTTTTGATGACCTGATCTTGCTTTTACAGGAGGCTGAGTCTCGCGCTGATCAATATGATTATCAGCAGGCTCTCAGTATCTATGCGCTGGTGATTGATACTCGTCTGGCTTTACACCATACAATCCTGCTCTCGATTTTTGATCGCTCTATCGATGAGTTTATGCCTGTGTTGGCCATGTTGCTCAGTGAGGCCAGCAGCTTGATTACCTCGGATGATGGCCCACGCGCCGACGATGATCCCAATACTTCTCACATGAGTAATATTGATTCTCTCTCTATCGTTGGAGAATCTTCCGCCCAGCTTTCTCCTCTCCTACCTCCTGATAAACGCCAGCTGTGGTTAGAACGCCTGTTCTCTCTCTGGCTTAAAAGGCTCGATGATCATTACTCAGAGGAGAATCTACCCGATGTTATGCTCGAAATCACCTGGAATGAGGATGTACCTCTACTGCGCTCTTTGATTGAGAAAGAGCTTCATCAACAACCAGCCACTACTCACTCTAATATCGTAGATTTCTCTCGCCAATCCCGCACGCGAATTCTAGAGAAATTTTTGCGTGAATTACCTCACTCTTAACCGTTCTATTCTGTGGACACCTCTACTACTTACACTCTTACTATTTAAGATTATCTTAACCAAAGACGTTGCAACTTAACAATCACCTATGATACTATTGCTAGTGTAGTACATCGCATAAGGGCAACACCTCGCGGTCGTAGCGAGTTCGTCCATTGCTTGGTTCATGCCGCGTGGCGACAATCTCTCGCGGTTGTCGTAGATTTACCGATTCCTCGGTTTAGCTCGAGTAGTAACAATTTTTCGCGATTGTCATTGCAAGCTACAATGTTCAATTTATGGTAGTTTCGTAACGTTAAATGGAACTATTCATGTATGCTTGCTCTTGTGTATTGACGTTTTGTCAGGTACAATGGGATGGTAGTGGGAAAGAGAGAGAGAGGACACGCATATGAGCAAACTGGTCATGGTTATAGATGACTCCGCAACTGTTCGTAAAATTGTGGAAACATGCCTGAGTCGCGAAGGCTTTGATGTTGAAAGCTTCCAGGATGGTGTAGAGGCTATGCGCTGGCTCTCTACGCCCCAGGCGCGTATACCGGATCTGGTAATTCTCGATATCGGCCTCCCTAAGATGGATGGCTATGAGGTTGCTCGACGCCTGAAAACAAAACCTCAGTTCAGCAATACGGTGATCGTTATGCTTTCAAGGCGTGACGGGGTGATCGATAAGCTTAAGGGTCGCCTGGCGGGGGCCAAAGATTATTTGACCAAGCCCTTTAAGACTCAGGAGGTTATCTCTGTCATTGAATCACACCTGGGCGTTCCAGCAGTTCATTAGGATAGAGTTTGGATGAGTGAACACTCTATTCCGCCTTCTCCTGGCTTTTTCAGTGATGAGCATTTTCAAAGTCTAGCACAGTTGAGCGATGAGGATTTTTGGCGTTACGCGCGGGAGTTGGCCCATCTCTCTCCCTCAACTCTTTCTGCTCACGGGTACCTGAAATGCACCTTCTCTGAAAGTAGTTATGTCTTGCCGCTTGCCGATTTATGTGAAGTGGTTGTTCCCCCACGCCATTTTACTTTGCTCCCTTCGTCTCCACTATGGATGCTCGGCCTGACGTCATGGCATGGTGAGTCTATCGCTGTTTTAGATCTTTCTGCGTATTTCTCGCACTCGCCTGCGCAACTAGATCCCAATGCTTCGCTGCTGATAGCCAGAAATGGCTATATCACGCTTGGTCTTTCGGCTGTCGTTCTCTCTTCTATTCCTCCTTTAGAAGCTGATTCAGTGCAACCATTAGAATCTGCTTCGCTGAAGTACACATCTCCTCCATCTGGTATTATAGGTGTGTATGAGGACGCTTTTGTACTTGATATACCTTCCCTTTTAACTGCTATGACGCAGGATATTACGATGGCCAATGCACATGAATGAAGAGCTTCCTTTTGATGAGAGTACGCTTTCTGAAGATGATCTGGCTGTTCTGCGCGCCTTCGATGCTATAGAAAGCTGGGAGACGGATCTATCTGCCACCCACACATCTTCTACCCAGGAAAGCAGTATGTCTTCCACTGAAGAAGCTGAGGACATGCTTTCTATCTTTTTGACCGAGGTGGAAGAGGATATCTCTGGCATGCTGCAGGTGTTGCAGCAATCAGAGCAAGTGCGCTACGTCCAGCCTTCTCACTTCGTTGCACTGCAACGCTTAGGCCACAAGATGCGGGGTACCGCCGGGGCTGTGGGTTATTTGAAGATGTCCGAGGTGGCTGCTCACGTTGAGATTATTGCCGAGCAGGTGGTACACCATATGCTTCAACCTGGCGTTGGTGGCAAGGCGATCTCTCACGCCATTACTGTGCTAGAGTTTTGCATGTACAGGCTTGTGCAAGATGGTCAGGAACCTGCCGATGCAGCAATGCTTATTGCTAATCTACAGTTTTTCTATACGAATCTCTCCATCGATCTGGAGCAGCCAATACGCGAAGACCTTCCTCCACTTCCTCCCCCGGCTCAGTCGAAAGAGGAAAGGCCGGTTTTTGTTCCTTCTGTGACTTCGGCGTCGTTTCAATTATCTGCGGAGGCCCCTGCCGCTTACACGAGTTCTCAAGCATTACAAGAAAGCTCTTCGCAGGCGGCGTCTAGCTATGTTGGTCTGCGCCCCTTCGATACTTTGATTCATCATTCCGAAAGGCTTCTAGCACAACATGCCTCGATGAATCATGCTTACAAACAGGTGGAAACGGCCTTCCAGAACCTTCAAGCGGCCCAGGCCCGTTTTCAGCATCTTGAGACGTTATTCTCTATCTCCCTGGCTCAAGAGCGCCTCTCAGAACCTGTGGAAGATCTCTCTTCATCTTCTCTGATTACGCGTATCTTTAATAATGCAACCTCTCGCGATGGCTTCCGTTCTCGCAGGAGCAAGGCAAGCAAAGCACGCTCGCGTTCTACATCCCAGCAAACTTCATATCAGCAAGCTTCTGCCTGGGATGAGTTGGATATAGAACACTACTCCGAAAAAGATATGCTTTTGCGCTCTTTGCGCGAGGCCATGACGGATATTGATACCTGCTCCATGCGCCTGAGAGCTGCCTATCAATCCATGCATAAATTTCAGCAGGAATATATGTCACATGTCATATTTATACGAAATGATGCGATGTCGATGCGCATGACGCCTTTTAGTACGATTACACCATCACTTCGCGATGTTGTGATGACAAGCATGTTGGCGAAAGAGCGGCAGGTAGACTTCGAGGTTACCGGCGACGGCGTTGAGGTTGATCAAGAGATACTTTCATCTCTCTCTCCCCTGCTTATACATCTGCTGCAGACGAGCATCGATAATGTTACTGACCCTCAAAGTCTATCACCCGGCCGCGCCTGGCTGCATGCTCATGTGATCGGTAGTGAGGTGTGCCTTGAAATAGGTTTTTCGATGCCTGTACGAGGCGGAGCACTACAAATGCTGCGCGAGCAGCTCCACCTTTTCAATGGTTCTATCTCTTTAGATCGCAACACTGGGGGAGGGATTAGTTTCTATCTGCGCTTCCCGCGCATTCGTGGCTTGCTTCAGTGTCTGCTTGTTCGCGTGGCTGATCAACGGTTGCTTATCCCACTCTCGCATGTGGAGCATGTGGGCTATACGACGCAGGCGACGACGGATTCATTCTATCATCTTGGCTCTCTGCTTGACATGGCGGTCGCGCCTGGGGTCTCTACACCCTCTGCAAGCACTATACAGCAAGTTGTCTTTATGCAGCTTCCAACGGCATATACACAGCGTGAGCCTTTGAAGATCCTGGTCGATGAGGTCGTTGATGAGATAGAGTTGATGGTGAGGCCGTTAGCGCCTCATCTGCGGCGGCCCGGCATTATGAGCTCAACAATTGATGGTGAGGGGAATGTTCTGCTTCTGCTCAATATTGCTGAGCTGGTGAGCAACTATGCAAAAAAGACGGCACGAATGACTTCAGCACGGCCTCTGAAGATTCTGGTGGCCGATGATTCGGCATCTTTTCGTGGCTCTATTCTTCAGACACTGCGTCGCACAAACTACCAGATAAAAGAGGCACGCGACGGTCTGGAGGCACTTGAATTGTTAAAGTTAGATACTCCAGACGTTATCCTGCTCGATATTGAAATGCCCTATCTCAATGGCTATGATCTCCTCGATATCCTGCACCATAACTCGCAGTTCTCGACGATTAAGATTATTATGCTGACCTCTCGGACATCCGAAAAGCATCTACAGCATGCCCTGGATTTGGGTGCACACGCTTATCTGACCAAGCCAAGTCCACCGGAAGAATTGTTAACTACTATTCAGCAGTTTCGTCCCCCGACGAAGTCACCTGCAGATTAAGCTCCTCTCGCGGAACGCGTTTAATACCTCTTTATACCTTCCTTCTTAAACTTTTCACATTTTTCTACTTTTACATATCGCCTAATTGAAAAATGTGAAAAACGCGAAAAGTTTAACAAAATGTGAAAAGTTTAAGAAGGAAGAGGTATAAAGAGCTGCGAAGCTGTGTGAGAAGGCGGACGCAAAGGCTGCTGAGGAGTGTTACTAAGCACTGATCTGCTTAATGATCTGCTGTAATGCTCCCTCGCCGAGACCTCCCTCGTTGCTGGTATAGATCATACCTTTTCGATCGATGAAGTATGAAGTTGGTGTTCCGCGCAGTGCATAGAGCTGCCCAACAGAAGAATGGGTATCTACCAACATTGAATAGGTAAAGTTATTTTGACGCGCGAATTGTCTGATATCCATGGCGGAGTCGGAGGCATCTATACCCAGCATGACCAGGTCCTTCTGCGCCCCCTGACGGCCGGCATATACCTTTTCCATGCCCGGCATCTCATACTGACACCCTTCACAATTAATCATCCAAAAGTTGAGCATCACTGGTCTGCCACGATAATCGCTCAAGCTTACCCTCCGTCCATCTGCTGTCCTCAATGTGAAATTTGGCGCGGCATCTCCTCTCTGCAATCCTACCTGAGTGCTCTGCCCTCCAGGCCTGTTATGGATGCTTGCAGAAGTCGATGGTGCGGGACGCAACAAACCCACGGTGATAATTGCCAGTGTGCCAATCACGACCAATACGATAATCCCGTGTGTCAGTGTCTTACCCATCTTCCACACTCCTTTTATTGCTCCGTAATGATGAAGGTACGAAGGTACAACAATGCCTCATCCCGAAGTTTTTGAAAATAGGCAAAATTAATTTTTTGGGGGGGGGGTTTTTTTATGTGGGGGGAAAAAAAAAAAACACA
>CAXTXB010000041.1:0-2360 GCA_964247965.1 uncultured Dictyobacter sp. | reverse complement strand
CCTTCTTTCGCCGCCACCCCAAAAAAACCCCCCCCCCCCAACAAATATTGTTCCTCATTTTCAAAACTTCGTCATCCTAGCGATATGATGCTGGTGTTGCATCGATTGCGCCTGTCTCGATCATGATTTCGCGCAATCGCTTGGCGTCGATCGTTTCGTAGGTGCGTAGCGCTTTGGCGATGCGATCAAGGGTTTCTTTGTGCTCTCTCAGGAGGGTGACGGCGCGATTATACGCGTGCTTCACCAGTCGATTGACCTCTTCGTCGATGATGGTTGCGGTCTTTTCACTGTACTCACGCTGTGTGCTTGCAAGCGCGGTGCCGGCAAAAGGATCTTCTCGCTCGCTGAAGGATACGCTGCCGAGCCGCTCGCTCATGCCCCAGTGTGTGACCATCTGCCGCGCTATGGCTGTAACACGCTGCAGATCGTTCTCTGCGCCGGTGGTGATATGACCAATGGCGACCTCTTCAGCAGCCCGGCCACCCAGGGCGGTGACCATCTGCGCCTCCAGGTAGTCTTGCGCGTAGTTGTAGCGGTCATCCAGGGGAGTATACTGGGTGACGCCAAGCGCCTGGCCGCGTGGGACGATGGTTACTTTGGTGACCGGATCGACATTCTCTTGCAGCAGGCCTGTGAGGGCATGGCCGCCTTCGTGATAGGCGATGATGTTCAGATCCTCGTCACTTAAGATCAATGGGCGTTCCGCGCCGATGAGAATTTTGTCCAGGGAGTCGGTGAAGCAGACCTGCGTGACGACGTCCAGATTGCGGCGTGCGGCCAGCAGGGCGGCTTCGTTGACGAGGTTTTCGAGATCGGCTCCTACCATGCCAGGAGTTGCACGCGCGATGGCTACCAGATCTACATCTTTTCCCAGTGGCACTTTGCGCGTGTGAATCTTGAGGATGGCGAGCCGGCCGTTCCAGTCCGGTCGCTCTACGCTGACGCGCCGATCAAAGCGGCCAGGACGTAAAAGAGCTTTATCGAGCCCATCCGGTCGGTTGGTGGCGGCTAAGACGACGACTGCTTGCCGCGTGTCAAAACCGTCCATTTCAACGAGTAGCTGGTTCAAAGTCTGCTCACGCTCATCGTTGCTGTTGATGCTAGAGCCACGCTGACGACCAACGGCGTCAATTTCATCGATGAAGATGATGCTTGGAGATGCCTTCTTGGCCTGCTCGAAGAGGTCGCGCACACGGCTGGCACCGACACCGACGAGCACTTCGACAAATTCGGAGCCGCTCATCGAGAAGAAGGGAACCGAAGCTTCACCCGCTACAGCACGTGCAAGCAGGGTTTTACCAGTTCCTGGAGGGCCTACCAGCAAGACGCCGCGTGGAATTTTGCCGCCCAGGCGTTGAAACTTCTGCGGCGTTTTGAGAAACTCTACTACCTCTACCAGGTCGTTCTTGGCTTCGTCGACGCCTGCAACATCAGCAAATGTGGTTGAGGGTCGATCTTCGAGCACGACTTTTGCCTTGCTCTTGCCAAAGCTAAAGATGTTTTGCTGACTCTGCGTGGCTCGGCGGAAGATGAGGAAGAAGACTCCTATCACCAGTACCCACGGCAGGAGGTTGAGCAAAACACCCCATAGGAGGTTGTTATCAGAGGCGGGCTTGGCCTGTACCTGAACATGATACTGTTGCAGCAACTGGTTTAGCGTGGGATCACCATCCGGCAGGGTTGTGAAGTGAAATTTGTTGCTCGATTTGGTGTTTCCATTCGCATCAGGCACTGAGATAGCATTTCTGAATGTTCCGGTC
The DNA here is from genome assembly GCA_964247965.1 of uncultured Dictyobacter sp. Lineage (GTDB taxonomy): Bacteria > Chloroflexota > Ktedonobacteria > Ktedonobacterales > Ktedonobacteraceae > Dictyobacter. The sequence goes on along the minus strand of CAXTXB010000041.1, from coordinate 600 downwards.
GCATCCTGCCCCTGAAAGGTTACGTTCTCGACGTTACCTTTCTTGACCTCACTATAAAATGTGCTATAGGGCACTTCAATCGTGTCGGGACCGTTCGTGCTGCTATTGCTCTGTGTGAAAAGTTGGAAGAGGAAAAAACCTACTATCACTACCACCACTATGATGATGGTCCGGAAGAGGAGAGGGGAGCCATTTCCACCTTGCTGGTTGCCTGAGTTGTTGCCGTTCCCCCCACTGTCGGGACGCTGCGATCCCCTTGAACCCTGATCGTTTGGGTTTTGGTACATATGTGTAGCCTGAGCATCCATCGGTTCAGACCTGCTTTCTTTGTCTATCGAGGCATCCAGTGAGGATTCTCCTCTCAGAGTCTGGGTAATAGAATATGTTATTTTTCTCTCCATATTACACGCCTCACGAACTTTCGTCCACTGTGATTCAGTTGTAATTAGGAGAATAAGACGACTTGAGATATGCAATAAATACGTTTCAAATTGTGCATGGGTTACAATGCTCGCTGTCTCTTTCACCCGATATCACTCATCTGCACGCCTCCGGTGCGCACTTCATTTTTAATGACTATACATTTTTACATGACTATAC
>CAXTXB010000040.1:19082-19902 GCA_964247965.1 uncultured Dictyobacter sp. | reverse complement strand
GCAAGGGATTGTCGCGACGCGGAGTGGGCCGGGTCAAATGATGTGTGTCGGTCCATTACAGCTCGTACAGATCTCAATGCAACGGAAAGGAACCCTACTGTGAATATCATACCGCTAAGAATCGCACTTGCCCAGATCAATACGACCGTCGGCGACCTTGAGGGAAACACAAAGCAGATTGTGGCCTCAATGCACCAGGCCCAGGATGCTGGCGCGCACATTGTCTGTTTTCCAGAGCTGGCCCTGCCCGGCTATCCACCAGAGGACCTTCTGCTGAAACCGGGATTTGTGGCGGCCAATCTAGGCAAGCTCGACGAAATTGTCAAAGCTAGCAAGAATATACCGAGCATGACCACTGTTGTCGGCTTTGTAGACCGCGACCATGATATCTATAACGCGGCGGCAGTTATCCACGAAGGAGAGCTGGTCGGGGTGTATCATAAACACTACCTGCCCAACTACGGTGTTTTCGATGAAAATCGCTATTTTCAGGCTGGACGCACGGCTCCAATCTTCTTGCTCCATGACATTCATGTCGGCATCAACATCTGCGAAGACATCTGGTACCCAACGGGACCCTTAACACAGCAATCGCACGCCGGGGCCGAGGTAATTATCAATATCAACGGCTCACCATACTACGCGGGCAAAGGGGCAGTGCGCGAGGAGATGATCTCCACCCGAGCCGCCGATAATGGCGTCATTATCGCTTACCTCAACCTGGTCGGTGGGCAGGACGAACTGGTATTTGATGGTGGCAGCATGGTCTTTAATGAACAGGGCCTGCTAATTGCTGGTGCGAAAGAGTTCGCGGAAGATC
>CAXTXB010000040.1:18013-19072 GCA_964247965.1 uncultured Dictyobacter sp. | reverse complement strand
CTTATAGCTCGCGGCAAACAATTCACCGAAGATATGCTTATCGTTGATGTCGATACCGCTTCGGTCTTTCGCTCGCGTCTGCATGATCCACGCCGCCGTCAAGAGCGCTGGCGGATTCCGCAGGAAGAGGTGCCCGAAATTGTTGTGAGTACGCGCCCGCTTCCACCACCTGCTAATACTACCCACGCCCTGCTCGCCGCTCCACAAAGGCTTGAGCCGAAGATGGCTCGTTTGGAAGAGATATATTCAGCGCTCGTCCTGGGGACACGGGACTATATGCGTAAGACGGGATTTAAACAGGCCATTATAGGACTCTCTGGCGGCATCGATTCATCGTTAGTCGCAGTCATTGCCGCAGATGCTTTAGGCGCACAAAACGTAACAGGCATCTCAATGCCCTCCGGTTATTCAACCGAGCACAGCAAGAGTGATGCGCAAAAATTAGCGGAAAATCTGGGTATTCGCTACATAACAATCCCAATTGAAGAGACATTTCGTACCTCGCTCAATATGATGGAACCCGCGCTGGGCAAAGAATATCCAGGAGTGGCCGCCGAAAATCTGCAGGCGCGCATTCGTGGCAATATTCTCATGACCGTCTCAAATAGATTCGGGCCGCTGGTCCTCACGACCGGCAACAAATCTGAGATGGCCACAGGCTATAGTACACTTTATGGAGATATGGCAGGTGGTTATGCAGTTTTAAAAGATGTGCTAAAGACCCTGGTCTTTGAACTCTGCATGTACCGCAATACAGTAGGAGACAAACCAGTTATTCCCCAGGCAGTTATAGACAAGCCACCTTCGGCGGAGCTACGGCCCGATCAGAAGGATGTCGATAGCCTGCCCCCCTACAGCGAGCTCGACCCTATCCTACAAGCATATGTAGAGGACGACCGCAGCTTTGAAGAGATGCTGGCCATGGGCTTTCAACGGGAGACGGTCGAAAGGATCATGCACCTGGTAGATATCAGTGAGTATAAGCGCCGCCAGGCTCCTCCCGGTATTAAAATCACACCACGCGCCTTTGGCCGCGATCGCCGCTTACCGATCACGAAC
>CAXTXB010000040.1:12682-18003 GCA_964247965.1 uncultured Dictyobacter sp. | reverse complement strand
ACACGATGGTCAGCATTTTTCAAAGTTTGGGATAACCTATCATTACATCAGGCAAAGGCGTTGCATCAGGCCAGCTAGCAGCGAACCGCGCACCGCAATAGAATCAACACGCAGATGTTCCCGGCTCAGATTGTGCATCCCACCTCCAACCGGGCCAAGCGTATCGAGGGTCGGAACACCCGCCTCCACCAGTATATTCGCATCTGAGACACCACCCTTTGGCTCGGCCTTCAAATGCAGGCCGAGCGCATCCCCCTCCTGCTGCGCGAGCTCCACCAGCCGCAGTATACCCTCAGTCGGCTCATAGGGCGCGCGGCCCGGCGTGCGCGTTAACATGCAACGTGTATCAGGCACACTACTCCCGGCAACAATCTTTTCCAGGGTGGCCGCCGCCGCGTCGAGCCCTCTCTGGCTAAAAGAACGGACGGAGATACTGCAGCACGCCTTATCGGGCACAACATTCATTGGTTCTGTACTGCTAAGACGTGTTATGTTAAAGGTTACGCCCGGGAAGAGCGCGTGCAGATTCTGAATGGCGATGATCTTATGGGCCAATTCGACGACCGCCGAACGCCCCTTATAAGGTTCTACGCCGGAATGGGCGGCGACTCCGGTTACTTCCAGCAGATATTTGTCTGTTCCTTTGCGCGAATGCGTCAGCGAGGTGATACTGCCAGCGGGCTCTAGCACCAATGCGTAATCTACCTGCTGCGCTAATTCCCGAACAAGCTGCCTGCTATTGGGGGAGCCAACCTCTTCATCGTTGTTAAAGACGACAACCAATTCTTTGTATTGATCAAAGCCGCTCTCAATTAAAGTACGTAGTGCATAGATGCCCATGACATCGCCCGACTTCATATCAAGAACACCGGGTCCGTAAGCGATACCGTCCTGAATCGAGAACGGCTGTTCACGCACGGCTCCTGCCTGGTAGACCGTATCGACATGGCCCATAATGAGGATACGTATGCTTCCCTTACCAGAACGGCGTGCCACCAGGTTGGAGCCGAAATCGGTCGCGGGGTGGAGTTCAACCGCGAAGTCCAGTTCGGTCAGCCATTGCTCTAAATGGAACATAATCTGATTGATGCCTTCGATCTGGCCAGTGCCCGAGTCAATATTGACAAGCGTAGCCAGGCGTTGCAGATATTCTTCTTGATAAGCTTGAAATTTGGGGAGGTAGATTTGTGCAAACGTGGCGGTTTGTGGCATGAACAACTATCCTTATGCTGTGGTAAATAAAATTGATGGCTTCGAATATTATACCACAGGCATAGGCAGGGCTTGACTTACCGGCCAGGCTCGACCTCAGACAAGGCTCTCGTGAGTTTGCCGACTGAACACTTGCCTAAGCCGCTTATAGGCCATGCTTAACGAGGCTGCGTGGCGGCTGCGTTCAAGTGGATCAGGCGAAAGGATGTGGCAGTAATCCTTGAGTTCAATCCCGACCTCTAAGAATACTTTATGAAGATGACTCTGTTCTCCACTCAAGTCGGCGTGATTCGCTAAATCAATAAGCAACGCTGTACGCTGCTTCGAAGGAAAATCGACGATGATACGGGCAAGCACCATCAGAAGAGAGATGCGCATCAGCCGGTCCAGCGCTATATCGGCAGGATCTTCCTCTTCATCCTGCACGACAAAGGAGGCCTCTTGTATATTTGGACGTACCAGCCGCAATTCTCGCCTCCGCAGGTCACGAAAGTGATTATGCGCCACCGTCCGCCCGAAGCAGGTCATCGAGTTAATAGGCAGGCTTCTTCCGCTTTCCACAAGTTTGGTATATTTTAGCGTTCGAATAACCGCCTCCTGCAGAATATCGTCAGCGATATCATTCTCTTGCCCATGCCAGGAGGATACACCTGAGGAATACACCCAGCCTAAAATGTAAGGGCGTAACGAGCTATACAATTCACACCAGACACCATCGTTTGCAGCATAACGATCAACAGTATTGCTATATGGTTGACGAATAGCCATGAGTGCTACCTCCAGAAGAGCTCAGCCGAGAATTACCAACGATGCACTGACCACACTAATCGCACTGATCACACTGATCGCACTAATGCACTAAACATGTTCTCCATAGCCAATTTTTCTCTTCCCTCACCTTTTCTCCTATCCGAATGTCCTCTTCTCTATTCCATCAAACCTTTCATGAGATTTTCATACTTATGATAGATTTTATAGCATACTTAACTTATGAATTCAATGTTTTCTCATGAAGAAACTCCTCTTTTTCCAATTTTCATAAGAATTCATGTTGTTGACGACGTTATTACACAAGAATCCTCACCCTAAATAGTTTTTCTGAGCATAAAAAACTAGTTTTTTTGAGCCAGGGAAGAAGTGCACCAGAAAACTTGCTTGAAAATTTCTACGATAGTTGCAAGCATTCTCTTTTTTAAGAAATTGTCAGAAACATCCAGGGATTATTCATACTTCGCACCTGTTTTTTAATACTTCATTAAGCAAAACGTCGTATACAGGTGTACAGAGGATAAGTTGTGTGTTATTATGCGCGGGTATTTAAAAAGACCAAGGTCACGCCCCTGCATTATTGAGGAAAAGGTGATGGATGAGCGCAACCTGCCGAGGATTGCCCGGCATCTCAAAGATGAGGCTGCACAACAACGTGTAAGACAGAACATTCAGCGTGGGCGTAACGAAGTCACTGTGACAATTGGCAGGGCTGCACGCTTGTTTGGCTTCAGCGAAAGTCAACTACGTGATTGGGAGAAGATGGGACTGATTAAACCGTTGCGCCCTACAGAAGGGACCGATACAAAGCATACAACTGGACAACGCCAATACTCTTTCTCAGAGTTAGATAAGCTTGCAATTATTCGCGAACTGCTCGATGAAGCACGGGTGACGCCTGGCTCCATTCCAGCAAACATCGACGAGATCTGGAATACGCTTACTCTTTCTTCTTATCTAGATGGGCCAGTTGAGCCGTTAGAGCGGGACAGCGAACAACAGGACGAGCATATAAATAAGCGTATCACGATCGTGTATCGCGATATGCTAGGCTGGCGCTTCTACGCGTCGCGCGTCTTATGGCTCTCGCTCCTGCTCATCTACGAGAATATACCGGGCTTCTACGCCGGGTTAGTTCTACCTGCATATGAAAATGGTCATGAGCGCTTCGCCACTATTCATGCAACGAATATGCAGGATATTGGCGAGGCCTTAGTAGGTTGGTTAGGGCAGACACGCTCTTTCTTCACCTTCCTCGCATCATCACCATCTTTCGAATATCCAAGCGATTACACTGTACAGCCGTTGTGTCCATTAGAACTACAAGAGCGCTTACCAGCAATGCTGGCTAATCGCACACAGCTTGTTATACAGCGCGAAGAAGTTCAGCATGTGCATTACAATGAGAAGGCGATACTTACTGTTCTACGCCTTCTAGAACCTCTCTATGAAGAGAGGCAGAACTGGCATCATTATATGGGCGAAGGCATGCGTGACATAGTCGATCCAAATATGGATTTTACGCCCAAACTCGTTGATGCAGTCCTTACATGGCTGGCAAATATTGTTATCCGCCTGGGTGGTAAAAAGTCAGATGGTCATGGGCGTTGGAAAGATTGCTGCCTTCTCCTTCCTAATGAGATACGCCTGCCTCTGCAGCAGCGCAGCCTTGTTGTACGCGCTAAGAGCCAGGAGGCGCGTTATACCATAGGTGTGACAACTGTGAAGCCCGAACGCTATGGGACAAGTTTATGCTTGCGCGCCTACCAGAGTAGTAATATTATCTATCGCCGCGAATTATCACGCGAAGATGTTATTCCTCACAGCGAGATGGAAGGCGAGGCGCGCTCCAGCATCGCTGTACCGGTCGGAGCCGAGGCGGGGCTGCCGCTTGGCGTGCTCTACGTTACTTCCTATGATACAGATGCTTTTTCTATAGAGGATCAACGCGTGCTTCGAGTCATTGTAAAGATTGTTGAGGAATTACTACACACTTATAAGTTGCGTCAACAGCTCACGGAGAAGCTTACAGATATCCTCGACGATCCTGGCTCCGTGGATCCTTTTTTTAGAACGTTTCCTTCGGAAAACGACTTTCTTTTTGATGTCGAGGCGCTCCTGGCCGAGATCAGGGCGGACGGAGAGCGCAAGAGACAGAACCGATACTCTGATGGCCAGAAGGATCTCGTCCAGGAAATCTCGTTTATTGCACTCGATCTGGATAGCAATGTGCAGGAGACCGTCGCTAATAGTTTCGGCGAGCAAACTCTGCATAATCTCAATAAAGCTCTGGGCATGCGTATCCGCGATCTGCTCCCCGCGCTTTTCTCCAATCATCTTAACTGCAAGCTCTATCACATCTACAGCGGCGTCTATTATCTCTTATTGCGTGGTTTTTCGCTCGAAAAGACAAAGAACAACGCCGAACGCTTGCGCAAGGCGTTAGAGGGAAGCATGGCGGTGAAACAATCAGACTTACCAGGCGGGACGCTTATGCTCCCGGAGATATCTGTACACCTGGGCGTGACCTGGTACTCTTATGAGAAATTAGCCGACTTTTTCGACCCCTCTTATCAGCGGTCTATTGTAGATGTACGTTCAACACTTTACCATTCACTGGACTTTGTACTAAAGATGGGAACAGATGCCAAAGGGAATGTCGTCTACGCGTGGGACTCAGTTACCAGTACCTACATACCGTATCAGTCGGGGGAGGAGCAGTCTAAAAAATAGATATATTAAGCATAAAAGATGGAAGTTTGGAAGATGGAGGAGTGGAAGTGATGTAAGTGAAGATATTTTTCTTAGGGCGTCCTGGAAGTCGAAAGACGACTGCCATTCAAGAACTATGAGACGAAGCTCGCCGGCGCACCTACTCTGCAATCTGCATGGATGATTATACTATCCTCTCTCATATGTCTCAGGAAGATACTGCGCGCGCAAAGTTCCGCACAACCGATTACGGAGGATTCGATGTCCTCGATCCCACTGTTTTTGATATCGCGCTGAAAGCCCTGGAGCGGCAGGTGCAGACAGCGCTGCAAACCGAAAAAGACGGGATTATTACTATCGAATTTGCGCGCAATGATTATCACCAGGCCCTTCGCCAGTTTAGTCCTGGTTTTCTGCAGGATGCTTATATATTCTTTATCGAAGCCGACCTGAATACATGCATTCAACGTATTTACCAACGTGCTACAAATCCTACGAGCTCTACAAGACCGAAAGCGCACTTTGTCTCAAACTACGTTATGCAGACATACTATAGTCAAGACAACTGGACGTATATCACAGACAGAATGAAAACAGAATACAGTATTCATAAAACGGTTGTGACATAC
>CAXTXB010000040.1:0-12672 GCA_964247965.1 uncultured Dictyobacter sp. | reverse complement strand
AAAAAAATTTTAATTCTGTACAATTTTTATATTTTTACATTACACACACTTCTGCGCAGAACGCAGAAGTGTGTGTAATGTAAAAATATAAAAATTGTACCGCATTAAAAAGTATGCTAGCTAGTAACTGAACTTCTGGCCTAGCTAGCATACTGTAAAGGTTCTACTTTCTATAAAGGTTTTACACCCGGACCTCGTGTTTCAAGCGCTTATACGCGATACTACGTAGGGCCGCATCCCGACCGCGAGCGGAGGGATCTTCGAGGCGAGGACGTTTATAATCACTCAGGCGGACCCCCACAGCGGAAAACGCGCGTTCCAGACGCGTCGGCCCACCTTCTAAAGCCGACATGTTCGCCAGGTCAGTCAGCAAAGCAACTCTTTGCCCATAGGGAAACCTGACGACAGCTTGAGCAATTGTGACGATAATAGAATCTAAGATAAGTCGATCGAGTGCTATCTGGGCTGCGTCCGCAACCTCACCTACAATAGAAGTACTGTCATATCTATGATATTCAGTATCAGCTACCGTTGACCTCACCAGGCACCAGTCTTTCTTGCGCCAATCTCGAAAGTAGTTGCGCGCTATAACCCGAATTAAGGCCTTTAGAGATCCTATGGCTGGCATCTCACCGCGATGCGCACGCTGATGATACTTAAATGCCCGCACCACTGCCTCATGTGCAATGTCTTCGGCGATCTCCTTGTGTTGTCCATTCCAGGACGAGACCTGTGAATCTCGAACCCACATCTCGACAAGAGGAAGGAGCCAGATATACAGATCGTACCACGTTCGTTCATCGACTATTTCAGTTTCATCGATGTGAGTAACTGCTACATCTGCTAACATGAGAGAAACCTCCCGCAATTCCCCAGCTAAATCAGACTTATGTTACTACATCTTTAGCGTACTTTTGCCTTAATTCTATTTCGCAGTGAAAATTCATGCATTCTACGCGTGCAATCCAACCTTGAACAAGCTATGTAAGATAACCGCAAAGGAGAATTACAAGTCAAGAAGAAAATTGTCATGCTTACTATGAATGGTACCCCAGGAGAAGATTTTTGTCAATACTTCGCAGGAAACCTCTATATTTCTCTTGTCATCAGGAAATAGGAGGGATAAAAAAGAGCTTTTCTCATCCTTTCATGAACTTTTCTTTGTTTTGACTACTAGAAAGCAGAAATTCTATGACGCCAACGGCAATTCTCCCATGTTTAGTAAAAAACCTTACGTCTTTTCCCTATACAATAGGTATACAAACAATTACAATTATGGTACTATTAAACATGTCCAGCATCAGCCCTTAGTTCTTTTCCGCAGGGAGGCGCAGATGGATGTGCGAAGCAAGCAGTCAATACAAGAGCATCTTCAAAAAGAGGATGCGCAGGAACGGATTCTACAAAATATTCATAAAGGGCGTGATGAGGCGACAGTGACAATCAGTCGAGCCGCCGAATTATTTGGCATTACCGAAAATAAGCTGCGCGATTGGGAGGAATATGGTTTCCTCAATCCTCTTCGACCTGGTGGCCCTAAAGGCCGTAGGCTCTACACTCCTTCCGAGTTAGATAAGCTCGCAATTATTCGTGAGCTTATTAACGCTGGCTATTCAGCCAGTGATATTCCTGCTGATATTGATAAGCTCTGGCATGCTATCCGCGTGGGCAGAGAGACGGCACGATCAACAAGCGAAATATCGATACAATCCCAAGTCGCTAACGACCTCCTTGCACAGCCGATCAATCTACGTATTGCCCAGGCCCGCACAGAGCTTTTCTGGCGTTACTATGCCACCCACGCCCTGCGCCTGGCCCTAACATTGATATGTGAAGATATTCCTCATACTACTGCGGGCCTGATTTTACCTCTCACACCCGATGTAGATTCGAGTGCGGTCCAACATATGGACGATATCGCCATGTTGGGCGAGTCAGTAGTAGGCTGGCTGAGCCAGAGCGGCTCCTCGCACACGCTGCTTACGTCGCGGCCCTCTTTCCAATATAGCTCAGACTATCGGATAGAGCCGCTGCAGATGATGAAGGCGGGCGTTCCACAGGATGATCCAGGTAGAGACAATACGCTGATTATTGTGCAGCGTGAGGCCAGCCCTCTGACTCTTAGCAAGGAAGTAGTTACGACGATTCGCGGCCTTTTACGGCCTCTGTACACCGATCATGAGCGTTCACGGACATGCCTGGGGCCTGGCATGCGCGATGCGCTCGATTCAGCCACGGATCTGGATAGTAGCACAAATTACGAGGATGTGATTTTAAACGGTCTGGCCAACATGGTTATACAATTGGGAGGCGCGACGACTGAAGAGCGCTGGCGCTTTTGCTGGATTCTTCTGCCGCGTGATGCCTCGCAGTTTCTGCATCTCAGTAATCTGATGATTCGTGGCCAGAATCAGAATGCCGTCTTCCAATCAAAGTCGTCCTTTGTCTCGTCAGATAAACACGCGAACAATCCCTACCTCAAAGCTTTACAAAGTCGGCATATTCTTTACCAGCCAGATATTCCCCCTGATGACATACCCACGGCTTTCCGCGATCTCGACCGGCCAATTCGCTCTGCGATTGCTCTCCCGATTGCAGGTGAAGAAGGGCTCCCGATCGGCGTTCTTTATGTCGCTTCTCACATAGTTGATGCCTTTACATTGGACGATCAACGGCTGCTGCGCTTCATAAGCAGGATGATCGAGGAGTTGCTCAAAACATATCGCCTGCGGCGGCAGGTAACACAAAAGCTGACTGATATGGTGAAGAATCCTGAACTGGTTGATACTTTTTTTGAAGGTTTTGCGTCTGAGAACGATTTCAACCACGATGTCGAGACTCTGCTGGTGACGATTCAGAGGCAGACGGTTACAGGACAACGTGAGGATAACTTTGCCGAGAAGGCCATCTCTTTTATCGCGCTCGACATCGATAGGCAGAGCAGCCTGGCCAATAAATATGGCGACCGTGTGGTAAGAAACCTTACCCACGAGGTTGGGCTGCGCGTGCAGGAGCAGATTCGCACTTTCTTCAAAGAGTATCCTGATTGTCAGCTCTACCACATCTACGCTGATCGATTCTTTATCGTACTGAAGAATACTTCACTTGAGCAGACGCGTGAGCATGCAGAGCGCCTGCGCGTGGGAGCATTTGGCCCTTATAAACTGGATGCCTTGCGTATATTTCCCGATCAACGGACGCGCCCTGAAGGCATGGTCGAGCTGGATGGTATCTCTGTGCGGCTTGGCGTTACCTCCTATCCATATCCTAAGCTGGAAGAGATCCTACACGAATATACGCCTGAGTACGCGGTTACGCAGGTTCGTTCGATCATTACCTCCGCCCTCGATGTTGCTCTGGTTAAGGGGCAGATAGAAGGGGGTAATGTGGTCATCAGCTGGGATTATGATATCCGCAACTTTGTGCGCTGGTCTCCTCTGAAAAACAAATAATGTAACGTTTCTTTCTTAATTTAGTCGATATGCACGTACTACAAATTTCTGTATTTTTTCATTTTTGTAACATATCACCATAGTTCTCATCAACACTATTACCAGTTACTTTTTCCACTATGCGCCCGTTACCGTCTATATCAGACAATAACAACGCCCCTCCACTCCTTTGCTCAAGAGAATTTCTGTAGGTATATATATACTTACATTATTTGTGCATCCGATTAGAATAAGAGATGGTGTTGCAGACGGGAGTTTTTCTATTATGGCTATCAAAATTTTTCTCTTAGGTCGTCCAGGATCAGGAAAATCGACGGCGGCTCGCTACATCGAGGCGATGGCGCAGGAATACGGCTGGTCCTCAATACATATAAACGACTATGAGTTCTTGCAGGCAATGTATCAATTGGATATGCACTATCAAAAGTTCAGGCCCTCTGTCTATGGTGGCTTCGATGTGCTTGATTTCTCCGTGCTTGATCAAGCATTACAGTCGGTTGAGGCAAAGGCATGTCAGTATATATATATCTCGAAGAAGCTTCTCCTTCTGGAGTTTGCGCGCGATAACTATCAGGATGCACTGAAACAATTTCAGCCAACATTTTTAAAAGATGCGTATTTTCTCTTTTTTGAGGCAAACATTGATATGTGTGTGCGGCGCGTCTATGAGCGTTCATCAAATCCAACCTCTTGTGATGACCATTTTATCTCAGAAGAGATGATTCGCAGCTATTACCATGAGGACAACAGGCCTTACTTAACGTACAATCTGCTAGCAGACTATGGCATTAGCGACAAGAAAGTACGCGTGATTAATAACGTAGGCTCGCGTATGGAATTTAAGGCGCAGGTAAAGAGCTTTGTAGAGACAATTTTAGAGCAGGACAAAGAGGATCTCGCGGAATTTCGACCACTTCAAGATGTGGAAGAAACATATCGTGCCTGATTGGATAAAAGGATCGTCATAAAGCTAAAACGTTTATGCTACTCAATGGATTTGACTTATATGATACAGTAGTAATGATAACTTCCCCTAAGTGCATTTAAGTAACTTCTGTAGCATCATCTATGCTTGGAAGATCAGTGCTTCTGCCGCGATGCAATTTCGCCCTGTACATTTTCACTTGACGTCTTAGGGTTTCATGTCTATACTGTCCCTTAGAAGAGGCGGCGGAAGCTCTGTTCTTTCACGACCTATTTGAGGGTACTGAAACGTCTAATGTACTGAAATAAGGGTTTCTAACCTTTGACCAAAACATACACATAATTTATAATTCCTGTAGTTTGCGAATAGCCTCAGAAGGTAGGCTATTATTCGCAAGCTGCGGTGAGGGCTGGATCTACCTCAAGCAGAAGCTGTTTCAAGGAAACATGAAAAACAGGGAAAACGCCTGGTAGGCGTTTTAAGCTGTGTCCTATATGGGCACAGTGCCGCCCTACGGTTTCGGCGGCTGGTCCTTCGGGGTCACCTACTTCATGTAGGAGAGCGAGAAGCACGTTTTGCACTGATGGATATCTCCTGAAAGTCGTAGATAGCTTCACGTTTTAGAAACGGTTCTGAAACTAGTAGTTGATAGGAGAGCGAGGACGAGTGGCATCAACACGTACTCCCTTTGAGAAACTGACTCCCATCCATCCTAATCGCCGCATCACGTTAGAGACTGGGTCACAACCGATCGCTTCGCGTGTGATCGATCTCTTGATACCACTTGGCTTTGGTCAGCGTGCTCTGATTGTTGCACCACCGCAGGCAGGGAAGACGACGATTTTACGGCAGATAGCGGGCGCAATTCAGCAGAACTTTCCGGAAGTGCGCCTCTCGCTTTGCCTTGTTGACGAACGGCCCGAAGAGGTGACAGATTGGCGGATGGCAGTGCGCGGCCCACAGGTGAAACATTATACATCTAGCTTTGATCAGCAGTCCTCGAAACATGGACGTATTGTGGAGCAGGCCCTTCACGATGCGCGTCGCGAGGTTGAGCAGGGACGCGATGTGGTGATCCTGCTGGATTCGCTGACCCGCCTGGCACGCGCTCACAATCTAAATACTGACATGTGGCAGCGCAACCAGCGCGGAGGCTATGGCAGCCGCACTCTTTCTGGTGGCATCGACGCCAATGCGCTAGAGGTTGGCCGCCGCGTCTTCGGGGCGGCGCGCACCCTTGAAGAAGGCGGAAGCCTGACCATTGTAGCAAGCTGCCTGGTCGAGACGGGAAGCCGGCTGGACGAGGTGGTCTATGAAGAATTTAAGAGTACCGGGAATCTGGAGGTACGCCTCTCGCGTGAGCTGGCCGACCGCCGCATCTTCCCGGCCATCGATGTAGGCGTCTCCAGTACGCGTCAAGAAGAACGCTTGCTTTCTCCTACAGAGTTGCGTGCTAACGCGATTGTGCGGCGCAGAATGGCCGACATTCCACGTCGTGAGGGCACCGAGCAGGTTCTCCAACTATTTGAAAAGACGCCTTCGAACGCTCAGTTGGTTGAGGCCATCGTGAGACAGGGCTAAAGCTGGGCAGAGCAGTAGTATCAGAATAGCGGACAAAACACATGCAAGCAACGAAAATCATCGCAAAGAAGCGTGACGGCGGCGTCCTCAACAACGAGGAGATTGCCTGGTTGATTGAGGAGTACACCCAGGGCCAGATACCAGATTATCAGATGGCCGCCTGGCTTATGGCGGTTTACTGGCGCGGGATGAACGCCCGTGAGACGAGCGATCTCACCCTGGCCATGGCGCGCTCGGGCGAGCAGTTATATGTGCGCGAGACTATCTCTCCCGTGATCGACAAGCATAGCACCGGGGGAGTGGGAGATAAGGTAACGATCGCCGTCGCGCCGCTAGTTGCGGCATGTGGAGTCGCGGGGGGGAAGATGACAGGCCGCGGGCTGGGGCCTACAGGTGGGTCTGTTGACAAGCTGGAAGCCGTTCATGGCTTCCGCGCCACGCTCTCACGCGAAGAGTTTCTCGCCATCCTCCAGGCACACCAGATCGTTCTGGCCGGCCAATCCAACGACCTTGCACCGGCAGACGGCAAGCTCTACGCCCTGCGTGACGTAACCAGCACCGTAGACAGCATTCCCCTGATTGCCTCCAGTATCATGAGCAAGAAGCTGGCCATTGGAGCCTCACACCTGCTCCTCGATGTCAAGTTCGGCAACGGCGCTTTTATGAAAACAATTGGGCAAGCGCACAGACTGGCACAGGCAATGGTCGAGATAGGGCGCGCCTCTGGCCTCTACACTGTCGCGGCCATCACCTCCATGGAGCAACCTCTGGGCCGCGCGGTTGGCAACGCACTTGAAATGGCGGAGGCCATCGCCATCTTGCGTGGAGAGGGTCCAGAAGACGTATCTGAGCTCTGTTATCACGAGGCAGCAGAACTACTACTCATGACGGGCAAGGTCCCCAGTGCCGAGGCGGCCGACAAACTCATTCAGCAAACCATCCAATCGGGAGCAGCCGTCCAAAAGCTGGCCGAGGTGATCGCCGCGCAAGGTGGCGATCGACGACAAATCGAAGATCCTCAATTATTACCCAAGGCTCCTGTTCGCGTCATGCTTACCGCGCCACGCGCCGGGTACATCGCATCCATCCACACCGAACAGATCGGCCTGGCAAGTATGAGCCTGGGGGCCGGCCGCTTCAAAAAAGGCGACCCCATCGACCACCGCACCGGCCTGATCCTGCAAGCCAAAATCAGCACCCACCTCAACGCCGGCGATCCATTGATAGAAATCCATGCACGCGATGACCACGAAGCCGAAGCGATACAAAACACCTTGCTGGACTGCTACACCTGGAGCGATACACCTGTGCAGCCTCAAGCATTAATTCATGATATCATTCGTCCATAAATAATAATGATCTATCAGCGTGCCCTTCTTCTGTTTACTTGTTCTACCATTTTTTCTTTCTACACCCTTTTGCGCTTCGCGCAAAAGGGTGTAGAAAGAAAAAATGGTAGAACAAGTAGATATACTTCTGGAGAGCGGTGAAGCCATAAAAATTTATCTAGTGAAGAGATGAACATTACTTGCCTTTTCCCCTTCTTGCAATGGATGTGCGATGAACTTTTTCGAGGTTGACCTGTTGATGGCGGAGGCGTTTTTCGCTGCCACGA
The DNA here is from genome assembly GCA_964247965.1 of uncultured Dictyobacter sp. Classification (GTDB taxonomy): domain Bacteria; phylum Chloroflexota; class Ktedonobacteria; order Ktedonobacterales; family Ktedonobacteraceae; genus Dictyobacter. Next base: position 5,099 of record CAXTXB010000040.1, on the reverse strand, counting down.
ACAGCGTAAATTGCCTGGGGACCAGCGAGTTGCTTAAAAGAACGGAACAGGGAAAGCCATTGCTCAAGCTCAAAGGAGGTGGGTGTGTCAGCAAGATCTAGTTGCATGCTCAATCGTTTGAGCTGAGGGGATGTGAAGATGCTCTTAAGGGTGGAGTGCAGAGATGGTTTTGGCATTGTGAAGCTATAGACGACGAAGTCTCGAAAGAGTTGCATGTCGTTGGATGATAGCAGTGGGGGACCTCGTTTACGCAAGCGGAGCATTACTACATCAACGCGTGGCGCGGGCGTGAAATCATGGCGGTGGAAGTGGTGGATGATTTCTAGTTCAAAGGATGATTTCAGAAGTATGCCGTAAAGTGATTCGCGTGGTTGACCAAGGAATTTTTCTGCAGCCTCCTTTTGCATAATCAGATAGGCATCATCAGGTGGGACGGGAGCGTTTGTCAGATGGGTTACGACGGCGCTTGTGATGTTAAAGGGGATATTTGCGAATACTTTGTAATGGCCGTTGGGGAGATGATACTCCAGGAAGTCGCCAGCGGCAATCCTGATATTGGAGATGCTAGCGAATTTGGAGCATAGAACATCTACAAGCCTGGGATCTTTTTCTATAGCGATGACCTGTCGGCAGTGCGAGGCAAGGCGTTGAGTGATGATGCCTTTGCCTGGTCCTATCTCATAGACAACGTCATTAGAATTGATGTCACTCTTATTCAGAAGCTGATCAACCAGAGATGGGCTTTTAAGAAAGTTTTGCGAATAAAGAATGCCGGGGCGTTCAATGGCGGACATAGCACGTTCCTTTCAAGATCAGAGCGTTACAGAGGGCACAAAAAAGCCGCACAGCGCTAAAGCTGATGCGACCTGTTGCGAAGCCCTATCTTGAAAAGGATGCTAAATCAGAGAGAGGCACATATGTCCACGCTAAGCGTGGAGCATATAAACGTACTCAAGCTGTAAACCCGGGATGGGCTTCGCTTAGTTGTGCCTTATGTTTACGCTCATACTCATAAATCACCCTTCGGAGAATTTATTTTTTACTACGAGTTTATTATATCTACTTCAATTTGTGTTGTCTAGATGCTGCCGACATACATTAGGACTTTTCGCAGTTGTTTCTTAAAATGAATGTGATCCCATCACGATAGGCCTCTCTCCTCACTCGTTAATTCGTACGCCTGTAGCGATTTTCCTAGCCAGTAGCGCCTGCGCTGGCAGCGGCTGCGTCTCGTCTTTCAATAATGATGTTGTAGAGACCAAGCACGACTAGTAGAGAAAGTTCTGGTATGTCTGTGGCTTGTGGATGTATCAAGACGGTGGATGTGCGCGAGAAGCCCTTAGCCGAGAGCTGTACGTAGACGGTATTGCCAGTAGAGTCTGTCCAGGCTTTTTGTGTGCCCCAAAAGTTGATCTTGTTCCAATTGTACGAGTGCCCATCGGGAAAGACAAGCTGACCGCGTGTGCCGGTCCATTTGCGTTGATAAGTGGCGACGAGCGGGCCTTGCTCAAGCGCGTAAATGCCCACCTTGAGGCCGGACCAATTCTCTTTACGTATGAAGAGCGTCCCTTCCGAAACACTGGCCTGCGCCTTCGAAGTCCAATTGCTCATGTCCAGTGTCGCTAGTACTCTGCTGTCCGGTGCAACGAGATCGTAGCGGGCCTTGAATGCCATCGTAGGAACCCAGGTTAATTCCTGACCGGCCAGGTAGCTAAGAGAGGAAGCCATGCGTTTCTTGCTCCTTTTTCTGTGATACGTTATCATGCGCAGTTAGAAGGGAACGTACTGGACTGGACCGACCCACTTCATTTAACCGGCTCGCTCCGCTTCAGAGGTTAGGTACCACGACAACTGCAAGGGATTGTCGCTACGCGGAGTGAGCCGGTTAAATGAAGTGGGTCGGTCCAGTACTTTATTAGCTCGCCTTCCACGACAACCGCAAGGGATCAATGCTGTTTAAATAAGGAGAATTACGATGAAAATTGTACGGAAAACTCATCCTTGTAACAAGATTTGAGCTCAATTTGCTCAGCTTTTTCGGGCCACTTTCGGACTCATTCCTCTTATTTAAACAGCATTGACCGCAAGGGATTGTCGCTACGCAGAGCTTGCTAGTACCTTATTAGTACGTATACGCTCATTCGCTTGTTGCACTTATGTTTATGTATAGAACTGATGAAAGGACCCTTACAGAGAGACCAGAGCTCTCTGTAAGGGTCCTAAGTATTACTTCAGGCGGGCTTCGAGGTTGGTGAGCTGATCGCGAAGCTTGCGGTTCTCCTCGCGGACCTCGTCAAGGTCGGTGCGGAGCTGTTTGAGCTGGGCATCGTCTTTGCCGGCGGAGCGAAGCTTGCGGGCGGCGACCAGGAAGTTGCGCTGGACCGCCGAGTCGAGCTCGGAGGCGGCAAGGCGCTCTAACAGGCTTGCGGCACGAACTTCACCGAAGCTGGCGAGGGCGGTAGAGGCAAGGGCGCGGGCAGGAGGCCAGCTATCATGCTCTACGACTGTGCAAAGGGCATCTACTGCCTGCTGGCGCACCTCTTCCCCATAGAGATAGCGATTCGTGCCCACGGCGACGATGCCTGCGATGGCTGCGCGACGGAGCGTCGGATAGTTCCGGTCATTGATTGCATAGCTGATAATGCTCTTGACCACGCGGTCCTCGCCTGTGGCACCCAGGCCATTGAAGACACCGCGCTGCACCACGTGCATCCAACCTGGACGCTCCAGCAACTGAAGCAAGGAGTCCACGCTACCTTCGATGCGCGTCTTGCCCAGTGCCTCTGCGGCCCCAGACTCTACGAGATAGCTAACATCGCCGTGCTCAAGTACGGTGCGTAGGGCCTCAGCGGAGCGTTGTGCTAGCTCAATCTGTTGAGGAGCCTGATAATTGCCCAGAGCCTGCGCAATGGCCTGTCGGACACGCGAGAAACGAGTCGGATCAAGCTCTTGCAGGGACTTGATGAGTACGTCCTGGGCATTCTCGTCCCCCAGGCTTGCCAGAGACTTAGCGGCAGCAACGCGCACGCCCCAGAAGGCATCGTCGTTCAAAGCCGTCGTGAGGGCGGCAAGGCTGACATCCTCTTTCCGCTTGCCTAGCTCTTCCGCCGCCTCGACGCGACCAAGCACATCGGGATCTTGTGCGAGCTGGTAGCGTAGCATGGTAGTTGAGCACTCAAACTTAAGAGTCTTGAGCAGCCAGCCATCGGGATCAATGCGTACCATCAGGGGCTCGCGCTCCAAAGGCAGATAGAAGCTCTGCTCGACCTGCCCATCTTCGCCGAGCAGGACCTGCATAACCTTCGTGCTCACCATGCGCGTCTGCTGTCCCTCACTCTTCGACTCGTCATCGGCAGGAATTGTAAAGGCGATATCGAGAGGAGTAGAGAAGCAAGCTGTAAGCTCATCAACCTTCTGCGTCTGCTTAATCTTCAGCTTCGCTAGCTTCTGCTCGCTATTCCAGGAGTAGCTCACGTCCAATTCGGGGTGGCCGCCCCCGTACAGCCACTGCTGGAAGAATCGCTCCAGGCTGCGTCCCGTAGTCTCCTCCAGAGTACGCATGAGATCGGGAGTAATCACCTCGTGTGTGCGATAGCGCTCAACATAGGCGTGGATGCCGCGGCGAAAATTCTCGTGTCCAAGATGATGACGCAGCATATGCAGCACCCAGGCCCCTTTATTATAGAGGTGGCGATCGAATAGCTCGAAGCCACGATCGTGATAGACATAATAGACGATCGGGCGGCGATACTCGTGGTCCTCGGCCAGGTAGCCCTGCTTCTCCTGCAGCATCGAATATTTAAACTCGTCGTTGCCCCGATCGTACTCCCCCCACATCTGCTCAAAATAGGTCGCGAAGCCTTCATTGAGCCAGGCATTCGACCAATCGCGGCAGGTCACGAGATCGCCGAACCACTGGTGTGCCAGCTCGTGTGCCACCACCGTCGTCAGGTCCACACCGATATCCAGCGCCGCCTTCTTGTCGGGCAGCAGTGCAAAGCTATGCGTCGTCGCCGTCGTATGCTCCATTGCACCCGTGTAGAGCTCGACGACAGTCTGCGCGTACTTATCATAAGGATACTCAACGCCGGTGAGTTCGGAAAAGAAACGCATCATCGCTGGCGTCTTGCCCATATAAAGAGGAGCGTCCTCTGCGCGATCCTTGCGCACATAGTAGTTGACCGGCTTGTCGTTATAGCTATCCTCGATGACCGCGAAATCGCCCACGACCAATGAAATAAGATACACCGCATGCGGAACATCGTGTCGCCAATGATGTGTCTTTGTGGCACCATTGTCGGCACCATTGTCGGTCACGCTCAGTAGATTGCCATTAGAGATGGTGAGGAACCGGGCCGGCACGGTCGCGATGATCTCTGTCGTGGCGCGATCATTGGGAGCATCGTGGCAGGGAAACCAGTAGCTATGGTAGCGCGGCTGACCAAAGCTCCAGGCCTGGACGGGGCGCGTTGGATCTTCTGGTGCAGGCTTGATGAAATGCAGGCCGGTACGGGGTTTGGCGTGATACTGGATCGCGACGGTGAACTCTTCGCCATGCTTGTAGGTACGATCCAGGGTCACGAAGATTTTCCTACCCGTATAAGCATAGGATAACTTTGATCCACCAGCAAGCGTAACAGCCTCAATCTGGAGCTCTTCGGCATCCAAAGAAATAGTTTTGACCTCTTCATACAGCGCGGAAAAGGTCGTAGACGCCGTTCCACTCACCGTCTCCCGCTCAAAGTCCAGCGCCACATCCAGCTTAATGTGCCGCACATCCGCAGGTCGGTCGGGAGCGAATTGTAGCTGGTCGCCGGCCAACTCAAACGAGCGCGCCTGCGGTGAGGGTAGGGCACCCGCGCCCCCTAATAAAAGCAGGCTATAGCCATTGCCAAGCTCAATAGCCTCTCCTCGATTGCATGTAAACAATGAAATACTCCTGATATTTGATTAATGAAGCAAAAAAATAGCGAACACACAGCGAGCGTGGTATGATCGTGCATTGAAAGGCTTCTCTTATATAGCATACTATAGCGCATATGGCAACCTGGGCATAACGACTCATGGGGAATTTTTGAAAAATGAGGAAGGATGGTATT
>CAXTXB010000039.1:14910-20238 GCA_964247965.1 uncultured Dictyobacter sp. | reverse complement strand
GATAATGACCGGGTATGTTCTTACCCTTAATTTCTCGGGGGCTGTTAAACACGTGCCGGTCGTTACATCATAATCAAAGCCGTGCCATGCACAGCGAATGATCTCGCCCTCGCGTGTGTAGCGGAAATCTTCGCCTGGTTCTCCCGCCTCGGTCAGGCCTCCGAGCACACCTCGTCCTAGTTGGCTGTGCTGGTGTGGGCAGATTCCATAGATGGCGTAGAACTCACCTTTCTTGCTATGCACAACTACAACAGGGAAATTCTTAATGGTATATGTGCGCATCTGGCCTGCGGGTACATCTTCCTCGCGACACACATGGTATTTCATACATTTCCTCTTCCAACTGTCTATTCTGAGAAGCCGTACAGTTCCCGCGCGTTCTCGTAGAAGATTTTGCGTCGTATATCAGCGGGCAGGTCGCCTGGGATGGCGGCCTCGGGCGAGTCGAAGTCCCAGTGTGGATAGTCGGTGGCGAAGACGAACATGCGATCGCTCTCTACCATGTCAATGAGTCGCATCCAGTTTGCGGCGCTGATGTCCTCGATGGGCTGGGTGGAGAATTTGACGCGCTCGCGAATATGCCTGGATGGCAGGCTCTTGACCCAGGGGATCTCCTGGTGGAGCGACCGGTAGTTCTGGTCCAGTCTCCACATGAGGTGCGGCAGCCAGCTATAGCCGCTCTCTATTATGACAAATTTGAGGCCGGGATATTTTTCAAATACGCCGTTACTGATCAGGCTGGTGAGCATCGCCATAGCTCCCTGCGGAACGTTTACGTGCCACTCGAAGTAGTAGCGGCCCGATCCCAGCGCACTCTGCACTTCGCCATGATGATGCATCCCGATGACAAGATTGTGCCGCTGGGCGGCCTCAAAGATGGGATGATAAAAGGGGTCTCCATAGGACCATTTCCCAATCGGGAGCATGATCTGCACGACCTGGGGATGGTCGCCCAGCCGATCGATCTCACGTGCCGCCGCCTGCGGATCTTGCGGCGCAACGTGCAGACTGGTGAGGAGCCGTTTGTCCTGCGGCAGCCAGTGCTCCTGCACATAGTCGTTGTAGGCGGAGGCCAGGGCGGTGGCAAACTCGAATTGTCCCGGCATGACCCCCGGCACAAACTGGCCCGTCAAAATACCATATTTAATCGGATACAGGTCGAATACCTGTTCCTTCAATAATTGATAATCAGAGCCCGCGCCCGTACCGGATTCTGGCAGCGCATCCCCCCTCATTACACCATGGCTGGCCCAGTACGCTAATGGCGAAACGATTCCCGTCCACGCTTTACGCACAATAAGTCCACGCCATGGCTCTTTTAAATACGGTACCAGGTCTTGTAATGATGTAAACGTCTCGTGAATGTCTGTATCAATAATCGGGCCTGTATACTTCGATCCCTTTGTACCTAGTGTATCCACTGCATTCGTAGTCGTCATTATTTCCTGCCTTCTTAAACAACTATTTAAACTGAACTCTTTCCCTACAAATGCTCTTATTCTACATTCTGTGCTACTGATCTACCAGTCTACTGACTTTTTTGAATCATATCACAAGTACGCCTTCACAGGACAGAGCAGTACTGGACCGACTCACTCCATGTAACCGGCTCCCTGCGCGCAGGGAGCCGGTTACATGAGCTATGCCAGAGCAGTACCCTCCAATCGCCCCATGCGAGTCGCTTTCCAGGCGACATTACAGACTCATAAGCATTGACAACGCATACATTTCTCTTTATTATAATAATAATAAACATAGTTAATCAATTTAATCAACTTTGAGAGGCTTCATGCAACATCACTATTTACTTATCAACGTGGTGTTTTTTTATGCGCCCTGTAATTGAAGGTATGGTGATATAATCTGCTATAGATCGTCACCCATCTTTCTCTTTTTATTGATTGCTTCCCTACATGTGGGAAATTACTTTACCCTTATTCCGTCAGAAAGGTCGGCAGCATATGGAAAACCAGAAAGAGATCTCCCCGTTGGTTTCATTATCAGAGGCATCGTCGCCCGCCGTCCCTGTCTCCCGTCGCTCATTTCTTGGCTATGGCGTCAAGGCGGGCCTGGGTGCAACTGCATTGGGACCCTTACTAGCGAGTTGTGGCGGGTCCAGCACTTCAAGCTCTTCAAGTGGTCCCGTAACGATTCAGTATGCCGCCTTGAGCGATCAGACGGGCGAGCAGCTGGCGGAGATCAATAAGTTTAATCAGATGAACTCGGGCAAGATCAAGGTTGAATATCTGGAACTTCCTCCGGTGGCGACGGACCAGTACAGCAAGTTTATTACAGCCTTTAAGGCTCAGTCGGCGACTCCTGATGTTGTGCATATTGATGTGACGTGGCCCGCTCAGTTTGGATCGGCTGGCTGGTTGGCTCCTCTAGATCAGTATGCGTCGGATAGCTATCTGAAGCAGTTCTGGCCTAGCGCGGGCAGCGTGGGTAAGTATCAGGGGAAACTCTATGGCATCCAGCGTTATATGGATATCGGCCTGCTCTATTACCGCACGGACCTGGTGCAGAAATATGGCGGCGGGACCGTTCCGCAGACGCGCGACGATTTGAATTCGCTGGCGACGAAGATCCTGGCTGATAAGTCTGCCAGCGGGGTCAAGTTCGGCTATCTGATTCCGGGCAAGAAGATTGAGGCGATTGTGGATCAGTGGCTTGAGATGCTCTGGGGGGCGGGTTCGAATATTGGCACGCCCGGCAAGCTCATAGTGAATAGTCCGGCGGCCATCGATGCCCTACAGTACTTGCAAGGTCTGATCTATAGCTCAAAGATCTCGCCTGAGGGGACAAACACATACGCTCCTAATGACATTCTGGCCCTCTTCAATAGCGGTCAGGCTCCTTTTATGCGCAACTGGACTTATGCTTACGCGCTTGCTAATAATGCGGCGAAGTCGAAGGTGGCGGGCAAAGTTGGAATCGCGCCTACGCTGGCGACGAGCGGAAATACGGGACATGGCTGTACCGGCGGCTGGGTACTGGGCATCAACGCGAATTCGCAACACAAGGATGAGGCCTGGAAGTTTATCGATTATATGCTGAGCAAGGATACGCAGACTTCGCTGGCAACAAAGGCAGGCCTGGTTTCGAGCCGACCGGATGTCGTGAATGATTCCACGTTGCAGGCCAAATTCCCTCAGTTCAAGCAACTGGCGACGATCCTTAATTCGGGCAATAATCGTCCACAGCTCAAGGCCTATAACCAGTTCACGACTCCCCTACAGGCAGCCATCAATAGTGTACTGAGCAACCAGGGCTCGGCAGCCGATGCCCTGAACGGGGTACAATCTCAGATTGCATCTATCGTATAGCAGAAGGAGCTGGTTCTAAAATTAGCCGATGTGGAGTGAGCCGGTTTCTATACATATTATGAATGGAGAAACACGATGGCTGTACTTCGTACACAGGCCAGGCGTTCCTCTTTAGCTCTCAGGGAGGAGCGCTTAGCGTGGGCGATGCTGACGCCTGTGCTGCTGGCGTTGATTGCGCTGTGCGTGTATCCTACGGTGAGCACGCTCTGGCTCTCGTTTCAGCAGGGAGGCTCTTTTGGCAAGGGGACGACGCTGGCGGGATTGGTTGGCTATGTTCGGCTTCTACATGATAATCAGTTCTGGAGTGCCTTGCGCTTTTCTTTGCTTTTCACCGTGATTACGGTGACGGGGCAGATGATCTTTGGAACGGCCCTGGCGCTGTTCGCGAATATTAACTTTCCTGGTCGCTGGCTCATTCGTGCGGCGGTGATCTTCCCGTGGGCAATTCCTACGGCGACGAATTCTGTGATGTGGGCCTACATCTTTCATGATCAGTACGGCCTGATCAACAGCCTTTTGATCCATCTCGGTTGGATGAATCCGGCTCATCCAACCGTCTGGCTGGGATCTGCCCAGCTCGCGACCAATCTTATCTATATCCTGGCTATCTGGAAGGCCAATTCACTGGTGGCGCTGCTGGTGCTTGCTGGTTTACAGGCTATACCCGGCGAGGTGCTGGAGGCGGCACGCGTGGATGGCGCTACCGCCTGGCAGGCGCTCTGGACCGTCACGCTGCCATTGATCCGCGCTACCCTGGTGGTGACGCTGGTCCTGCGTACCATCGAGTCTCTGCAGGCCTTCGATCTCATTAGCGCCTTTACTAATGGCGCTCCCGGCACCTCGACGCAGAATCTTGGCCTGTACATCTATACTCAAATTCAGCAATACGGCGATTTCCCCTATGGCTCGAATATTGCCGTTGTCCTGATGCTTATCTCGTTCGCATTCATCTACATCTACCTGAGAACTCTCTATCGTCCCGCGTAGCGATCATCCTTCATGGTTGTTGTATGTGACTAGAACGTGCGTTGTAGCAGGCAAGGAGAAATATATTATGGCTCAACTCGTACGCGAAAGCTCAGCGCTCAGCGCTCCCGCCGACGCAATCGCCACGCGCAAAAGACGTAATGCCCTGAAACATATAACGACGCGCACGATTATCTATGCCATCGCCGTCGTCGTGCTGATCCTGCAATTCTTCCCGCTCTTGTGGGCTCTCCTCACCTCGCTTATGACAGCGCAAGAAACGACGTCTGTTCCCGCCACGCTGCTGCCCGCGCACCCGAATCTCGCCAGCTACGTCCAGGCGCTGCAAGGGGATATCGGTCACTACTACGTAAATAGTACTGTCGTCTCCGTCGTCTCAACTATTATTACAATGATCCTGGCAACACTCGCCGCGTATGCCTTTGCCCGCCTACACTTCCGCTTCAAAACCGCACTTCTCCTTTTTGTATTATTTTTCTCTTTGTTCCCTCCTCTGGTGCAGGTAATCCCTATCTACCAGGTCCTGTTAGCGCTGCACCTGCTCAATACCTGGGGAGGCCTGATCCTGCCCTACTCTATCTTTGGCCTGCCGCTCGCCGTCCTTGTCCTGATCGCCTTCTTCCAGGACGTGCCGGGTGAGTTGGAGGAGGCGGGAATCATGGATGGCCTCTCCCGCTTCGGCACCTTCTGGCGGATCGTCCTCCCCCTCACCATCCCGGGCCTGCTCGCAACGGCCATCATCGTCTTCGTCGGGGACTGGAACGAGTACTTGTTCGCGCTCAACTATACCAGTTCGAATACGTATACCCTACCGGTGGGTATCGTGAATATCAGCCAGACGGAATTCACCACAAACTTCGGCGTGCTCTCGGCGGCGACGATTCTCTCGGTGGTGCCGCTTGTGATCCTGATCGTCTTGCTCGAACGCCGCATCGTCACTGGCCTGACTGCTGGAGCGCTGAAAGGATAGATACTTGTCGCGGGGGGGGGGGCGGGGGGGGGCGGGGGGTTTTTT
>CAXTXB010000039.1:0-14900 GCA_964247965.1 uncultured Dictyobacter sp. | reverse complement strand
AACCACCCCACCCCCCCCGCCCCCCCCCCCCCCCCCCCCCCCCCCCGCGACAATGAGGATACGATGGGGTTCCGACACTTAGAACCTTGAGTTATTGGTTATCCTAGAGCTTAAGTATATTTCTTTCTTTCGCCCGTTTGTAGCGCTGGGCGGAGCGGGCTCGGTCCATACAGCCAGGGCTGCACCAGCGCCGTGTGGCGCTTTTGGTTGTATCATAGAAGTACAGAATACAGCGCTCGTTATCGCATTTGTGTAGTCGCTTCCTCTCGCTATCCTGTATCAGGCGTAGAGCAGAAAGTGCGATGGGCAGTAATACTTCGCCCTTCGTCCTGTCATATGAGTGATAGACAGCGAGCAAATTGCCATCTTCTCTGTATTCAAGGGCGTGATATCCTGTGCGTAACGCTTCATTCAGTACTCGCACATCAGCCTCTATAGGCGCATTACCTTCTATCATCGCTCCAAAGATATGTCGCAACGCACCCCGCAGCTCTTTGAGCGCGTCCAGCAGCGCTTGATCATACACAGTGCTTTCCTCATTCTCTCCTCGCACGTTCTCAACTTCCGGATAATGTCCGCGCACCTCCTCCCACCACACCCTGACATCCGCTCCTGCCTGCAGCTTATCCTGCCGCCTCCCGCGCACGACCACTTCCGTATTCACGAGATCCAGAGCTAGCATCTCGCCTACAAATAGAAATTGCTCTTCCTGCCCGATCATTCCTCCATTACTTGCTATTTCACCCTTCTTCATAAAAGTTTTTCCACCTATTCTCATATATATGTATATAGGCTATAAGAAAACTATTCTTCCCGGGCGATACTCATCGAATTTCACCGCTCATTACCTATACGCTCCTATATTATCCCATACTATTTAGATATTAACAAGGATATTTGAGGGTGGACTAAGATCCTAGCGATTTTGTGCAGTAAAGCAATTTGTTATATTCAGGCGATAGTCGAGCGAATGATTACCCCAGGTACTAGCAATATCTTCATCTTTGACAGTCGTTGCCTCGTGTGTGGATGATACAATTCTACTCAAAACTGGGCAGTTGTTCTCACACAGGGGTCTCGACTGCCAAAGTGTAGTGCTCCTTAGGAGGGCACGCCAGCCTCGACTGCTACAGGTTCCGCTGCTTGCTCAATCTCAAATGTGAGGTCCTCAGTCGGAGGAGCAGTGATCTGCGAAAGATCTAATTCATAATTGCCGAAGCGCTTGAGATGTCTGGTCTGATAGGGCGAGAGTGCAGCCAACTCGTCAATGGTGGGAATGAGTCCTTCTGCTGCCAGCGTATTGAGTGCTGCATTCATTTCAATCACATTATCGAGCATGACACAATTCGCAATAACGCCCGTGTACTTTACGCGCTTTTCAATCTCCTCATACGTTCTATCCAGGAGTGCATTTCCAGAGGCAAACATAATCCAATCTTCAAAATTATTGTATTGCTCTGTTTTATTGGTACTGCGATGAATAATTTCCCGCAGCTTCACATCCGAAATAAACTTGAGCAGGAAGATGGTACGCTCGACCGTTCCCAAGGTATAGAATGCCTGATAGAGACGATTTTTGCGGCTATAGGTGGTCAGCTTGCGCAAGAGCATGGACGGCAACACTTTCCCTTCCTGGATTGAGATTACCACCCGTAACAGATCCTGCCAATGGGTTTGGATCAGCTCCCAATCGACCACTTGATCCCCAAAGAGCTGTTCGATATGCGTGTAGTGAGTTGTGCTTGTCGGACGGTAGAAGGTCAAGTCTTTCCAATTGCGGATGCGCGGCATCAACTCGACGCCCAATAACGAAGCCAGACCAAACACAGGCAGGTTCTGGCCCTGGGTATCCGCGTGAACCGTTGTGGGTTTGACCGACGAGCGATTACGAATAAGTCCATCTAAGATGTAAATTGCTTCCCAGACTCCACAGGCAATAAAATGAGAAAAAAGAAGAATGTATATATCGCTCACATGATGATACGCAATACCTCCATACCCTCCATAGCGGATATGTTGTTCGGCCAGTAAATTCTCTTCTGCCAGATCGTACTGTGTTCCATCAGCGGCCACTCGCTTTTCATCTCCCCAGTAATGGGGAAGCAAGTAGTGATTGAAGCAATCAATAATATCGCGGAGTGCAGCCTCCAGTTTCTCCGTGGTAAAGTGACGATGGTGGATATGTGCAATCTGGTCGGCATTGAGCAAGCCTCGAAGATGGCGAGCCATCTGATGAGGGCCAAGATGGGTCCCATAGGCAAAAAGCGTTAAAAGTTGCCGCAACGTGCTATCTGTCGTTTTTGGCTCGTTGCCGGAGAGTGGGCCAAAGTGACGGGTAAAGTGGGTCACGTGATCAATGCGAGCCAGCACGTCAAGCAGATGACGCTCAGGAATCTTTTCGCGTAGCGCCTCATCCAATTGTGCTAGTCCTACAGGGGTCGCTTTGGCACGTAGTTTTTTGAGGGCGGGTTCTCCGCGCTCATTGATCATCAACTCGTGATTCGACTCACGGGTACGGTCTACTTCTGCGGCCACCTCGGTGAGCTGGTTTCGCAAGTGTTCGACAAAGCCTTCTGCCGTCATGGGAAGGTTGAGCCGCTGACAATACTCGGCCACTTTCGGTTCGCACTCCTCCCAGGAGAGGAGCTGATCACGATAATCGGCAAATTGTTCACTGCCTTGCACACAGAGATCGCCCGTCTTTAACTCAGCAACCAGATAGGAGAAGACGCAGGTTTCCAGATGCTGACGCACAAACCACGTTTTCTGTTTACGCCGCACCAACACCGTGCGTTGCCATTTCTGGCTGGCAAATTGCAGATCAAAGGTCGCTTCCAGGTACTTCTTGGAATCATGTTCATGTGCAATAAGAAAGTTCATTGCATCAATGAGGGTCTGGTCAGAACTGGTGGATTGGAAATCAAGGGTCTTGATCACCCGAAAGAGGGCTTTTCGGTGCGAACGGTAAAATTTCCAGACAAAGGGCTGATAGCGGTCGCCATGATGAGCACTGACTTGCTCACACTGTTCATGCAAGAGTGCTGTTCCTCCTTCTCGTTCAAGTACCTCTGCAATCGCTCCCATCGTTTTGGCGGGGTCCTCTTTTTCCGCAGCCACGGCCAAGACATCGGCGAAGACCTCGACCAAGTGCTCAGCCATGCCTCGTTCTGACGTGCGCACGCGCTCTAGTTCCTCTTTGGCACAGGTTGTCATCCGACTCATGCGTCTGATAAACATCTGAAGGATCTCATCACGGGTCGAGGTCTGGGCAGACTGAATGAGACATACCAGCAGCGCAAGGCGTTTCTCAGCCGAAAAGTCCCATAGGTTGGTGGCATGCAGAGATGCTGCCTCTTCTGCCAGATGCTTCACTTTGGCTGGACGCACGCCGACGAGGACTGGCTGCATGTTCCCCAACGATTGAAGCCAGGTGAGGCGAGAGAGCCACTCATCCAAGTGGGTCAGGGTTGCACTCTTGGGCGTCTCCTTGATCTGATGAAACGCGGAGAGTCCAGAGGTGGGATCAACCTCAAGTAAGCGGATGAGGGATGCTGCTTGCTCATTGGTCAGGCGAGCAGCAATGCCACGATAGATTCCTCTATGGACTAGAGTGCGGATACGTCGAGCCATACGCTCTAGTGTCCCAAAGGCAGGCAACTCACACTGCTCTTTGACCAGCACTTCCACAGCAGCGCTGATGAGGTCAGCCGGGCTCTCCATACTGTGGGCCGCATGATGCATTGCCTGTGCCGCTCAGAATAGTCAGTGGAGAGGCCGCAACGCGTTGATAATCATGTCAAAGAGATCGAGGTCGTGCAGGAAATCCTCGGCAGTCGTCTTGGGCGCTACGTTGTGTGTGACAGCCTCATGGAAATGCTGCAATTCCATGACGTACGCATCGGTGAAGGTCGGTCGAAGCACGCGCTCTTCATAGGACTCGCCCTGCGTCTCAGTCAGGAAGAGCTGGGTGGGCAACTGGCGAATGTAGGGCGTGTCGTACTGGACGCGGATCTCTTTGGTGTCGCCGTAGATCTGGATGTGGGCATCGAAACGACGGTGGTGATCGATACCGGTTTCAAAGCTGACTGTATAGGTCTCATAATCAAAAAGCACGACCAAAAAGCTCCCATGCTGCCGAGCGGCGACAACGCCTTTGGGCATTCCCAGCAGTTCGCGCATGGCCGAGAGATCATGGCTGCTCAAGCCACAGAGCAGACGATAAGTGTCTGCTAACGGTGGGGTGTCATCGCCAATAGCTTCCTTCACCAGGCGGCGAGCTCGCTCTGCACGATCCTGCGCCGCCGCCGCAGGAATATCTCCCGGACGCAACACGATACTGGACTGCTCCACAAACTGGCTATTCTGCCCGATGATATCGCGTACCCGGGCATAGTTGATCTTCTCAAGCGCGTGGATGTGCTTGGCGGCCTCGACAAAGGCGGGCGCATAGCGGCGCATATAGCCCACCATGATCTGAACACCCACCTCGTCGCGTGCGGCGATGATCGACTCCGCTTCCTGGCGCGTCAGGCACATGGGCTTCTCAATCAGGACATGCTTGCCATGGTGAATGGCGGCCAAGGCAGAATCGGTGTGATATTCATCGCTATTGAGTACCAGGATCGCGTCGAGATCGCTTTGTGCGGCCATCTCCGTATAGTCAGTAAAGCGGTGTTCTGCAGGCACGTTATAGCGTTCTCCCAAAGCACTAAGCAGCTCCTGCGAAATATCACAGATGGCAGCGATCTCAAATTGGTCGGCGCGCGCCTGCAAAATGGGCAAGTGGACAACCTGAGCTATTTCGCCCAGCCCCACCACACCTACTCGTATCTTCGTCATCATCAATATTGCTCCTTTTCTCGTCTATGTTGTAGAGCCAACGCGTGTGAAACGATATGCCAATTCCCTCGCTGGTACCTCACGTAAGTGGGACTCGACGGCAACGTCGAGTTTGGGGTAGTAGGCTTTCACTTGCTCCGCGCCGTACTTGTCTCGGAACTTCTGGGCGACCTCGCCGACCTGCGCCTCGTCAGTGAGAAGATGGGCAAGCGTTTTGAACGTCTTCCCACGGGCGGACAATTGGATGGTCGGAGTCTTGCGCAGGTTTTTGTACCAGTCGATTTCTGATCCCTTCACTGGAAGCAGAGAGAGCTTGTCGCCTTCCTGGGCGAACCAAATGGGGTAGGTAAGGGATTGGCCGGAGGAGCGTCCGATCACGGTGATTTCAATTTCGTTGGCGCCCTGCAGAGCAGAGCGAAAATGTGTGTGTGCCATAGAGGTCTCCTTGTTCTTGCTCATCATCTTGACTGCTCCTTGCCGGAACGGCTTCCCTGTGCAGGCCTGCTTTATGCCAAATGGGTGAATTCGGCTACGGCGAAACCCTTGGATCACCTTGATTACGTTGTTGGATAGCCTCTCTAGAGAACAGCACCGGCGAACGGTTGACGTTGTGTTGCATCGTCAGCCTCCAATACTTCGCATACTATTTAGTCAACTTACCCCGCCAGCTTCTTGCTGTGTTTTTTGAGTACGTCTGACGGTAAAGATTTGGTTAGAAGAGTTCAGTGATTGCCTGTTCACTGGAATCGACATAACGGTCCCGCTGCTTCACTCCGAACGGTCCGTACGGATAGTCGTTCGGCGTAGGAGCACTTACTTTGTCTAGGCGAGTAGTCTGGTTGGCGTTGAGCTCGAGATCCGCTGCTATGAGATTAGATTCAAGCTGACTCATGGTTCTTGCCCCAATGATCGGTGCGACAACTCCTGGACGGTTGGCAATCCAACTAAAGGCGACCTGAGCGGGCGTTACCTTGAGTTCTGAAGCGATGTCTCGTACTGCTTCAAGTACTTCCCAGTTTTGCTCTTTGGCTGCGAGATTAGCAAAGATGTATTCCATCATCGGGTTTCCGGAACCGGCGCGAGTATCACTTTTCGCCTTTTCGTCCTTGTTGTATTTCCCGCTAAGAAAACCGCTGGCAAGTGGAGACCATGGCAGTAGTCCAATGTTATTGTGCAAGGCGGCGGGAACAATCTCGAACTCGATCTCACGTGAGACGAGGCTGTACTGTGGCTGTAGTGTGACAGGCACGGTGAGACCCAGCGCCTTGGCTGTCGAGAGCATAAGTTGCATTTGCCAACCAGTGAAGTTAGACAGTCCAATGTAATTGATCTTTCCAGCTCGGACGGCATCATCAAGGAAATGAAGTGTCTCTTCAACTGGTGTTAGCGGGTCCCACCCATGAAGTTGATACAGATCGATTGTTTCGCGACCGAGACGTCGTAAGGATGCCGTAAGGGCACGGTCGAGGTTACGGCGAGAGGTGCCATTTTCGTTGGTGTCCGGACCTGTGCCAAATCGTGCTTTCGTGGCTAAAACGACTCGCTCAGTCACTTCGGCTGGACGGCTGGCAAACCAGCGTCCAAGGAGTTCTTCGGATGCCCCCCCACCGTATACGTTAGATGTGTCGATGAGGTTGCCGTTAGACGCGACGAACGTGTCGAGGATTGCGAATGCTTCATTTTCGTCTGTCTCTGTACCAAAGCCCATCGTACCAAGGGCGAGGTTCGAGACGTTTATGCCCGTGCCGGGCAAGTTGCGATATTTCATATGAAATTTTCCTTTATTAATGAATGAGTTACGACAATGCGACGAGATCGCTGTAGTGAGAGTTCAGGCCTGAGAGGTGGGCATGACCCACAGTTCGGCAATAGAGGATCTGCGGGGTCGAGTCACCATGAAGGCGATGCTTTCCCGATGGCCTTTGTGACGGTATCGATGTTGCGGCCAGTGGCAACGACCGCGTTCCCGGCGGCCAGAGCAGCCCTGGCGATATTGACGCCCATTCCACGGCCTGCACCAGTAATAAACCAAATTTTCTTCTCAGTCATAGAACCTCCTGCTGTGGGTTGGGTTGGTTGAAGACCCACGAGAGTCTGCAAATCAGTCTTCTTGTTGTCTGTCCGGGCTGGGTCTCATGTCTCTCACCGCGAGATCTTCTCGATGTGCGAAAAGGTCCAACAAGTCGAGAGGCATGTTCTCTGTCTGATGCTAGTATAGGTCGCTTTCCGCGCAGAGTGGTAGAATAAAGTGTGAAAATGATTGTCTAATCCTGCAAATCTTCCAGATGGGCAAGGCAGAAGCCAGGAAAGAGGTTAGAATGAATGGAATGATCCACAAGCCTGCAGCACGCGAGAGCATGTTGTTGCAAGCCTACCGCGAGGAGTTGGTGGAGCAAATCGGGCGAGTCATCAGCTTCGATGGGACCGTCCAGCCGCTCCAAGGGCTGCACCTGTACCGCAACTCCGTGCTGATGGAACGGGTGTACGGCGTGGTCGAGCCGTCTCTGTGTGTGGTTGCCCAGGGGAGCAAGGAGTTCCTCCTTGGAGAGAGCCACTATCGGTACGACCCCTTCCACTATCTTCTGGTGACGGTCGATCTGCCAAGCATCGGTCAGGTTCTCGAAGCCTCGAAGGAGCAGCCATTCCTCAGCCTCCGCCTGGAACTCGCCCCCACCCTTGTCAGTTCGGTCATGCTTGAGGCTGGTCACTCCGAGCCTCGAAATCATCCTGAGGTTAGGGCCATTGACGTCAGCCCGTTGAATGGAAACCTGCTGGACGCCTTCGTGCGGCTCATCAGGCTCTTGGATTCCCCTGCCGAAGCAGAGGTTCTCATGCCGCTTTACACGCGGGAAATTATCTACCGGCTCCTGGTGGGAGAGCAGGGTGCCCGGCTTCGTCACCTGGCGATGTCGGGAGGCTATACTCCCTCCATCGCGAGGGCAATCAAGCGACTCCGCCAAGATTTCGACCAGCCACTTCCCATCGAGTTGCTTGCGCGAGAACTGGGCATGAGCGTCTCGGGATTGCATCACCACTTCAAAGCCGTCACGTCGATGAGCCCCTTGCAATTCCAGAAACGGCTACGGCTCCAAGAGGCCCGCCATCTGATGCTCTCGGAAGACCTTGACGCGGCCAGTGCCGCCTATCGCGTGGGCTACCAGGATGCCTCCCACTTCAATCGGGAGTACAAAAGCCTCTTCGGCGTCCCACCCATACACGACGTGCAACGACTGCGAAAAGAGACACTCTAGAGTCCTAACTGATGAAAAAGAAGGGAAGTGTTCACCCCTGGTATATGGAAGAGTTTTGCTAGAATCTCGCTTTTGCTGTCTAGAGATAAAAGATTTTCTCCCCCACAAATAGAACAAATTGCTTTACTGCACAAAATCGCTAGGATCTTAGCTCACCCTCTATTTATGATGTACACTTTCTTTTTCTCATTATGATGTTTACTAATAAATCCGACCGTTGTGTGAGTGAGATGATAGCGGGCTGAAGCACGCGTGCAGGTGGTGATGATGATCGACAAAATGATGCGGCCGAGTTCTCGTGAATGAGCAGGCGAGCGATGAGGGGTGACGGTGTGCTAAAGCGCGCGTGGTGGCTGGTTATCGGCAATCCTTGCACTCTCGCCTGAAGGTATTTAAGAAATGATGGTGATTTTACATGAACTACGACAGATTGGAACTGAGCGGGAACGAAGTTATTAATCCAGCATCCCAAAGCAGTGATGCCGCAAATCGACTTCCACGCGGCATGCAATAACAATTCAGGCTGTAGAACTGGCATTATCGGTTAGAAAGGGGTGATGCCATATCCGTAAGGGAAGAGGGCACCGGTGCAGCGGTTATTCTGATTGCATGGTTCCTGCGCCACCGACTTTGGCCAGGTATAGGTCAGTTTGCCACGAAAGCTCGCGTCACCGAAGAGTACGTCGGTGATGCCTTCGCCTTCCGTTGAGCCGATCCAGGCGGCGACGAATGCGGAGGACTGATTCAGCTGGGGATTGATGATGAGTGGGCGCCCAGAGAACAATAAGACAACACATTTTGTGACCCGACTACACACGTCGGAGACCTCTGTGGCGTCGGTGTCGCTGAGTGCCAGGGTACTGGTGTCGCCCTTGTATTCGGCATATGGTGTTTCTCCGACGGCGACGATCCCGACGTCCCCTCGGTAGTTTCCCTGTGTGTTGGTGCCGACGAAGTTTAGTTTCACTGAGGAGGAGAGTCCGGCGCGCTGAATGGCTTGCCAGAGGGTTGTGCCCGTGGTGGTAGCTCCGCTGCCTCCCTGCCAGGTGATGGACCACCCGCCCAGCTGATAGCCCAGATTATCTGCGTGATCGCCTCCGACGACCAGGGTGTAGCTTCCGCTCTTCGAGAGGGGCAGCGTCCCTTTGTTCTTCAACAGTACCAGCGACTCCCGCTCGGCCTGTCGCGCTACCATGCGATGTGCGGCCGATCCCACCTGGGGAATATAGCTGCGATTGGTATAGGGTTGGGTAAACAAGCCAGCTGCGAACTTCGCGGACAGGATGCGCGTGACGGCGTCGTTGATGCGGGAGATCGGGATGTGGCCCGCCTTGATTTCGCTATCGAGGGTGCTGATGAAGGTTTTGTAATCATCAGGGACCATCACCATATCGATACCAGCGTTAATCGCGCTGCGCACGTCGTCGTTGTAGTCCGACGAGATCTGGTCGATCGCTTGCCAATCCGAGACCACGAAGCCCTGGAATCCGAGGCCAGGGGTACCATTCCTGTAGGTTACCGTGCCTTTCAGTTTCTCGGTGATGAGATACCGTTTGGCATGATCTTTTACTACATTCCAACTACTATAGGAGACCATGACCGAGCCGACCTTGTTCGCGACGGCCGCGCGATAGGGTGGGAGGTCAATGCTATCCAACTGCTGCTCGGAAATCCGATCATCTCCCTCGTTGAGGAAGGGCATGCCGGTGCCCCAGGCTGTGTGACCGTCGCCGATGAAGTGTTTGGCGGTTGACAGGATATTGGTTGGTCCCAGCGCGCCGTTCTTCCCCTGCAAGCCGACGATGGCCGCTGCGCCGTTGATTGCGTTATCAGAGGGAACCTCGCTATACCCCTCGTAGGTGCGTCCCCAGCGAATATCCTGTGGCGTACATTCACAAGGGCCAAACGTCCAACGCACACCGGTCCCCAGTACCTCGTCGCGGGTTGCCTGCTCTGCTTGCGTGATCAGCGCCGGATCGTGCATCGCTCCCAACCCAATGTTCTGCGGGAAGAGCGTTGCTCCATACACATTGTTATGTCCGTGGACCGCGTCAGCTCCGTAGATGAGAGGAATCTTTAAGCGTGTCTGGAGGGCGTAGCTCTGGAAGGTGTCGACCATATCCGCCCATTGGGAAGCGGTGCCGCCCGAGCGATCCTGTGGGCCGCTCCCGCCACCACTCAACACCGATCCGATGAAATAGGTTGTGATATCGCCGATCGAGTTGCCAGGCAGAGTAAAGGCATTGTTCTCCACCTGAGTCACCTGCCCCTCTTTTTCAGCCAGGGTCATTTTCGAGACGCAGGCGCTGGGCGACGTGCATCCATAGGACGACGGAGTGACAAAGCGTGGTGTGGTTGGGGTGCTTGGAGCGCTTGCGGTGCAGGCTGACAGGATAGATTGCATGATCATTAGCATCACCAGCAGAGGCAGAGCGGTTGGAACGAGGCGTTCAGCGCGGCGCATTCCGTGAGAGTCTTGGAAGTAGTGCTTGTCGGTGAGCATTCCTATCGCCTTTCCTTGCTTGAGAGAGTCGTTCCATTGACATTGCACATGGAAGGGCTGAAGGTTTCCTTCCTTAGCACTACATTGGTATCCCTGTATCTGCAACAATAAGACAACGGAGAGGTGTTACAACAAAAGCTTGTAGCACCTCTCAGATTGTTCCTCTGAACGTTTCTAGAGATTCTGGCAAACGTTTCTAGAGGTTCTGGCCGACGACGTGATCAATTTTTACGTAGAAGATAACGCGTGGGTCGCCGCCATAGCCCCAGGGCGCCCCATAGTGTTTGGCGAGCGTGTCATAGAACGCACCTGTAGGGTCTTCGTGAACGTACCTCCCCCTAGAAGGGGGAGGCTTCTACGCTTTTGGCGTTGGACGCGTCCCGCCCGAGAGTGTTTTATGCGCTAATTTGAGCACGTTCATTGCTGCATTATGATCGCGGTCGAGTTCTACTCCACACTCACAGGAATGCCAGCGTTCGGAGAGCTCTTTTTTCTTGACCATGCCACAACCACTACAGATCTGCGATGTTTTGTTGGGGTCAACAAACACAACGGTACGCCCGGCACTCGCAGCCTTGGCGCTCACCATGCCTGTGAACATCCTCCATCCTGCATCATTGATCGATTTGTTGAGTCCTCCTTTTGCCGCCGCGCCGTTGGGGAGGTACTGACCCGTTGCCTCATCCTGCTTCGGCTTGGGGGCTTTGCTCATGTTTGATGCCTTGAGGTCCTCAAAGGCAATCACCTGATAACGATTGACCAAGACACGCGAGGCTTTGTGTTGAAAATCTTTCCTCTGATTTTTGATCTTGCGGTGTGCTCTGGCAACTTTCGTGACCGCTTTCTTTCGATGGTGAGAGCCGCGTTTTTTGCGTGCAAGGGACTGCTGAAGGTTCTTGAGCTTCTTCTCCGCCTTGCGGTAATGTCTCGGGTTGTCGATGAACTCTCCATTGGACAGAGCAGCAAAGTGCGTGACCCCCAGATCAATACCGACATCTTCATAGGAGAGAGGCAACGTCTCTTTCTGCACTTCACAGGTAAATATTACATACCACTGATCGCTCTCCCGTTTGATGGTGCACGTCTTTATTTTGCCTCCGAGCGAGCGATGCATCACGAGGCGAACCGTTCCAATGTTGGAAAGCTTGAGTTTGCGGTTCTTCGGGCGATCAGGGTTCTCATCCAACAGTTTCCAGCCTGCCCCATCTGGAAAGGTAAAACTATCGTACCAGTTTTGCCCTTTGAACCTCGGATGGCCCGGTTTCTCTCCATTCTTCACGCGCCGAAAAAAGGCTTGATACGCTTTGTCTAAACGGTGCAACACATCCTGTAAGACATGTGCACCGATCTCCTGATATTCAGGGCGGAGGTTCTCTTTGATGTCAGGAAGATCATTTTGCTGATCCTGATAAGAGATGGACTTGCCACCCATGCGCCAGGCTTCTTTGCGTTCAGCCAGCGCTGCATTATAGAGTTCCCGGCAACGGTGCAAGGTCCAGTCCAATTTGTCAATCGTTGTTTTACTAGCATAGAGGCGATATGTATAGGCTTTCATCAGGCTTTTGGGTTTCTCTTCTTGCCCTTCGTTTTTCTTCCTGCGTATGGTTTTCTCCTCCTTTCTTAATCTTGCCCGAGCTCAATATATTTTTTGACCACATCCTCACTCATTGCCCCAACGGTTCCCACATAGAATGATCGGGACCAGAAGGACCCGCCCCAGAGTTGTTGTTTGACATCGGGAAATTGCTTGAAAATTTGCCGTGCGGTAATCCCTTTGAGTGTGTTTGCTATTTGTGAGGGCGAAACAGCAGGTGGTGCACTCACAAAGAGATGCACATGGTCTTCCTGAATGGAAAGTGAACCGACGGTCCATCCATTTCCATCACACAATCGCCTGATTTCAGCCTCAGCAAAAGAGGCAATGTTGCCTGTTAAAATGCTCTTTCGATACATGGGACACCATACAAAATGATATTCTATTGCATACGTCACATGTTTTGTTTTTCCGGTTTCCATACCATACATATAACACGTATGGTATACCATGTCAAGAGGCTGTGTTTAGCCACCTGACCCACGCCTGAAGGCAGTGGGAATGCGGCGGCTGATTTCTTCAATTCGTTCTACGCGGCCGCGAAATTCGGCATAAATATAGGGATCATCCGTATCGGTGATCGATACGGCGACGCGTGGGTCGCGCTTCACATTCTGATATTTCTTGCGCTCGGTGGTATGGGTGAATTTGATATGCTCTCCGTCCCACAAGAACCACATGGGCGATGACTGTGGGTCCCCGTCCAGCCCAATGGTTGCGAGATGGGCAAAAGCTTTGGATTGCAGTATTTTCTGCACCTTTGGATTACTTAGATCTGCCACGGGCAAATCCTCCCTTCACATCTTTTCTGGAGTATTTAGTAACTACTGCTCTGGCACAGCTCATTGAACCGGCTCACTCCGCGTAGCGACAATCCCCACCCCCCTTGTTCTCTGGCCCTCGGGTTTGCCCCCGTTTTAATTTTGGTGTGCCAGAGCACTACCTGCGATTTATAACTTCCTGTCGGCATTTGAGGGATTTTTATTGCTCAACCGATAACAGAATTCTTGATATCGTATCACAAATAGTCGCTTTGTGACCCCAGGTTACCATGTGGGCTCTCTACACAGGGGAGGTGGACTGTGAAGGTTGATCCTTGTTCAGGAATACTTGTTATAGTGATGGTGCCTCCGTGCATCTTTACGAGTGCCAGGGCAATCGTGAGTCCTAACCCGCTGCCAGATTCTCCAACACAGGGCTTCGCACGATAAAAGGTGTCGAAGGCGTGTTGCATCTCCTCATCGGACATGCCGCGACCAGTATCCTGAACCTCGACCCGGACTTGCCCTGCTTCTACCGCTGTTCTCACCTGAATCTGTCCTCCGGCTGGAGTATATTGATGGGCGTTGTTGAGCAGGTTGAGAAAGACCTGGGTGAGTCGGACTGCATCTCCTCTCACGATCGGCAGCGGTTGAGGTGAGAGCAGTGTCAGGCTTTGCTGTTTTTTGCTGGTCTGGGGGATAAGGCTGTCGACTGCATATTGGAGAAGGGGAAGGAGACCTACTTCAGTTTGCTGAATAGAAAGGTGCCCTGACTCGACACGAGAAAAATCCAGCAGATCATCTACCAGCCGACTAAACTGCTTCACTGTTTGATCCACTAGCGTTAATGCGTCTTGCTGATTTGAGTTTAGAGAGCCAAGATGGCCCTGTTCTAGAAGCTCAATGTATCCTTGAATTACGGTTAAAGGGGTACGCAGTTCATGGGAGGTATGGGCGACAAATGTTGTCTTCATGCGATCGAGTTCCCGCTCATGAGTCACATCACGAAACGTGTAGAGCCGTCCCAGGTGTTCGTTAGTGGTGAGCTGTACTGGAGACGAGAACAGTTCAAGGTCGCGCGTCTGGGGCCAGGACTGGCTTATGACTTGCTTGATCTGTTGTGTACGATCACGACTCAAGCTGGGAAAAATCTCCTGGATCTGCGCATCATCCCCAAAGACATGCTCCATATGGGAAGCCAGGGCTGTCACGTAGGGTTGCCCTACAATCTGATGATTAGTCAGCCCAAAGAGTGTTAAGAAGCAGCGATTGACAACCAGGACTCGCTGGTTGGGAGACAACAAGATGATACCTTCGCTCGTACTCTCCAGCATCGCACGCAAGCGAACTTCTTGCTCCCGCTGCAAGAGTGCCTGGCTTATCTGAATTGTATTTATTTCATGCTCCACCCATTGTGCCAGATCTTGCAGGGCGCGCTGATCAGCAAGAGAGAAGTCACGTGGCTGCCGATCGATGATGCATAGCGTTCCAAGTATGCTACCATCAAGCGCCTGAATAGGGGCACCTGCATAGAAACGAATCCGGGGATCTCCCGTCACCAGGGGGTTGTCGCGAAAGCGAGGGTCGAGCCAGGCATCTGGCACTACCAGAACCTCTAACTTCTCAAGAGCGTATGCGCAGAAAGATTGATCGCGGGGCGTCTCGCAGATCGAGAGCCCCTGCACTGACTTAAACCACTGTCGCTGCTCTTCAACAAGGGTGACCAACGAGATGGGCACAGAAAAAAGGTGGGTGGCGAGCCGGGTAATGCGGTCAAAACGTTCTTCAGAAGGCGTATCCAAAAGCTGAAGTGCGTGGAGGGTTGCTAATCGCTGCCGTTCCGTTGGGATCGGGGATACGATAAACATGAACAAACTCTCCTTATTAGAGCAGGAAGCATCTCTTCCTACAGAACCATGGCCCTATATATTCCCTGAGGTTATCTTTTACTG
>CAXTXB010000038.1:0-20387 GCA_964247965.1 uncultured Dictyobacter sp. | reverse complement strand
GTTCCAGCATATACTGGCCGCGAAAAGAGCGGGCGGTATATGCTGGAACTCATTTCTCAAAAATTCAGCATGAGTCAGTACTCTATCGATTTACAGAGTTACTCGACCCATAGCGGTTTTCCATGGTTCTACATCACGGTGAATATCGTCGGGATTAGTGTGTTTCAAGCGGGCGAGCTCGGCAGTGAGGCGCTGAAAGGGAACGATTGAGACGAGGGGACGAACGAGTCGATGGACAGAAGGAAAGCGAAGATCTTCGTTAGTCGTGCCGCAGGTAAGGGAGATTACATCCAGGTCAGAAAAGGTTGTGCGCAAGTCCTGCGTGCGACCAGCATCGTCCATTGCTGGAGTAATGGTCAGTGCAGCCATACCGGCACGCAGGGCTGCTGGAGGGCCGTGTAGGGCGTTTTCGGTCTCCATACCTTCGGCCCATTGGTATGTTCCCTCTTTGAATTTCAGTGCCGCTTCATAGGCTGTAATTGCATCCAGTCCAACGCCAGTAATCAACATAGGCTCGCGTCCCTCCAACTTTTGCGCATCAGGAGCAGCCTGCGCTAGCACTTGTTCAATGGCCGCAGGAACGCTCTCCAGGGCAGTCTTAAGCTCGGAACCCTGCTCGCCGCCGACGAGTTGGGCAACAAGGCAACCCAGGGCGGTGAGGGCTGTAGTATAAGAGACGGTATGTGTCCCCGATTTTTCATCAGGACACGTACGGATGACGGCATCCGCCTCCGGCTGGGGGGCACCTTCACCCACAATGGCAACCGTCGCCGCCCCTCCGCTCCTTGCGCGCGTCAGTACAGCACCCGGGAAACGTTTCGTGCCACGGTGGCTTACCACCACGATCTGATCACGAGCATTAAGGGGTGCTGAGAGGGCGAGGTCATGGGCGTGAATTACAGCCGGGCGCAGCTGGCCAGAGGTGAGTTCTGAGACCCAGAGGGCTGCGACGCGGCAGGCGTGTAACGAGGTTCCAATACCTGTAAAAATAAGTGGTCTATTCATGTCCAGGGTAGGAACCTGAATGCGTGCCAGGAGGGTGCGAATAGCTTGCGGCTGCGAGGCTATCTGGTCGTCAAGAGCGAAGTGCATAGGGGTACTCTCCTTTGTACTGTACATGTCGTTTCATTAGGTAAAAGTCAAGCTACGACAATGATACGAGAAGAGTGGACTTGTTACCAGTGCCATTTTCCTCTACAATGGCCCTACCATTCTAGAAAGGGAGAATATTGATGAACAATCAAAGTGCTCATACAGCCCACACAGCTTTTCTATCCATGATGCTTGATTCCACTGCGAGCAAGCCACTCTACCGACAGCTCTATGATAAATTGCGGCAAGCTATTCTATTAGGAGAACTGGCGGGTGGAACAAAATTACCTTCAACGCGGGCGTTTGCGCACAATCTAGGAATTTCACGGGCAACTGTGATGATTGCGTTTGAGCAACTGCTCTACGAAGGATATATTTATGGTGCGGTTGGAAGTGGGACATACGTGAAGCATGTGTTACCCGATGAGCTATTGCAATCACTTTCTGCAGAAAACAAGGGGGAACAGACGGCAGAGACGCAGGAGCAGACAGCAGAAAGCAGTTTACCGGGTGAGCTGTCGCAGCGCGGAAAGGTCATCGCAGGCGCCGAAATGGCACCTCTGAAATACTGGCAGAGGGCAGGGCAGCACCAAACTTTCCAGTCGGGGTTACCAGCACTGCATGAGTTTCCATTTAAACTCTGGGGACAACTTGAGGCAAAACACTGGAGACGTACCTCTGGCGAGATGTTTGGTTACAGTGATCCAGCAGGATATCGACCCTTACGCAATGAGATTGCCGCCTATGTGCAGGCCGCACGTGGTGTGAAGTGCGATGAAGAGCAAGTGATTATCGTCTCAGGCTCACAACAAGCAATCAACCTGGCGGCGCAACTCCTTATTGACCCGGGAGATAAGGTATGGATCGAAGAGCCTTGCTACCTAGGCGCACGAGGAGCACTTCTTAGCAGCGGCGCACAGCTTGTACCAGTAGCCGTCGATGAAGAAGGTATGCAGGTCGCAAAAGGGATTGAACGCTGCGCACAGGCTAGATTGGTCTACGTAACACCATCACATCAATTTCCGCTTGGAATGACAATGAGCCTTACGCGCAGGTTAGCACTTTTACAATGGGCCAGGCACGAAGGGTCGTGGATACTCGAAGATGACTACGACGGCGAATATCGTTATGCCGGCAAGCCAATCGCATCGCTACATGGCCTCGATAAGGCAGAGCGTGTCATTTACATCGGAACCTTCAGCAAAGTACTGTTTCCAGCACTCCGCCTGGGCTACCTGGTAGTTCCACTACAACTTATCGATGCTTTCAGCGCCGCACGAGCTGCAGCCGATCGACAATCTAATGCGATCGATCAGCTTGTGCTCACAGACTTCATGGTGCAAGAACACTTTGCACGCCACGTCCGACGGATGCGCACACTCTATGAAGAGCGGCAGCAGGTACTGGTTGAACAGGCAAAACGCCTGTTGGATGGTAGACTAATGATAGACACGGCCGAGGCTGGCATGCACCTGATTGGAAAGCTTGCGCAAGGCATCGACGATGTACGCGCAGCTGAGCAGATCGCTACTTATGGAGTCGTGACGACCCCAGTCTCAAAATATTATTTTGAGCATCCAGACCTCAACGCGCTCGTGCTGGGATACGCAGCCTTTAACGAGCAGGAGATTCGGCAAGGCGTAGAGCAACTGGCCATTGCGCTGGAGAAAGAAGACAACAGAGAGCTTGCAACTTGTCAAGTGCCACTTTGATGGTTATAATATCAAAAAGCAATGATTTGATAGAGGATGAGGAGGTGCGATGATGAAACGTGAGCAAGCAGGGGGAGTAAAGTTGCTGGGTGGAGACTGGAGCCTGGATTTCGCGAATGCACAGGGGGATTGGGAAGCAAACTACACTCAATTGCTCGACTGGAGCCGGCAAGCAGGGCTGGTGAGCGAGCAGGAGGCACGGGTGCTAGCAGGCAAAGCAGAGGAGTTCCCACAGGAGGCGCAGGATACAGTTGAGCGAGCGCAAGCGTTAAGCGGAACAATTCACGGGATATTCTGGGCCATTGCCACTGGGTTACAGGTGCAGACGAGCGACCTGGCAGCCTTGAATAGGCAAATCGCGCTGGTATTAGGAAAGCTGCGCATGGTCCAGGTTGCGGACGAGTTTCAATGGGGTTGGGATGAGCAGGATGAGGGACTGGATCGTATACTATGGCCGGTCGTACACGCAGCAGCGGAGTTGCTGCAGGCTCCGAACCTGCGTTGGCTCAAGGCGTGTGATGGCGAGTATTGCGACCGGCTCTTTCTGGATTTGAGTCGCAACCACAGCCGCCGCTGGTGTGAAATGCAGCACTGTGGTATGCGAGTCAAGTCCCGCCGCCACTACGCCAAAAAGCGTCAAGCACTGCGCATCGGCGCATAAGAATGTATCAGGCTCTCTTCGTATCCGCCTTCTCAGTATATGAACTTGCTTATCTTTAGCATGTCTCCTTCCGCGCCTGAAATGGTACAAAAAGCAAAGTACTGCTCTGACCCAGATTATGTGAGAGGCTCACATGATCTGGGTCAGGGCAGTACCGCCTTCGGCGCGTGAATGCGTGGATGAGAAGCCCAGTGCGTCAGAGCTCCGACATGCTCTAAAAGTGGTTCTCCGTCAGCTTTGACAAATACAGTTTGCCTTTTAATAGAGTGATAGTAACAATAGAGAAACGTTGGGGGGATAGTATGTTGCAGAAAATTGGGGAGGGGAGGAAGGGAGGAAATAATGAGAAAGAAACGTTAAAGAAAAGGCGCTTGCTGCGCAATCCGATGCTGCTAGCTGTTTCGTTAACAGTATTTGCTTCTTTTTCCGGCCTGGGGATGGTAAACACCGTTCGCGTCCTCTATGCACAATCCCATGGAGCATCGTTAGGGATTATTAGCGCGATGGGATCGGCGTACTTGATAGCCAACTTTGTGTTTCAGTATCCGGCGGGATGGTTGGCAGACAGGTGGGGGCGCAGGCAGGTGATGATCGTAGGGCTTATGGCGCAGGCAATATTGACGCTCCTGTATCTTTTTATCAATGATCCCATTACTTTTGTTGGTCTGCGCTTTCTAGAAGGGCTTGCGGCGGCGGGGATAGTTCCATCGGCGCGTGCTCTCATTACCGATAGCATTCCAAATGAGCAACAAGGAGAAGCGTTCGGCATCTTTAATGCGTTCTTCAATGCCGGCTTCTTATTAGGCCCAGGAATAGGCGGGCTGCTCGCAACCACAGGCTTTGCTAGCGCATTTATAGGGGCGATACTTTTTCGCCTGGTCGCTGTTGTGTTACTACTTACAATGGTCAGGGCGGCGGGACAGATGAGACAAGTTCCTGTTGAAGCAATGGGGAAGGTGATCACGGCCACACTTGCCAATGCGCTTCCAGGTAGACGTAAGGGCCGGGGATTACGGCTAACCTTTTTGTATAAGACACTGCTGACACTACCCCTACTGGGCGCGTATCTCATTATCTTTGGAGACTTCCTCTACCTGGGTTTCGATCAAACGCTTCTACCAATCTGGTTGCATGATCACCTGGGGGCGGGCGTAGCAATGATTGGGCTTGTTTATGTATCATGGTCAATACCCAACATTCTCCTATCGACACTGGGTGGACGCATGGCAGATCGCCGGCAACGCTCACTTCTCATCCTGGTGTTCGGCCTCGCACAGGTACCGATCTACATTGGTTATGGGCTGGCAAACACAGTCATTATCGTAATACTGTTATCTATCGCACACGGAGTGGTCTATGCCTTTATACAACCCGCACTCGACTCCCAGGTCGCAACATCCTCGGCAGCAGATGCGCGCGCACGGGTACAAGGATTTTACTCGGCCATTGGCTTTATTGGAGCATTCATAGGTGCAAGTGGATTTACACCGCTCTACGCGATTAACTTCCGTCTGCCGTTGTTCACGATGGCAGCAGTGTTTGGGACATGCATACTCATAGGCGGAACGCTTATCCGCGTAAGCGAGAGGAAAAAGTTGCGGCTGATGGACATAACCAGTGACGATCTAAGAGCATAGATCCTTTACAACTAAGCTCCTGTCATATATAAACAAAGAGAGATTGTTTTTAAATAGACGAGCAGAGACAAGTAATGGACGGAGAGGTCTTCTATGGATGAACATATACGCCAGCCGTTGTCGGGAATAAGGGTTCTAGAGCTTAGTTCAATCATTGCGGGCCCGATGGCAACACGAATTTTAGGAGATTTCGGGGCAGACGTCATTAAGGTGGAGGTGCCCGGACAAGGAGATGAGTTGCGCAGATGGGGCACAATGTTAGAGACTAACGTCGGACCCATTTCCGCATGGTGGTTCTCTATGGCACGCAACAAGCGGCTGATCACACTGAACTTACGGGTGCCCGAAGGGCAAGCAATGGCGCTCAAACTGGTAGAGCAGAGCGACATCGTGATTGAAAATTTTCGACCTGGCCGCCTGGAAGCCTGGAATCTGGGCTATGAGCGGATGCAAGAGGTCAATCCCGGAGTGATACTGGTGCGTATGTCTGGCTATGGACAGACGGGACCATATAGCCAGTATGCGGGCTACGGCAATATCGGAGAATCGATGGGCGGGCTACGCTACATTACCGGATATCCCGATCGTCCCCCAGTTAGAATTGGCGTCAGCCTGGGAGATGCCCTGGCCGCCAACCAGGCCGCGCTGGGAGCAATGATGGCTCTGCAAGCACGACAGCAGAGTGGGCGCGGACAAGTTGTGGATGTAGCAATCACCGAGGCAGTATTCGCCATGACCGAGGCAATGCTTACAGAATACGCACACGCCGGAGTCGTGAGAGAGCGGAAAGGCAATATACTTTCTCAAACAGCACCTTCCAACACCTACCAGACGCAGGATAAACGCTGGCTAGCGATTGGAGGGAACGGGGATAATGTGTTCCGGCGCTTTATGCAGTGCCTGGGCAAAGCTGAGTTAGCCGATGACGTACGTTTCTGTGATAATCAGAGCCGCATCGCCCATAACTCTGAACTGGACGAAATTATCGGGGAGTGGACTGGACAACACACGCTCGAAGAGGCAAAAAGCATACTGGATAAAGCCGGTATTCCTGCAGGTCCCGTTATGAGCATAGCCGACATCGCCGCCGATCCACAGTATCAGGCACGCGACATGATCGTACGCGTAGCCGACGAACGTTTCGCGGAAAAAGAGGTGGTTATGCCAGGTATCATACCCAGGCTCACAGAGACCCCAGGCATTATCCACCACAGCGGCGGAGAATTGGGCGCAGACAACCACTCGGTGTATCACGATCTTTTAGGAATAGATGAGAGCGAGATCCAACGCTTGCAGACGGAAGGAGTGATATAGGAAGATGACTATAACAGAAAAAGCCGGCCTACCAGCTGAAGTATGGCCCGAGAGCGTCACTATTGTAGATGTAACTGCACGCGATGGCTTGCAGGACGCAGACCACACGATCACCACCGAGCAGAAACTGCAGCTGGTGCGCGACCTGATCGATGCCGGTGTCCGGCATATCGAGGCCACATCATTTGTCCACCCTCGCTGGGTGCCACAACTGGCAGATGCAGACCAGCTCGTGACGAAACTGCCAGAGCACGAAGGGGTAACATATAGCGTCCTGGTGCCCAACATGCGCGGCTATGAACGCGCCAGGGCCGTAGGGAGCACAGAGATCGCGCTGGTAGTCTCGGCCAGCGAGTCACACAACAAGGCAAATCTAAACCGATCGATAGCCGAAACGCTTGCACAGCTAGCTGAAGTCGCGGCACAAGCAAAAGCTGACGGTATCGCAGTACGCGGTGCCATCTCGACTTCTTTCGGATGTCCATTCGAAGGAAAGGTTGCACCGGAGGCGGTAGAAAGGGTTGCAAAAGCATACGTCGAAATGGGAGTACAGCAGATTGCGCTGGCAGATACTATCGGTGTGGGTAATCCAAAGCAAGTATTTGAACTTTTCAGGCTTATAAAGCTCGAAACACCCGCTACCACCAGCCTGGTAGGACACTTCCACGACCGCCGCGGATACGGCCTGGCAAATGTCTTCGCAGCCTTGCAAACAGGTGTAAGCAGGTTCGACGTCGCGTTGGGTGGTCTGGGAGGATGTCCATACGCACCAGGAGCACCAGGCAACCTTGCGACAGAGGTGGTAGTAGAATTCTTAGAAGAGATGGAGCTGAAGACGGGCATCAATCTAGAGAGGCTGACGAGGGCTCACAGCAGGTTAATGCAAGCATTAGCGAGCGGAGAAGAGGTCAGAAACTCGCATTCAGTGCAGGAATGATGCAAGTACTCAATGGTGGATGACGAAGCATGTTATTGACCTTTTCAGCATGCTGAATATATACTTCACTCTGGCAAAACAGCGCTGAGGCCCAATTCATCACACCTTTTTTCAAGATACATGTAAGGATTATGCACTATGTATGAAATCGGTCGCATCAGGCAAGTGCAGGTGCAGCGTTCAAGCCTGAAGGTAGAAAGGCACCGAAGCGAGTATTATGATCCCAGGCCGCTACTGGTTGTGAGTAGCCTGCTTTTGACACCGCACGGCGTTGTTGGGATCACGGCGGAAGGCGAACACGTGATAGATGTTCATAACGTCGATCATCCAGATTCACGCAATCGTGGAGGCGGTAATGGTATCTCTATAGGCTTTACCAGCCACTACCAGACTATGCGCGAGCACTTTGGTCCACACCTGACTGATGGCATTGCAGGTGAAAATATCCTGGTGGAAATTGAGGGAGAGCAGAGACTGGCCGACCTTGAGCGAGGCCTTGTTATCAAGAGGCGCGACAGAGAGCAGCTTATACACCTAACCAGGGTGAAAGCGGCTACTCCATGCATCGAGTTCAGCCATTTCGCCATCAATACCCGGATACCGCCCTCCAACAGGCGGATTAAGGAGACATTACAGTTCTTGGATAAAGGCAGACGGGGCTTCTATACAACACTACCCGAACAGCAAGAAATAGCCGTTGTACAGGCAGGGGATACACTATT
This sequence comes from uncultured Dictyobacter sp., assembly GCA_964247965.1. Classification (GTDB taxonomy): domain Bacteria; phylum Chloroflexota; class Ktedonobacteria; order Ktedonobacterales; family Ktedonobacteraceae; genus Dictyobacter. Next base: position 12,312 of record CAXTXB010000038.1, on the reverse strand, counting down.
TGCTCTATAAGGTTTCACGAACATGAAGCAGTCTCGTCTGCCTGAATGAGTTTAGCATACTTGCATTGACATTCATAAAGCATGCTATGCCAATCAAGTGTTGAAATTAAGATACGTCACTCTCCTGATTCCAACGCTTGATCGCATCCTTGAGCCATTTAGGAACATCTAACCCTTCAAGGTCACCCAGAGAAGGTGGTGGGTTTTGACGTGTCACTTCTTCGAGGTATCCAGGCAGCTCTGTTAAAGGGGGCACATTGTATGCAGCGCGGTCCTCATCAGTGATCGTTGGGTCCACATCCCATAGGCGATAGCGCTTACCGTCTGAGACGATTTGTGTGCCATATTTCTGTGGCTTGCCCTGATACATAAGCCAGCGATCCAAGGAAGCCGCAGCTAACCATCTGGCTGAGGAAAAACCTAGCTCGGAGGCTGTAGATGCTAATTGATGAGCCTGCCAGATCTCCTCTGGCGTTTCTCCATGCTGAAAAATCATCGCTGCATGATAATAATCCTCCGCTACCTTGAGCACTCCCTGAGCAATCAATTCAGTGACACGTTGACGACGTTGTGCATCATGTGCTCGTATTTCCTGGACTTTAGCAGCATAATCATTGGCATTGTCCTCAGCAAAGTTCTGACGTTCTTGTTGATCAGCCTCAAACAATGTCTGCAGTTCGTGATTCATGTTACTTTTCCTTCGTGCTAACTCAACTATTCAGCAAGCATCACAGGTAAAACGTTCATGCATTCAGTAGTATCTCACCTTTTCTTATCTTCAAGCAAATTGCTATGATAGTAGTAACAGAGAACTAATAGTAGGAGAAAAGGTTGAAGAAAGAGCAGGCGACGTTTAAAAAGAAAAAAGGGTTGCTACCGACGAAGATTTGTGCGGGCTGTGGGCGACCATTTGAGTGGCGCAAGCGCTGGGAGCGGAACTGGAATGAGGTTCGCTACTGCTCCGAGCGCTGCAGACGTAGTCATAAGCACAGAGAATAAAGAAGAAAATCGGTACTCCTGGCAACATATATTAGTGCGTGGGTGGAGCAACAGTGACAGCGATATTATCGACCGAATCAGGCAAGTGATCTGTGCCAAAGGGAAGATGAATATCAACGTTTGCAACACCTGTCTGAGTTTTGAGATAGGTTTTGGCGAGATCGACAGTTGCCCCCTTAATAGGCGCGCGGAACTGCTGCAGTTGCTGATCGGTAAAAGCGTAGACCCAGACGCCGCGCACTGTGACATTGAGATGAACGATACCATCTTTAGAGGACTGGACGGAAGGAATGCCCACCAGGGTAGGCTTATCCTGAAGCTGATAAGCAGAACTTAAGGTTTTGGCCGCCTGCCGGCTAAGCAGGACCATCGCCGTCTGCTCGACGACAGTATGCTTATAGACCGTCGTATTGGCCTCAGCGTTGATGCTTACAGTCACATTGTCAACGGTATCGTTCACTGCGTGATCAGAGGCGACTTTGATGACTTTGAAATCGGTCTGTCCCACGATAACCTCGTCCGTCATAATCTGCTTTTGCGTTTGCATACTCAGCTTTTGCTGCAGGCGAGGGCTGATAGCGGCCTGAACTCCGTCCAGATCAGCCTGGGTGACGTAATGGGTTGTCTTTGGATCAGTACCACCCACAAATGCAGCGGGATTTTTGATCGTCACGGCATCATTGCAGCAGGTGGTTTTTAAAGCGTTGGCAGGAATATCGCCCGCCGCCCCAGGCTGCACAACGCTAGCCAGCGCGTTGGCCTGACCAGGATGACCATTATCATGCGCAGGCACGTCTACTGACTGCTGCAGCTGCACAATTACGCCGGTACCCGTCGTAAACTGCTGGCCCCGCTGTACAGTAACAGTATTATCCGTATCATTTGAGAGCTCAAGCACACCCGATGCGCGCACGCCGGGTGTGGTCTGTACTCCTGTGGTCGGGATAGTGGTCTTGTCAGAAGCTGTGTTCTTAATCACGCGATCGGGTATCGTGTGAGCATCCAGATCTGGCGTCTTGATCTGGGGCGAGGCGGTGAGCAGAAACGTGTTCTGGATGGGAGCACTTTGGGCAGTAATAGCGACTGTGGCAACGGTAGCTGAACCGAGAAGAGGTATATTGGCGGGCATAAAGCTCATACCCAGCAGGCGCGGAAGCACGAGCAGGAGTATGAGCACCAGGGAAACGATGGCTGCCAGAATGGGAAAGAGCGATCGTCTTCGGCGTAGTTGTGGTTCCTCTGTGATGCGGGGGCGTGGGCGAATAGTATCGGTTGTGTAAATACGCTCCGCCTTCTCTATCCTCTCCGCCCTCTCTGCCCTCTCCGCCTTTTCGGCGCGCTCACGCACTTCACGCACGGCAACCACCGGCGGGTGCGAATCCGTACGCGGAGCACGGCGGGGCATAATGATAGGTTCAGGTGGCTCCATAGGACGCCGGTTGAGGATTTTTGTGCTCCGCTGCTGGGATGTGTCCTCGACCTTCGAAGCAGGCTCAGGCTTCTCGTCATGTGCAGGCGATGGGCCAGAGACGGCTGCGAGGAACGCGGCGCGCAATTCAGCAACGTTGCGGTAGCGATCCTCAGGCCGTTTCGCCATCGCTTTATGCACAACCGCGTCCAGTTCGCGCGGGATCGAGGCATCCTGATCGCTGGGCGAGGGAATAGGATCGTGCAGATGCATCTCGATTACATGAACCTCATTGGGATCGTTGTATGGTAGATTGCCAGTTAGCATCTGGTAGAGCAGTACGCCCAGCGCATAGATATCAGTCAGCGGAGTCACAATACCAAGCGTCTGCTCGGGAGCCATATAGTGCGGCGTGCCCGGCACCTGCTCCAGAGGAATCGGCTTCCCAGGTTGAGAAGACTCGTCCTGACGCATGGTGCGCACCAGACCGAAGTCGGCCAGGTACACGTAGGGCGCGGCATTGCGCCGCAATTCTAAAAGTACATTCGACGACTTAATATCGCGGTGAATCAGGCCCGCCTCGTGCGCGTACTCGACCGCATCCAGCAATTGCTGATAGATGGCCGAGACCTCGCTGAGCTCGGGCAGATTGCGGCGCAGATAGCTAGTCAGCGTTCCCCCATCGATAAAAGGCATCACCAGGTAGAGCACGCCCTGAGCATCCCCAAACTCGATCAATTGCAAGATATGGGGATGGTGCAGGCGAGCAATAGTCTTAGCCTCACGCGCAAAACGACGACGCATATCTCGATCGGCGGCGTAATCGCCCAGTATTACCTTAATGGCAACACGACGATCAAAAGCCGTACGCTGCCGACCCTCATAGACGGCCCCCATACCACCCGCGCGAATACGCCGGATAACATCATAGTTGCCGAGCTGCTTACCCTCTAGAGAAAGCATTACGCGCGTTTGTCCTTTCCGCTATCACCCGGAACTAAACCTTTACCTGACACTGGTGCAGGAGTGCCATTCGGATTATTATTATTTCCGTTATCCTCATTCCCACTACTTACGTTCTCGCCCGAAACACTCTGAACTTTGAACGTAATTTGAGTGGGATCGGTCGGCAAAGTATCACCCTTCGCATCTATCTTCGCATTATTAATGCCATTTTGCGCATTAATAAATGTTCGTGCATCTGACACTTTTTTGCCTGCCAGCTGCTTCGCCATTGCCTGCTGTTTGGCCGTATCAAACTGATAGACCCAGATCCCGCGTGCATTAGCTAACAGCGAAATGCTATCCGCATTTACCTTCGAAATCGACACATCCGTCGCAATATTGCCTACTAAAGAATAACCCTGACCAGGATCGATATTCGCCTTCTTTTGCAGGCGATCTTTCGCAATTGCCTGCGCCGCCCCCCGATCATAAGCCACACCTGTACATTTTGCCGTCACTGTGATCGTGGCCGAAGCAATGGCATGTCCCTGGTTGCCTACCGTCCCAGGAGGAACCTGCACATTTGAATTGCATGTTGGATTGCCCACTAACTGCTCGTTCGACTTCAGCTGCTGCTTAAACTGCGTGCTCGCCTGCTGCGACAATGTGCTCTCCAACGGGGCCGCGGCCGTATCTACATCCCCTTGCCGTACATACGTATAGGACTGAGCATCTACTCCACCGGTAAAAGGCGCATCATTCTTTACGAAAACAAAATTCTGATTGGAACAGCAGCCTTTATTAATCGCGCCTTGATCCAGGTCTCCACCAGTTCCACCAGTCACAGCATGGGCAGATACGCTAGTTGAACCGTTTGCACCTCCCGGTACACCTGCTGGAATAACTGCTGGCTGATCTGTGACTACTGAAACTCCATTGCTAGCACTAATTACTGTTCCAGATCCTACAGTGAAAGGGGAAAAAGAACCATTTAGGAAAGTCAATCTCCCTTTCGCCGCTACCGCTGCTATTTGCCCATGTCCAGTTCCGGCAACAGTTTTGTTTTGTGCGTCTGGAGCGACATTCAAATTGCGCATACCAACTTGAAGCTGATCGGCGTTGGGCTGAGTGGTTACAGCTTGCAGCACATAGCTATCCTGCACCTCTTTGCTATCCGGGACAACGCTGATCGTGGCCGGATTCGATTGCACAGGAAGCAGGTTCGAGAAGGGTCGAACAACTGTGGTCTGGAAGCCGGCCGGATTTATAGATGAGTAAACAAAGCCGCTGATAAGGGCTGTGAGCAAAAGTAGAAGCAAGAGGAGCAACAAGGCTCGACTTCTGCGCGGCGGTGTATTTCCTCGTCTTCCTCGCACTGGTGGAGGAGCACCACGCAGAGGTGGCTGTCCACTACCGGCAGGGCGCGCGGGAACAGGGGCAATGCCGGTTGCATTCGCACCTCCAGATGCGGCCGTGGGAGCTCCCGCAGGAGTTGTGCCTGCCACAGCCGCGCCCAGAGCCAGTCCACCTGCCGCCGCCGCCGCACCACCTCCATTACGTCTTCTGCCAGCTCCCCGCGGAGCAGGAGGCTCAACAGGTTGCGCAATCTGGGCTGCTCCTGCTGCTGCGGGAGTTCCTCGTAAATCGACGGTGCTCCGAACTCCACCGCGTGGCACGGGTCGCAGGTCAATAATGCCAGGGTCGCCACCTGCTTCTTCCGCTGGTTCGGAAGCGTTTGTAATCGGTGTAGCAGGAGGAGTTTGCTGTGAAACAGAGGAAACTCCGGGAGTATCGGGTGAAGCACTTTTCAGTGGTGTTGGGCCTGCCGCATCTAGGTTCGGGTTTGCCTGGCCGCGCCTGAGTGTCTCACCTACAAGGAACCCTCCCGCCGCCCCGGCCGCTGCCGCACCTGCCGTGCCCGAGCCATGACGTACCGATACCGACGGTGCATCATCAAGGGCGTCATCATCGTCAATCGTACTTGACGCAGGCGTAGATACGGGTGTAGACGGTACTGTTGATCCACGCCGCGGCGATATATGCGCAACACTCTGATCGTCTGACTCATCAAGATCGGGCGGCGGGTTTCCTGTATTTGCCTGTCTACCAGTTGCCCGCGGAGTATCCTGCTCCGCACGTGAAAGCGCTGAGGCCGCTGCAGCGCCGGCTACTGCCCCGCCAGCGACGGCTGCACCTCTATTGAGAGGCTTTGATCTTCCCCCGAAGAAAGGTAGCTTTAGCCCCCGATGCTCCGCCTCCTTCTTATTACCTGCGTCATTCTTATCTAGCGACTTCGTATAATCGTCCAGTGACGGGAAGACGAGAAACTGACGCTGATTGGCATAATTGGCAGCGTCACCAGAAGCGACAAAAATTATTCTTGCTTGTAAATTGCGAACTACACTTTTTTTAAGATCGTCAAAATCCTGAGAATGTTGAAAAGCTTTATTTGATTCCGGTAAATCAATAACAATATCATTGCGACCAAGTTTTTCCTGCGTTAAGATAGCTGCGAGCACACTTTTACGGTCGTCATTAGGAGAAACATAGATGACACCTATAGTCGCACTGCGCGGGTCATTCATACCCAACAATTCTGTGCCATTGCCCTGTCTCATCGTATCCATCCCTCTATGCCAAATATAGCGATCTTCGCCTATGGCGTCCATTTTACACTATACAATTCGATTCGAAAAGAGAAGAATCGGTAATTCGTACAAAATTAATATATTTTCATGTAGGTGGTACGCAATTGTACTTAAATTGCACCCAATATAGATACTTATTATACTGATTTACCACAACAACCTGATACAGCTTTTGTTCTCAAACATTTCAACCATATATCAAAGCTTATCAGAACATTCTAACTTGATGTGCGATTTTTTCTCAATGGGCCAAAAACGCTTCTATGTTTTAAGAACGATGGTATTCATCATTTTTCTCCTTAGTACTTCTTGTCATATCATTTAATCTCATCGATATACTCTCTATACTCCCACTCTAGATTTTGGCTCACTCGCTATAGCTTCTAATGACTTCAAATTGCTCTGGATAGAGAGTAACGTTTTCATAATCTGACCCACCTGCTAAGCTGGAATCGGGGATAGCCAGGTCAACGTCGTATCCCTCCACTGGGTCGCTATAACATTCGACTATGGCACCCCTTGTTCCCTTTGGAATCAGACGGCCAGAAAGATCACCTTTTACATCCACCAGAGTTCTTATTCCATCGTACATCTTTGCCTTCATTATTTTACTCCTTGCTTGACTGCGTGCTACTTCCCACGCTTTTTGTATCAGGATACTATGTATTTTATCTGTATTTCAGCAATGTCTTTATGAAATGTTATCGTTGCTATATCTTTTTGACGGCGAGCTTCTGCTTTATGTATGTATATCACACGCGAGCTTTTCTACCGCTGCTATTGCCTCTTTGAATGATACCTTGGTCTCTTTTTGATAGAGCTTAATAGCAGCAATCTTTTCGTTGGCCTGGAGCAAGCGAAGCACTTCATCTTGATGCAAGAGTACGGCTTCTGGCACCATAGATGTCTCCTCTATCGAAGGAGTAGAAACCCGTCTTTTTCCAAAGACAAATTGGTCCTCGTGGTGATATTGTAGGAACCATACCTCTGATATTGGACAAATACTTACATCATCAGAACAGGGAAGGCAAAGATCCGACCAGTAGGTACAAAACGTTCCCCACGGAACTCTCAGCGCAATGTCCACGTCCCACATGACAATAACAAGCTCATTATGAGGTAAACCAAGAGACATCAACGTGTCCGTCGTTCTTTCTATGCCTTGACTATTTGCATCAATACGCGTGATTGATACAAAACGAGAGGTCTCTGGTAATCCATCAGGAATACCCTTGAACGCATAGCTCCACAGCTCGTTTCCATATCTCCATATAGAGTTCCACAATTCAGCCGCTCTTGCGTGAGTAAGGGGCTGAAAGTGGGCGAGCGCTGGCTCCGGTATCACATCTTCTTTGGAGTTGGTCAAACGCCACAGCAATTCAAAATCAGCAAGAGGCCGGAAATCACCGTCTGTCAACACTGGCATAATATTCGCCTCCTTTGCTCAATCAGTTTTTCTTTCAAATTTTCGATGCAAGCTAGGGAACATTAAGAAGGTTCCTTTTGCCCAGAGACGTATTGCATCCAGTATTTGTACATTGATACTGATCTGCATAGGATCGTTGGGCATGGAGTCGTTTTGAATGTTATTCATCTTAATGAGTACATTAGCAATGCCCGCTTGCTGCATCAAGATACTTTTGGCCTGCTCGGCGGGCTTGCCAACGATCAAACGTGCGAAGGCTTGCTTCTGAGTCGCACTGATAGAATAGGCCCAGCGGCCTTGCATCTGTACCTGGAGGGCAATACTCTGCTGACCCACGTTGCCGATAGTAAAAGTGGTATTTATGTTGCCTACGAGGGATAGCCAGAACCCAACTGTGGATCAGCGCCTGCCTGCTGCCGCAAACGGGCTTGAGCCAGGGCGCGGGCAGCATTTTTATCATAGGCAAGCTGCGAGCACTGTCCTTTGAGCAGTACTGTGGTCGAAGGGATATCCTTGCCCTTGTCGCCCACCGTCGCCGGATCAACCTGCCTGCCATCCACGCATTGGGTGGTGGCTGCAAGCGCTTATGCAAATCGCCACCGCGGGCATACTCCATCACAATATAGGGCACGATTGATCCCTGCGTTACATCCAGCAGCTCCAGGTGAACATCGCCATAGATACGCAGAATATGAGGATGACGCCAACGCGCAACATGAGACGCCTCTTTAAGAAAGCGATCCAGCGAGCGCTGATTCAGCTCATCAGGCTTAATCACCTTCACCGCCACCTCCCGCTCATCCCGCTCATCCCACGCCAGGCACACATCGGCCATCCCCCCACTCCCCAGCACACCATCCAGGCGATAGCGCTGCCCAAGACGCTCTATAGCCAGGCCGTAGCGCCACAATTTCATGACAGATCTCCTCCGTACATATGCGTCAGTAACTCCTTGACAATGAGCCAGTATAGCTTACAAAGCCAAGTATTTCATGATACTAGGAGTAAAGCAAGCAAATCTGATACCTACAAACGAGAAGGACATACCAGATTTGCATGATCTAAATTAGAGGAGTATGGATGGTCAGGAAGACCTAAGATTTAGAGGTATCAAGAGGACCGGGTAGGGCTTTTTCGGCTTCGTCTTCTAATCGATGCTCGTTACGTTGTAGGAAGATGAAGCCCGCGACCATAACCAGAATAGCCAGCACAATAAAAGCGATGCCAACCGGGCCGGTGAAGCGATCAATACTATTACCGAGCAGATAGCTCCCCACGCCATAGATAGTAGCCCACAGGATGCCGCCCAGCGCATTATAGAGCAAGAAACTGGGCCAGCGCATACGATTAGTACCAGCCAGAAAAGCGGCCCAGGCGCGCAGAACGGCAATGAAGCGGCCGAAGAACACAACCTTGCCACCATGCTTCAAAAAGAGATACTGCCCCAACTTTAGTTTACGTTCATCAAGACGAATATAATGACCATAGCGGCGTAAAAGACGATAACCACCCTCACGCCCAACCCAGAAGCCGAGATTATCGCCTAGAATAGCGCCAGCCGCCGCCGCCGCTATAACAAGTGGAAGCGAAAGGTGATGCGTCTTCCCGGCGTAAATACCGGCAACAATAAGCATTGTCTCCCCAGGAAAAGGGATTCCCGTACTCTCTATAGCCACAAAGAGCAGAACAGCCCAATAGCTATAGGTAGTTAAGAGATATTGGAGATTAAAGTTAAAGATACCAATTTCCTTTCCGCTCCATCATAGAGTGGCTGCTACCACTTCAACTGCTGAGCCTCCCCTTCATCAAACCATTCCACAAAGAATAGCTTACATAGTATTACTAGAATATACGTTACGCAGCCAAAAAGCGTTGTAGCAACCAGACGCATAACTCTCTCTTTCAGCGAATGTATCCGTCAAACGACGCAAGCCTTTGACAACGATTGGCAATCTTCGTATAATTAACGGTATGGTTAACGATTCATCCGAGCGACTCGATACGGTCTTTTTAGCGCTGGCTGACCCCACACGACGGGCCATCTTAGAACGCCTGGCGCGCGGTGAGGCTTCTGGAACGGAACTGGCGCGGCCATTCTCGATCTCCGTCCCGGCGATCTCCAAGCATCTACGAGTGTTGGAACACGCCGATCTTATCCTACACAGGAAGGACGGACGTACACACATGTTTCGCCTCGCAGCCAGTCCCATGAGAGAAGCCGTCGCCTGGCTTGAACACTATCGACAATTCTGGGACGCACAATTCGACTCGCTGGAAACCTACCTGCTGACGACATCGGAAGAGGAGCAAGACGTTGATGATTCCTCCACTACCTCGTAACATCACCACCCTTGTGCTGCAACGTACATTTGCGGCCGCACGGCCTCGGGTATTCCAGGCCTGGATCGAGCCAGAGGCGTTGGAGCATTGGTTCAGGCCACTGGGAATGTGTGTAACCGTCAGGAAGCTCGATGCATATGTCGGCGGGTCGTTCCGTTTTGATGTAGATAACGGCAGTTCCATAGTCGGCACCTACCTGCACATCGTTCCGCCCGAAAAACTGGTCTTTACCTTCTCAGGTGGAGCAACACAGGACCGAGAAACTCTTGTCACGCTGGACTTCCTCGATCAGGGCCTGGTGACTGAGGTCGTGCTAACCCACCAACGGCTCGATACTCCAGAAATGCAGACGCTCTTTGGAAACGGTTGGCAATTGCCGCTCGATACCCTCGCAGAGTTTCTTTCCACTCGTCTCGCTGATGATGCCCTATCTAGCTAGCCACGAAAAACAGGCGAGAAGGGCGACCACCCCTTGACACTGCTCCTCTTGTACTCTATACTTAACCTATAGGTTAAGTATAGAGTACAAGAGGAAAGGAATAACGATGCCAGCTATTGTCAAAGAGCTTACCATCACAACAACGCCAGAGAACGTCTTCAATGCCCTGACGCGCCAGGACGAACTGGCTCTCTGGTGGACTAACGATCTGAGAGTCAGACCAGAAGTGGGCTCTCTCGCCGAATTCCGCTTTCATCAAGGGGCTTTTGTCCTTCAGTTTGAGATAGCCGAACTAAATGCCAACGAGAAAGTGCACTGGATTCTCAGAAAAGGCCCGGCAGGCTGGGAAGGAACCAGCGTCACCTGGCAACTCATGCCTGTCCAGAACGCTACACAGGTGTCCTTTAACCATGATGGCTTCGCCCGGGTTGACGAAGTTTACGAACAGACACGCGGGAATTGGGAACGTTACCTGAACAGCCTGAAGTCATATCTGGAGACAGGGAAAGGCACTCCCTACGTCAAGGCATCTTAGGCTATCAACCACCTACCTCCAGAAAAAATCCAAAATTGTCTCCGAGTCATCTCCCAGGCTATAAGAAATTCCGGGGAGGTGGCTCAATTTGTTTACTGCAAGATTACACGCAGCGCGTTAAGTAGGGGGACACCGCGCGGAGTGCCCCAGCCGGTGCAGGGGTCCCAGCCGGGAGCCGCGAAGTAGTTGTTATTATTCCCCACTGTGATGTCGTGAAAGGTCTGGTTATGATTGATACGCTGATAAAGGATTGGATTAAAGTAGCCGACGCGCCGACCAAGTGCTTGATTAAAAAGGGCCAGCAGACCGGCCCAGAGAGGGGCGACCGCGCTGGTTCCACCGATAACGAGAACCTGACCATTCACGAAGACTTGATATCCTGTCTGAGGATCGGCGTTGCCGGCTACGTCGGGCAGGCCGCGACCAGGCCGGCCATGCGTAAGAGGGATCGTTACCGCGCCTTGCCAGGTTGGCTTTGAGAAAATGACGCTTACACCGCCTCCCGTCGCCGACTGAAAGCCATCATTCCAGACACGCTCTTGAAGTATAGTACCCTGGAATGCGTTCAGATGCGTGCCGCCACACGCCAGGGCATAAGGGCTAGAGGAGGGGAAATCAACGCTTAGGGCAGATGTGCCACTATCCTGGGCACCACTATCCCCAGCGGCACAGCAAACAGTAATGCCCAACAGGGCAGCCTCCTGAAAGGCCATATTCAGATTTGTAAGCGCTTGAGGCGTCCAACCCGTCTCGTACTGACCCCAACTGATAGAAATGACTGAAGGGTAATACGTTTTATCATTGATCGCTGCCAGCACCGCGTTAAGGAATCCAGCCTCTGTATTGGGAGCAAAGTAGACTGCGATGGTTGCACCTGGAGCCACCGCGCCCACCACCTCAACGTCCAGCGTCACCTCCTCATCGGCACCACTATCAACGCCAGGATTGTTGTTCGCGCCATCTACTGATACAGCCACAACACTGGGCATACGCAGTTTCAGAGAACTGAAGTACACCTGCAGATCGGCCATCTGATAGCCTCCGCCCAGTTCAATGATAGCAATGCATTGCCCTGCACCATTTCCCGTTACCGGAAACTCGTAGAAGTTAGCGATCTGTGATGCGGTATGAGAAGTAGCCATGGAGCGTACAGCGCTTGTATGCATCTGTGGGCGATCATCAATGCCAAAGATGCCAGCGATGACATCCTCCAACTCGCGTGGAATGTAGAGCGGACCGGTCCGCCCGCGAAACGAGATTCCTTTGTATGAGTAGCGCTGCAGCCGGGCGCCAAAGGCGGCAGTTATAGACTCGACAGTCCCTCTAACCACCACCATGCGATTTTGAGCACTCGTCTTCAGCTCATCTACTGTAAAGCCCTGCGAGCGCGCAAAACTTTTGACCTGCTCCATCGCAACGGGGCTAGCGCTAAATTTAGCCGCCACCGCCTCATGCGAAAGAGGAGGCGAGCCAGCCATAGCTCGATTGTAAATCTCCTGCTCATCGATCGTCTGCTGGGGATGTAACGCAATACTAACCTCGATAAGTTCGCTCGCTGTAAGGGGGCCAACC
>CAXTXB010000037.1:13549-20491 GCA_964247965.1 uncultured Dictyobacter sp. | reverse complement strand
GAATGAGATTAGCCTGAACGCTCATAGCAAATTCGCCGCGAATTGTGCCGGGAGCAGCTTCACGAGATTTCGTAATACCTGTAAGCTGGCGCACTGCATCAACACAGTCAGTACCTTCCAGACAGATAGCAACAACAGGCGTACGCTGCATGAACGACTTTACTTCCGGAAAAAAAGAGCGCCCCACCAGATGACTATAATGTTCATCCAGGAGATCACTGGAGAGGCTCATCAATTTCAGGCCTACGATTTTCAAACCTTTACGCTCAAGGCGTGTAATGATCTCACCGACAAGGTCTCTCTGAACCGCATCGGGCTTAAGTAACACTAATGTACGTTCCATCTATCTATACTCCTTACATTTACTAATAACCAGCGACCACCTGCATGAGCTGGCGGCAAGCCTTCTTCATTTCCTGGCGCACACGACCCAGGTTGCCTCTTCCATTGGTAGTTACAACAAGAATGAGGTCGCCAGCTTCTTCCATCTGGATAGTACCAGTTTTCGTCTCAATGATGACGTGGCGTGCCTCGCCGTTGTTCGCATGAGCAGTTAAATTGTTGATAGAGCCAAAGGCAGCCGCCGACATCGCACCTATTACTTCCTCATCCTCACTATGCAGTATACCAGAGACAATCAGACCATCCTTCCCAACAAGGATCGCATCGTAGATCTCATCGAGGTCTGTCAACCGCTGCAGAATTGTTTCCACTCTTATGACTCCTTCTGAATATGCTAGTGAGTTCGGCTCTTGCACCATGCAACCTGGCCGCGCACTGCTCATTTTTTAGTTTTTAGCCTTCTTCGCCATAGTAAGAGCTTTATTATAGGCTTCCATCGCTTGCAGATACTCTCCCTGACGCATATATGCGTCACCAAGTACACGGTATCCAGAAGAATATTTCGGTGCGAGCTTTAGAAGAGCACGAAGATTACTCACGACTTCACCAAGTAACTCAGGGGTATTGCGGATAATAATGCGATATTCCTGCATCGCGTTATCGTAGTCACCGATAAGCTGCGATTGATAGCCACGCAAGAGCCGTTCTCGATAACTCGCATTTCCATTTTCGGTAGTGAGCATCGCAGGTTCGATCGCACGGCCCCTATTTTGCGATGGCAGCTCTCGCGCGGGTAGGGCACGCCTCTGCATAGGCTGCAAACGCACCGCTGGACGTTTCATTGTTGTCTCTAATTCATTATCGAGCAAAGGATTCATACGCGGTGCCGCTTCCTGCTGGTTCCTCGCTATCGATGAATCGGTCGCCTCAAACGTTGGGTTAAACGCTACTTCAGTACGAACAGGAGGTGCTATTGGTTTTGCCTTCTGTGGCTCATATGAAGTTGAAGTTTCCATCGTTGTCTCTTGTGTAGATGTGTCTGGAGCCTCAAATTCTGCTACAGAAGAATCGGGTATGGGAGCGGGTACAGCATGCAGAGACGCAAGCCATGATGACTCTGCAACTGGCTGCTCAGGTGCCGTAAAAGGTTGAGCGGAAGCACCATTTGGTTTTTCGCTGGATGACTGGATAAAGTTACCTAGTTCAGCCAGGGCGGAGGACAGCGATGGTTCTTGCCTATAATCCTGAGCGTTATAAGTCGTCGCGTATGTAGATTCCTCAGAAGACGGAGAAACATTCTGCGTTTGAGCAATAGTAGAAAGCGAATTAGGTTCTAGAGGAATAAAGCCACGCGAACGTAGCTTTTGCTCTAATTCTTCTAGTGTAGAGATAAGATTTTGCTCCGACTTTTCATCGGCTTGTGGCTGTGCGTCTACAGGCAAGGGTTCCCAGGCATCATTTCCAGACGGCCTTTGTAGTTCCGACATTTGTGATAGCCATGAAGGCTGAGCCTGCTCCGACTCTGACCACTGTGCACTCCAGGGTTCATTGCCTGATTGCTCACTTTTCGTGAGCTCATTTTCAGGTTGCACTTCCGAAGCCGACTTGTTCTTCCACTGGGTTGGCTCCTGCTGCTCGTACTGCTCAAATGTGGGCGACGAGCTCAGGGAGTCTAGCCACGACCCACGCTTCGGCTGTTCCTGGGGTTGCACAGCCTCTGTTTCTGGTTCGTTCAAGTATGCGGAAGACTGCAGATTACCATTTTGCGGCACCTGCACCTCGTATTGTGAGCCCTCCCAGCCTTCGTTTGCAGTATTATATTCGGTATCTGACTGTGCTCCTGTACGTAACCCATCCTCCAGTTGCCCTGGTTTCTGCTGCCCGTACTGTTCAAACGTGGGCGATGAGCTTAGAGAGTCTAGCCATGATCCACGCTTCAGCTGTTCCTGCTGAGATAAGGGAGAGTTTGCAGATCCCGGTTGAACTTGCTCTGCCTGACTATGCCAGGTTTCATATGCTTCTTCTTGTGGTTTCATGATTTCTGATGGTTCGGAGGAAGCTTGTACAGAGGGAGCGGGCATAGGCGATGCATCTGCTTGATCATTATCTAACGTTGCCGCTCCTAATGACTTCAACCAATCTGGTCCGAAGAGTGGTGATTCCTCGCCAGCGTCCACTTTACCCATATCAGAGCCGATCGATGATGGCAAGCTTACAGTATCGTGAGCAGGTTCCATCTCCTTCTGTGGCATAACCGGAGGTTGCTGAGACGCTTGTTGCTGCTCGGCAAGATTAATTGCAGGCATCATGCCGCTAAGTTGATTACGCTCGGTTTGAGTCAACATACTTAACCACGCAGGTGGAGCAAGAGGGTCACTCTCTTCCTGCATGGAGAAGAGAGAATCATTCTCTTCCTGGGTTGAAAATACCTGGGAGTCAGCCGTTCGCCTCTCATCGGGAATGCGTACATTGATCTCTTCTACATCCTCAAGGCTTCCCAGTTGAGACGACTGAGAGGGTAAAGCATCGTTATGCGCTGGTTCCACCTCCCGCGAAGAATTATCCGGTTGACTCCAGGCAACATCCGGGTTGATGTTATTGAGAGTGTTCTGTAATAACTGCCAGGGCTCTGGTTGACCATTTTCATCAGAGAAAGGCGCAGGTTGCATATCTGGTTGAAACGTACTCCATGGAGCAGAGTTTGTTGCCTCGATACTCCACTGAGGGTCAGAAATGTTTACCCCTGAGTTTTGCCTTAAGTCTTGCAATATATTCCCAGCCTGATTCCCGGCATCTGCGTTCCATTCAGCAAAAGAAGGCTGTTGACTAGCCTCATCAGAACGTGGATTAATGAGAGCCGTGTCATTACTCCAGCCCTCAATATTTCCCCAGGTTGCAAGAGCGTCGGAAGGTGGGGCCAGGGAGTTTGACGCATATACATTGTTACCCTCATGCACTACTGAGCTCTCGACGGGAGTTGCCGGGCCTTTCACAGTTTCTAACTTAGCAACGTCTTCACCAATGATAACCGGAGGCTTTTTCAGTAGTTTGAGAAATGGATCACGGGATTGGCTAGCAATGTGATCGGCAAAAAGATCCTGTGCCATTACAAGATCTGGATCGAGAGCCTCGGCACGCTTCATCAATTCTTGAGACTCTAACATATCTTGAGGCGCAGTTACATGGGCAAGGAGCACCAGTGCCTTTAAGCAGCCCGGAACATCCTGGAGGATTTGATGAGCCAATTGTGCAGCTTGATCATAAAAGCCTTCACGCCAATACGCCTCTAGCAGCCCTGTTCGAGCATCGAGGCGATCCGGCATCGCAGCAAGCACCACGTCCCATTCTTGAATAGACTGAGCAAGGAGATCACCACGCATATAGAGGCGAGCCAGGCCCGCGCGGGAGAGCATAAAGCCTTGCTGCCCGACCTGCTCGCTCAGTTCGTTGAAGGCTTGCCTGATCTGGCTATTACCCCGGCTTAGCTCATAAGCTTGTTGATAGCAATCTAAAGCAGTGTCATAATCAGACTGACGCTCACTTACCAGGGCACGGCTGCAGTATGCAATCACATTCTCAGGATCATTTGACAACACCCAATCAAACGCATGTTGAGCATCCTCTAAACGTCCTTGAGCAAGGTATACTTCTCCAAGAAGACGCTGACCCTCCAAAGAGTCTGGAAAATACGCTAAAATCGACTGACAATTGGCAAACGCCTTATCAATTTGTTTAGAGCCAATTGCATCTTCAGTCTCCTGTAAATAGTCACGAAGCGTTATCTGTGCCATAAAACTTGGTCTCCTCTTCCCGCTTTACACACCTGTGATCAACTTCACAAATTGTCCAGCTCGACGTGTATCATCTGGCCCAATAACAGCCAAGCGACGCCACTCAGGAGCAAAGCAGATGCGCGCAACACGCTGTATGTCCTGTACTGTAACAGCATTGACCTGAGCGATGACCTCTTCGACATCCCACACCCGATTATACAAAAATTCCTGACTACCCAACCATGATGCTACTTGCTGAGTACCTTCCACACCAAGTAGAATGCCCCCGCGTACATATGCCTTCATGCGCTCAAGTTCCTCAATAGGCACGGGTTCCTGACTCAAGCGTGAAAGCTCTGCGACAATTATTTGTATCACATCCTTCGTATGCGTAGGATCCATCCCTGCGCTTACTACCAGGCTTCCTGTTTCATGATGACTATTAAGATAGCTACTAATATCATATGCCAGACCCTGCTCCTCACGAATAGATTGAAAGAGCCGGGAACTCATATCCTCTCCAAGTATAGCATTAATGAGCACTAAGGAATGATAATCAGGAGATGCATACGCGACTCCTAAAGTGACAAGGCTGATATTGGTTTGCTCAGTCGCTTTCTTTATCATCCGTACAGGAGGAACGCCAAGTGGGGGGAGGCATGCAGTCCACTGCGGATGTTCGCGTGGCTCCCAATCCCCAAATAGACTCTGCACTAAGTGAAGTACCTGATCATGATCAATATTGCCCGCAATACTTAAGACAAGTGAATTGGGCCGATAGTACGTATCGAGATATGCCAGCATCTGCTCCCGCTTCAACTGTGAAACAACCTCAATCGTTCCGGCGTCGTCCCGTCCTAAAGGGAGTTGAGGCCACATGACTTCATCAGCTAGCAGATTCACCCATTCCTGAGGATCATCCTGGGTAGCGCTCAACTCCTCAATAATAACGCTGCGCTCCTTCTCAATTTCAACTGGTTCAAAGAGCGGGTGGCGTATCATATCAGCCATCACGTTTAGGACAACTGGTAGATATTCGCCGGGCACGCGAGCAGTATAGCTCGTCAATTCTTTCTCCGTGCTTGCATTAAAATTTCCACCTACTCCTTCTACCGCTTCGGAAATTAATCTGGCACTCGGATACTGTTGAGAGCCTTTAAAAAGCATGTGCTCTATAAAGTGAGACATACCTGCAATAGAATCTTGCTCATAGCGTGAACCCACGGCAAAAAAGAATGCAATACTTGCAGAGCGCATACCAGGCATATGAGTAGTAAGTAGACGTAATCCATTATGGAGCGTAGTTCGCACGTAATTCATTAGACAATTAGGTACAGAGCCTCTCGCGTACAGACGTGAAAAGAGCGCCCGGTTCTCCTTATATTTCCTTATCAAGAGTCATTAATACAAGGTTCGACTTTTGAATTTTTCTTTTTTCTGCATACCGAAATTTATCTTACCCCGCAGTATTATAGACTCTTTAGCTCACTGCCGCAACAAAATAGGCATGCAATAGGAAGAAAAGTAGCCCAATTGGGCCTGATGATCAGGTAAAAAGAAACAAAATGAGATAAAACACCATTGGGAGTACAGGGGTTAAAATTTCTCATCCTCCTCCCCTGTACGTCTCATGCCTAGTAATTAGATAGAAGGTGATCATAAGTGTAGGGTAGCAAACATATTACAGGCCAATATCGTCGGCGATTTCTCCCAATTCCCCGAGTAAACCTTCATCGCGATGACGGTGCCTCCTAAACCCCATATCGCCCTCTACTCCATTCTCGATCGAACGCTCAACCCCGTGTAGCAGCATTTCACCACCGACAACAGCCGCAGCTCCTCCAAGTGCGCCCATAGCAAATTTTCCACCGTTTCCCTGCAAAAAGCTCCCCTGCTGACCCTGCATAGGCATATTCGCGGCCACAGGCATCACCCCCGCCAGGCTCGTCCGGCAACTTATACAATTCGTACTTCCTAATGGAGCCATTGCCATACATGTAGGGCAACGCAGCACCATCGGCGCCTGGCCCATCATTGGCTGCGGCTGATAAGCATTTTGTCCATATTGAGGTTGACCATACGCCTGCGGATATTGAGGCTGTTGGTACTGTCCTTGTTGGTATTGTCCTTGCGAATATTGAGATTGAGGATACGGCTGCTGAGGGACCGATTGCTGGAAATTCTGCGCGTATTGCGGGCCTGACTGTACATACGCTGTTGCGGCAGGCACATTCGATATGAGCTGACTACCACAGCCGCTACAGAAATGAGTGCCGGCAGGATTCTGATAGCCACAATGCGTACAATATAGAGATGCTGATGCAGGGGCACGCATATCCTGTCCGCAGTTGGTACAAAAAGCGCTTTCTCCTGCAACTTGTTCGTGACAGGCCGGGCACGTGTGCGTAGCTGGCATAGCAGGGGTTGCTGAGACGCTTAAGGCCGACCCACAATGCATACAGAAGGACGCACCAGGTTTCACTTCACCATGACAACGCGGACAAGAGGAAAGAACTTGCGGCTGTACAGGCGTTCCACAGGCGGGACAAAACTTTTTACCAGAAACAACACGACCACAAGAAGTACAAATTGTCATTCTCTACAACCTCCTCTTTTTTGACATCGTCAGTTCTATTTATCTACGTAGACACGATATGTTTCACTCAATATATCTTTACTTGTTTGAATGCAGTTTAGCATAATTTCTTCCACGCGTCGAGCACGACAAGCATATATATACAGCTTACTGAAATGACTGATCCCAAATTTTCAAAAATGAGGAACATGTGTTTTCCAGGCTCTTTTTTCTGCTGGAGGCAGAAAAAAG
>CAXTXB010000037.1:0-13539 GCA_964247965.1 uncultured Dictyobacter sp. | reverse complement strand
CATTCCTATTCGGCCAATAAGCCCTCAATGGTTTTTTCTATCTTCGCGGCGGACGGAAAAAAGGCTATCTCTTCAGCCGTATTATATGGAGCAGCCGGTGCCGCAACTGCTGAGACAAAGGCAGGGGTACTGTCCAGATCATAGAAGCAATTCTGAACGATCCATGAATGGATGTGGCGTCCAAAACTTGTCAGATCGATCTCTTCAGTGACAACAAGCACCCGGTTCGCCTCTTTTACAGCCGCTACCAACGTTTCCTGATCAAAAGGCATTAACGTACGTAGATCCACGACCTCAATTGCGCCACCTTCGCGTTTGACAATCGTCGCCGCAGCGGTACACGCTTCTAAGACCATTGTGCCCCAGGCGATAATAGCGACACGCACAGGGCCGCTGCCAATGCGCAACCGCCTGGCTTTTCCAAGGGGGAGCGTGTAGTAACCATCCGGGACATTCCAGTAGTCCGCCATCACGGGAATGATATTTCCCTCGTCGTCCTTCGGAGGCTCAGAGCGGTATAAACGTCCGCGTTCTAGAAAGACCACTGGCGACTGCGCCCGGGCAGCCTCCAACAGCAGCCCCTTCGCATCAAATGGCGAGGAAGGGCAGACAGTAATCATGCCAGGGACATTAGTAAACCATTGCTCACCGGCATTAGAATGGCCATATGCTCCACCGCCAACTGAGCTACTTGAGATAGGCCCTCCTCCTCCACTACCTGACTTGGTGCGGATCAGAAGTGGAGAGTTCCAATGGCCATAGGTTTGATAAGGGAAGCGGGCTGCGAGACGAATTGTTTGTGTTGCCGACTGATGATAGTCAACGAATTGTATCTCGGCACAACGAGCCTTACCATCACGCAGGCCTGCGCCAGAAACGATACCTATTATCATTTGCTCATTAAGTGGGCTACTGATGACCTGTTCAGGATGCTGTGAGACAAGTGATGCAGTCGCGCCAAAGACACCGCCTTTAGGGCTGCCTACATCCTGTCCGTACACGAAGAAACCCGGGTCGCGTTGGGCCAGTTCAACCAGGGCTTCGTTAATAGCCCCCAGCATGGTCAAGGTACGCTTCGTCCCGCGTGGAATATTCTCACGCCATTGAGGTACATCGACTACATGATCTAGCACACGGCCAGGCCCTGGTTCAGGCTCTTTAAGTACCTCTTGCTCAAGACGCTCAAGCTCAGCGCGCACATCCTGGCGCATACGCTGCAGGTCCTCTTCTTGCGCACACCCATGTTCAACGAGCCAGAGGGCAAAATTTTTCACCGGATCTTTCGTCGCAACCGTTAGCTCGATCTCTTCTTTTTTGCGGTAGGACTTGATATCCGTGCTGCTTGAATGTGCGTCGAGTAAACCTAGATGTAAATGTAAAAGGGCCGGGCCCTGACCTGTTCGGATATGTTGGACAAGACGATTTGCTGTCTCGTAAGTTGCCATGACATCGCTGCCGTCCACTTCCTCCGCCCACACATTACCACTTCTAGCCCACTGGACGAGGGAGCCGCTCCATTGGATGCCGCCAGATGTTGTAATAGCCCAGTTATTATCTTCCACTACAATCAATACTGGAAGCTGGTGTATCCCTGCCTGCCGAAACAATACATTGAAATCATTTGTTGCCACCCCTCCATCACCTGTTGAGCATAGTACCAGCTCGCTGCTCTTAGCACGCTTAATTGAGAAGCCTACTCCACCAGCAAACGGAGCCAGACCCGCAACTTCACTTACACCCGGCAGAATATGCTGCTGCTTGCTTCCGTAGTGTGCAGGCATGTTACGGCCTGCACTCATTGGTGCCGTTGTCCGTGAGAATGCTTCACGCAAGACAGCAGTTGTATCGCCGGTACGCTGCAGCCAGGCAGCTAGATCGCGGTAATAGAGGGCAAGCCAGTCATCTTTATCCAGAGCCGCTATCACCGCTGCCATCGCTTCATGTCCTGCACAGCCAATATAGAATGGAAAGCGGCCCTGCGTCTTACGAGTCTTCAACAGGTCGTTTATTAGTCTTGCCGTTAGCATTGTGTGGTAGAGCGCGACTACATCCAGCGGCCTTGCTGTGGTCTCTAGCTCCGTAGGGTGATGTATATTTACTGCCATTTTTCTATTTGCCTCCATAAATGTCCGCATTGACGTTGTAGGCCTTCGATGCGCGCCATTTGATAATCACAGGATCATTATAAGATTGCACACTATGAAAAGCAATGAAAAGAGAAATTTGCCTACTATTTTCTTGATGTGATAGCTCAAGAAGGGCGCATCGGCGCTTGACGTGGTTTGTCAGCCTAAAAGTGATCTCTAGACACCACTGGAGATTGAGAACTATAATGTAGCTAACTAGTAACAACATGAAATCAAAATACTGCATGTTCACAACTGGTTTCGCTTATCTGGCTGAAAGGTTGCATCTTTCTCTAAGCTTACTACAGTTGCTATGAGTTACGAACGAAAATATGGTAGGTGGTTTTGAAGGCAGCGGGCACACAACGAAATGTATGAATAAATGATGAGTACAATTCCATCTCTTACAGTATTACGCGATATATACACCAAAATGCTTTTAACACGCATTGTAGATGACTATGCACGCAAATTGCACGCGTGGAACTATATTTATCCTGTTGCTAGTTGCTGTGGTTATGAAGCTATTCAGGTAGGAAGCGCAGTTTGCATAGAAGTGGGAAACGATTTTACTTTACCCTACTATCGAGACCTGGGGGTCGTCCTGACAATTGGTATGACTCCTTACGAGGTTTTCCGCACCTACCTACAGACGTATCAGCACACTCCTGCGGTACAAAGCAACCAGGACACCGAAAGCCAGACACCATCTCTACATCATTGGGGCTACCACAAGCATAATACTATTACGGGAACTGCTCCTGTTGCAACCCAGCTTCTCCATGCAGCGGGGATTGCGTTTGCCAGCAAACTGCGCAAAGCCCTTGCTGTGACAGTCGCATACTGTGGCGATGAGGCAGCAGTAGAGCCAGATTTTCTTGAAAGTCTCCGTTTTGCAGCACAGCACACATTACCCGTTGTTTTTATTTGCGAACAAGATTGTAGTTACTATAGTTCAGATCCATCCTCTGCCCCCTCGTGTACACAAATGATAACAATGCCTGCTAATATTCTGCATCAACGCATCGATGGAACCGATGTTATCGCCGTCTATAGCGCCACACAAATAGCGATGCAAAACGCACGCGCAGGCCGTGGGCCAACTCTACTCGAAATGTACATCAGCCGTCCACTAGCCGACTTGTCTATACAGCAAGCAGAGAACGAGCGAAGAACATCACATCAAGTCTGTATGCCATTCGTCGGCTTTCAGCGTGATGACCCGCTCGCGCAATGCCAGCGTTATTTAGAAGAGCAAGCTGCCTGGGACGAGGCATGGGCAATACAGCTGGCTGCACGCATCACGACTGAGGTTGAACGAGCCTTGCGAGATGCCTTGCGTGATACCCTTCAACCTACGCAATGATTAAGAGTAGTTTGCTGAACTTGCCCTACAAGCAGGTCAAGTTGCTCAAGAATTAACAAAAAAACAGGGAGAGGAATTTACTTATGCAATTTCCATTACCAGGGAAAATTTTGTACGGCGGCGACTATAATCCAGAGCAGTGGTCAGAAGAAGTATGGCAAGAGGATGTACGCTTGATGAAATTGGCTCATGTCAACATGATGTCAATCAATATATTCTCATGGGCGTTACTCGAACCAGAGCCAGGCCACTACTCTTTTGATCAACTCGACCGGATCATGGATTTACTACAACAAAACGGTATCGTGGCTGATCTAGCAACTGCGACGGCCTCTCCGCCTGCATGGATGAGCCGACTCTATCCCTCAATGCTTCCAGTCACCCGTGAGGGGCTACGCATGACCCATGGCTCACGGCAGCATTACTGTCCAAATAGCCCCGATTTTCGTCGTAAGGCAGCAGAGCTAGTAAAGCAGCTTGCAGAGCGCTATGCGAAGCATCCTGCGTTGAAAATGTGGCACCTCAATAACGAATATGGCTGCCATATCTCTCAGTGTTATTGTGATAACTGTGCTGCCGCGTTTCGTATCTGGTTACAGGCGCGCTACAGTTCGCTTGCAAAGCTGAACGATGCCTGGGGGACAAATTTCTGGAGCCAGCACTACTATAACTGGGAAGATATCCTTCCGCCACGCCTCACCCCCTCTTTCAATAACCCGGGGCAATCACTCGACTACTGGCGTTTTATGTCTGACTCGCTTCTGGGCTGTTATCGTGTCGAAGAAGATATTCTGCGCACGGTAACTCCCGATGTTCCACTTACGACCAATTTTATGGTTGCCTTTAAGCCGGTAGATGGATACACGTGGGCACCACATATAGATATTATCTCCTTCGATATGTATCCGCCCAATGGGACACCGCCAGCCTTCAATGCGCTGCACCACGATCTGATGCGCTCACTTAAAAACGGCCTTCCTCATATGGTTATGGAGCAGAGTCCCAGCGAAGTCAATTGGATGCCTCAGAATCCGCAGAAGCGACCAGGCCAGATGCGCCTGCATGCGCTACAAGGCATTGCTCACGGCGCGGATGGCACGATGTTCTTCCAGTGGAGACAGTCGAAGGCGGGCGCGGAAAAATATCACGCGGCAGTTGTTACCCACGAAGGCAACGAGAACAATCGTATTTTTCGTCAGGCCGCCCAGCTAGGAGCTGAGCTAGAGCGGATCGCACCGGTAGTGGCAGGAACCCGTGTTCACGCGGATGCAGCGATTATGATGGATTGGGAAAACTGGTGGTGTGTTGAAAATAAGCCCGCACCCAGCGACCGTGTACACTATATGGAGCTTCTCTACACATACTACCAGGCCTTTCATCAGATGAACGTTGCAGTAGATGTTGTCAATCCATCTAGTAACATAAGCAAGTATCGCGTGGTCGTAGCTCCCTTGCTCCATCTACTGCGCCCGGGCGTAGCGGACAACCTGACTCAGTTCGTTGAGCGAGGCGGCGTACTTTTGACGACATTCTTCAGCGGCATTGTCGATGAGAACGATCATGTGGGACTGGGTGGGTACCCCAAAGAGCTACGCAAACTCCTGGGTATTCACGTCGAAGAGATTGACCCATGGACAGCCGACATGAAGAACGAGGTTGTGATCAAAGAAGGAGCGCTTGCCGGCACATACCCCTGCGACTTATGGGGCGAATTGATCCATCTGGAAGGCGCTCAGGCCATCGGCGTCTTTGCAAGTGACTACTATGCAAACTCTGCCGCACTCACCGTCAATAAGTTTGGAGAGGGACGAGCATACTATATTGCTACGCAAAGCAACAAGGAGCTGGCGGCGAAACTTATAAAAGAGCTATGCCAGGATGCTCACATCGTCTCGCAAACTTCTGCGGACGTCGAAGTAACCAGGCGTATAGATAGTACCGGAGGCGAGATCTACTTCTTGCTTAACCATACGCAGCAGGCTCAGCATGTAGCCCTGCCATCAGGAACGTTTACATCACTCCTTGATGGCAAGTCTATTACTGGCGATATAGAGATCCCTGCAATGGACGTGGTGATAGCGCAGAAGCAATAGCGTCACGGCCCGGCAGCAAGCAAACCTTTCTTGCTGTCGGGCCAGGCTAGAAAGTTGTTAGGACCAGGATAGGGAGTTGTTAAAGAGGAGCGCATTACCTATGCAAGAGGGGGACGTTGGTCCTGCTCAGGACCGGTTAGCTGGCTACGCAAAACTGTGCGTTCCTGGTTTAACAGAGCGTCTTCTATGCGTTGGCGGTGCTTAGGGAGAGTGTTTAGAGGCAAGGTCTGCGGAGAAAAGTAGCGACACTCGCTCGATTCCTCTGTCTCTGTTAATACACCCCCTATCTTACGGCAGCGAAAAGAGAGAACGATCTCCTGCTTTTGCGGCTTCGAGTAGACGCCAACAAGCTGCTCTACCACCACCTCTAGCCCGGTCTCCTCCCGTACCTCACGACATACAGCCTCTTCTACCGTCTCGCCTATCTCCATACCTCCTCCCGGTAAGTTCCACCAGTCGATATCACGTCGATGCGCCAGCAGAATTTGCTCCTGCTCGAAAATGAGTGCGTAGACTCCTATGCGGAAGTTTCGCAATGAGAAGTTTTCGGTCATCGCACAATCTCCCAATTCTATAATTTTTCTATGCGAGCGATAGTGTATAGCGGAGCAAGCAAAAAATGTGACTTCAGAATAACATTTCTAATGCATCCACGCAATGCATAACTGTGCTGTAAAAATTGAGCGAGCAAAAACAAGGATAGCCAGCCAAAAACGAAGCATGTTATAATTTGAATAGGACAAACGTTTCCTTTGCACTTTAAACAAGGATCACACGATGCTTGTAGCCTATGGACCAGACAACCAACCCATTATTGCTGAAGAGACTTCGCTTGAACAATTGCATCATTGGTCGCATGAACGCACGCTTTATTGCCCTAACTGTCGTGGCTTTGTACACGTACGCGGAGGGCCAGATAAGCGCACGCAACTGCATTTTGCACATCAGAAAGGAGAATGCGCCTGGAGCACAGAGAGCGAATCAGTACGTCACATGAGTGGAAAGCTTCTCCTTTCCCAGTGGTTGCACACACAATTTCCACACGCAAGTATTAGCCTCGAAGAACGCCTCCCCGAACCCAACCGTATTGCAGATATCTTTGTGCTTCACCCGGATGGAAGACGCTGGGCCATCGAGTTTCAGTGCGCCCCCCTTGATATTGACGAGTGGAGGCATCGCCATACAGCCTATCGCAAAGCAGGCATCATCGATACCTGGATTATCGGCAACAACCGGCGTGAAAAACAGGAAGCCTTCCTTGAAGCGGTTTTAACCACAAGCTCCGAGATTCTCTTTCTAGATCCTCTACTTACTCCTCCGCGTGTATGGTTACGCTGGCCCGTTATACATCATGAAGCTCAAGCATGGCAGGAGCACACTTCAGGCCACATGACAGATATTACATCGGGTGGTTGGGTAGGACGAACTGGATATGGTATGACCATCACAAGCTCGCTCGACCAGATCTCTTTTGACAGCCATGCCCGGCTCATACATCCGACAAAGGCACTGATGGAGAGTCGAATGCGCCTACTAGAGGTAATGAAAGGTGCGACAAAGCCAGATCCAGCGCAGATTACAGCCTATCTTGGTTCTACTATCAACGAAAAGACGCTCCGCGTAGTGCTTATTCCTCTTGTCAAGGCCTACTTGCACGATCCAGAACTCTTCCAACGCTATAACTATGGTCGCGGCCTGCCTGATCGGCCAGTTAGCGATGCAGATAAAGCCAGGATAGCGAAAGCACACATCTGGTTAACAAGCTTAGAGATACAGGGCTTTACTCTAGATACAATCAGGATGCTCATCAAAGACTTACCATATGTAGGCCCATACGTCGCTCTTACTAACTATGCTGAAATGTTACTCGCACTGCTATAGTGACCATACATACAACTGTATCTTACAAGGAAAGATTAGTACCAAAGAGTGAAATGTGTGTAAAAGCCTGTCATCTGAAACCAAACATTTATGTAACGCGTGATGTAAGCATGAAATGTATATGCTCAATTAGTAGTACGTCAATTGGATATGAATAGTGAAAGGATGAAGATTTATGAATAACTTTTTAAAGGGCCTGCTCTTTGGTGCTGGTGTTGCTCTACTTTTCGCTCCTATGCGCGGAGAAGAGATGCGCAGATTGGTTAGCGAGCGCATCAACGAGTTCCGTGGCTACATTCCCGAGGGTGATCAGTTAAATACGTACAAACAACAAGTCACCGATCGTGTTTCACAAACAGCAGGCAATTTGAAAGATTATGCTCAGCAGGCAGCTTCTACTGTAAAAAACTCTGCTGGCAATCTGAGTAATATTGCACAAAATGCAGCCTCAACGGTGAAGAGCACCGGCCAGGATGTAGCTAGCACCACAAAGCAAGCTGTTAATTCTACTAACAATGGCTCAACCCTCTAATTTTCTATCGCTTAACAGGTATTGAGCATTCGATGTCAGAGCTAAGGGTAAGCAATAATATGCTCACCTGGACAGAAAATTTCTAATCCCTGACATAGCATAAAAAGCGTGGCTTATTAAAAGCCACGCTTTTTTACATACACTTCCATCAATTTATTGAAAAATTACCTTGTACATCTTCGTAACTTGATACATAATTACTCATCCCGAACTTTGATACCGTTGGGAAACTTTCGCAGTGTTTCATCGTCTTTATTAGTAAAAAGCAGCTCATTTGTAGATAAAGAAAGGGTCACAATACATGTCAGATCATAACAGTACTTTTAAACTGAGTTGGAAGAGGAAACCTTTCCTTCTCCTCTTGCTAGCAGGATTAGTAGTTGTGCTTATAGGGATAGTGTTTGTGAGTTTACAAACACATGCAGAGGGCACAACAAATGGAGAAAATGACGAGATACTTATTACTAACTCGGGCTCTACAAATGCTCCTGGATCAACGCTTACTATCAATTCCGATGGCAGTGGATCGATTCAGTATAAAAAAGGACATTGGCCCTTTGGATCGTACAAGGATAAAACATTTGCCGCCCATACATTTGAAATTGATCAGTTCAAAACCATCATAGCAGAAATTAAGAATATGCACGCGATCCCTAATCACGGTTGCCCCAAATCCATCTCTTTCGGCTCCACTACAACCATTACCTATCATGGAGAGACAAGTGGAGATATCTCTTGCCTATCTATGCAAGATGGAAAAGTTTTCCATGATTTACGTATACTTGTGCAAAATACATATGCGTTGATAACACACTAGCAAATAATTATAAGTATATAGCTTAAGTTTTTATATACTGCCTCCTCTTCTCTGCGATCACTTTCTTACAAAAATGAAAGTAAGAAAACTACTAATAATCTGTATCCATCTATTTGTTTCTACCAGTATAATAAACAGACAAACTTATGAATGGTGGAACATATCGATGTTATATAAAGCGCTTAAAAGAATTGCAAGCGTATTTTTTAATATGCTGAACTTCTTGATGGCGGGCAATTTACCTCCTTTTGGCTGCGTCTGCGTCATTGTGGAGAAGGAAAAGCGGTTTCTGGTTGTTGAACAGACAAATGGCAGTGTTGTCTTCCCGGGTGGGTTTATGCGCTGGCGCGAGCTGCCCGAGCAGACGTTGAGGCGTGAGGGGCAGGAGGAGACGGGTTTGCTCATCCATGCGGTGGATATGATTGGTTATTACCCACATGCAGCTAGAAACATAGGGGAGATGAGCACACTGACCCTTGTCTACCGAGGCGAGACGGTGAGTGGAACTTTAAAGAGAAGCATGGAAGGCCATCCTCTATGGATCGCCGCTGATGATTTGCCAGCAAAGCTTGCTCCCGAGTATCACAAGATTTTTGAAGACTATTCTCGCTATCTTGCAGGGCATAGTGAAGTGAATATCTCTACTACAGGAATACATGTAAATACAATTCACCAGCCATAACGAACTCGCACAATACTTACGCGCACAATTTCTTGATCTGGCAGTTTCATAACTTCTGGCGTTACTTGTTGTCTTAGATCGACTGTGCATGCTATAGTACAACACACGAGATTTCAACGTCAGAAAGTCATTATATATGCAACATAGTTTAACGAGAGTGCTATCTATTCATCCTGAAGAGCCTGATCCAGCCTTGATCGAGGAGGCGGCTGAGCTTTTGCGCAGGGGCCAACTGGTCGTTTTTCCGACCGAGACTGTTTATGGCCTTGGCGCAGATGCTATGCAAACGCAGGCCGTTGAGCACATTTTTGCGGCGAAGGGACGACCTTTTAGCGATCCTCTGATCGTGCATATCGCGGGGAGAGAAGAGTGGAAGTCATTGGTCACTACTATATCTCCTCTAGCTGAACAATTGGCCCAGATGTTTTGGCCGGGACCGTTAACCTTGATACTACCAGCTAGCTCGCGAGTTCCCAAACTCATTACAGCAGGATTACCAAATGTGGCGATACGTATGCCGTCCCATCCTGTTGCCCTTGCACTGATTCGCGCTACCCGCGTTCCCATTGCCGCCCCCAGCGCCAACCGTTTCATGCACGTCAGCCCTACAACCGCTCAGCATGCTCTGACGGATCTGAACGGAAGCGTCCCACTTATTCTGGACGCAGGTCCAAGCAAGGTAGGAGTAGAATCTACCGTGCTTGATCTTTCCTCTAATGTGCCCACGATCTTGCGTCCAGGCGGGATTAGTCTGGAGGCTTTACGTGCCATTATCCCTGAGGTCCAGGCATTTCGACAACGCGAGGTGGGCATGACACAGAGCGAACATGATGGGAAGGCGCAAGTCGCACCAGGTCAGATGTCCATCCATTATTCACCGATAGTTCCAACGTTTCTTTTTGAAGGATCAGTGGAAGAGATGCACACTTCGATGTTGGCCGAGGTACAGCGACGACAGGCGCAGGGTGAGCGCGTCGGGGTGCTCATCGCTGACGAGGATATGCCAACATTCCAGGAAAGAGGGGTCCTTCTCTATTCGCTTGGCAGCTCGCCAGAAGAGATCGCGAGGCGCCTCTTTGCAGGGCTGCGCACGCTTGAGGATGCCGACGTGCAGGTGATTCTCTGCCGAAGTTTTCAGCAAGAGGGCATTGGAACAGCGGTGCACGATCGACTGCTGAAAGCGGCAGGTGGCAAGCTCGTCGTGTAAAAATCAACGCTTTTGGAGATGATGAATTTTTAGAGCGATCTGTAATGAAAGACGCAGTTCCGGATCTTCTAAAGAGCGTCCCAGAAGTGCCTCGATGCGGTTTAAGCGATAGAGCAGGGAGTTACGATGAAAGTGCATGGTGCGTGCCATCTCGCTTAAGTTGCCATTGCAACGGAAGAAGCCTTCGAGCGTTTCTACATAAGTACTATCATGGTTGAGCAATGGACCAAGGGTTTCGTAATAGAAATCGTTGAGTTCACTATGACCATTGAGATAGAAGAGCAGACGATAGATGCCCAGGCGAGCAAATGAATGCAAGGCACCCTCGCCAAAGAGACGGCGTCCAATCTCCAAAGCCTGCTGTGCCTCACGGAATGAAAGCGGTATACCCTGCAAGTTTTTCGCCATACGCCCGATACCACATGAAAACATTAACGGGCCTGAGCCATTGTTTCTAATCGAAGGGATACGCGAGACGATGCGCTCCAGCCGTATATAGAGATTATTCTCGTTCTCGCGGTCCGTATCCAGGCTTTCATCCAGCAAGGGAACGGGCACGAGGGCGATTACCCGGCGCGATTCAATTAACACCCAGCACCCTGGCCACGCTCTTGAAAGCTCATCGCGTACACGCTTGCTCCATTGAGCGATCGGCCCTCCTGCTGAAAACTCTTGCTCGATAGAAACCTCAAATAGCACGACAGTCTGTGGAGTTGTTAGATCGTAGCCCAGCAAGCGTGCCCGTGCCAGCATCTCCTCTGGTTGCTGATAGTGACCCTGCAATACATCAGTGAATGCCTCCACTTGATAGCGGCTCTCAACTTCACTTCGTTCGCGCTCGCGGGCGAACTCGATTGCCAGAATGGGCGTCACTTTCCCAAGGATGATGCGCTCCATATAATCAAAATCGCTCTCCCTACCCAGGAGCGACAGATATCCGACAATTTCATGCCGGCTACTTGGAATAGGCTCCACGACGCGAGTCAGCCCCTGCAAGCGCAACTGATCATCGGTAAGTGGATTAGGAAGAACGAGTGGCTCCTGCTGTGCAGGAGCCGCTTGAAAGCGCACACGCTGATCCGCATCTTGCATCACCACCCATTTATCCCGGCTTGTTGCAAGATATTCACAGACGCCCTGTATTCCAGCTCCTTGCACACTCAACTGCATGAGTTGATTGGCAATCTCTGTCGCCTTGCGCTCAGTCTCTCCACGGAAACTGACGACGAATGTAATCACCTCCCGCTCAATCTCTTCAAGAAGTGCAGATGAAGGAAGTAAGATGAGAGGCAAGTGCATCTGGTCAGCAAAATCTCGCGCCTCAATGCCCAGTGCTTCCAGCGAAGGCGCTGCGACTGCAACCACTGCCACACCCGCCTGATGGAGGCTTTTCAGCAAATGAGGTAGAGTCTCATCCAGACGACGCAGTTGGGAGAGGGTAAGCAGGGCCAATTCGCCTCCCTGCACACTTTCAAACGCGGGTAAACGGGCACGCATACGACATGCCCATGTTACCCGACGTTCCAGGCCTCCCCCACCAGCCACTAATTGTGCGTCTCGTGAGGCGAGCAGGGACAGAATATTTCGGACTGAAGCCGATGATTGTGATTGCGAAGGGGATAGACTGCTCATAACTCACACACGTAGAACACAGCGCAGCCTATTAACGACGTGCTGTTGATGGAGCCGCTACGCCGGCCTTCTGAGCCTGACGCTGTTTCTCTTTTAGTTTCTTGTCTTTACGAAGATGTTTGTGCCATGCAACTTTTGTAGTTTTATTCACTTATTATACTCCCTTTCAAATGGAAATGTTATTCATCGATATCGTTGTTGTTACCTTCAAACTCAATTTCAGTCATCTCATCGGGCTCATCGCCACCGTCATAGTATTCGTCATCATTGCCCAGGTCGTCTTCATCATCATCACGATTGTAACGCAGCATAGAATCTTTGATATAGGCCCGCACCTGGTCGCCACCACCTTGCGATGGAAAGCTTACTTTTCCAAACATATTAGGATGTTGATACTCTTCGCGGATAATAAGTCGTACCAGGCCAGAATCTAGCGTAAGGATGCCAGCGGCGTAGCGGTTTCCGCCCTCCATATACGAAATTAAACGGTTAGCCATACGTGGCTCAAGCTGCCCAATGGTATCACCGGCCGCATTACGTACCAACAACCTGTGCCCTTCCACATGAAGGTTGACGCGATCGCCGACACCCACTCGACTTAGAACAGCGGGGGGTGCAACGTTGATCAATTCCGAAATCCCAGTCTTGCCCGTTTCTTCAATGAAGAGCCTTGGATCAATGCGGTCAACGCCAACTGATCCAGTACCAGCGGTATCTTTCAATGACCCGAGACGATCTAAATTCTTCTTCGCAATTGTATTGCCTGGACTATACTTTAGCGTCTGCGCATAGGCCTGGCGAGCCTCAGAATATTGCCCCAACTCGCTGTGGGCTTTGCCCAAACGATTGTAAGCATCAGGCTCCTGAGGAAAGAGGTTCAACACATTTTTATTGGTCGCTACCGCTTCTTCCCATTGACCCTCTTGAGCCTGCTTGACAGCTAGTTCTGTCCACTGCTTTTTCAACCGGGCTTTCTCCTCGGCTGACAGTGCTTGCGTCATCAAAACCTCCTCCAACTTCGCGAGATATGCTCTCTCTAGTCTGGCTTATTATACCGTAACAGCGCAACCCTGTAGGGACCAGGCGGTGGCATGTTCGATACGGACCTGCATCAATTGACCAGGTTGAAAGGCGCGTACAGTGTCAGACGCGCCTGCATCTGGCTCTGGGAAGAAGACCCATTTGTTGCTGCGGTTTCGTCCT
>CAXTXB010000036.1:0-20651 GCA_964247965.1 uncultured Dictyobacter sp. | reverse complement strand
GCGTACCACACGCTGGTTCTCATTTTTCAAAACTTCGGCATGCCTCATTATTACCTATTAATATCCTTCGGTACCAACTGGCTGCACTTTGCCCCAGAAGATCCGGTAGGTGATGATAAAGTAGATGGCGGCCAGTATGATTCCAATACACCACCAGACCAGGCCTACTGCCTGCCCATAGGCAGATGCCGACGCGTTTTGGATTGTCAGGCTGTTCCCGTGCACAACAGCGGGCAAGACGTTAGGATACAGGCTGAAGGCTGCGCTGGCGAGCATGCCGACGATAAAAGTACAGGAGGAGAAGAAGGCGCGCAAGTCTTCACGCTTGAAGTTAAAGTAGCCCATTCCGGCCAGCCCGGCCAGCCCGATGAGAGGAAAGATGACTCCCCACGGACGGCTGCTAAAGCTTTCAAACACGATTGGCTGTACTGCGAAGGTTGCGATGGTGCTGAGAATGGTGAGGACGATGGTGGCATACCAGGCGTAGCGGGCAATGTGTCGCGCGCGACTATTGACCGTATCCTCCGTTTTGACGGCTACATAATTGGCTCCATGGGCCGTCAAGACTGCGAGGGCCATCAGCCCGGTGAGGATGGTGAACCAATCAAGGATGCCGGGAGTGGCGCTGAAAGGATTGAAATCGGTCCACAAGGGCTCGAAGAAGACGCCCTGGCTGTCGAGGGGTACTCCACGGATGACGTTGCCCAGCGCGGCACCAAAGAAGATGGCGAGCAGGGCGCTACCCAGAAAGAAGGCAGCATCCCAGAAGGAGGCCCAGAGCGGATTCTTGATGTGTGAACGCAGCTCTACGGCGATGCCGCGCCACATGAGGAGCCAGAGGACGATAATTAAGGGCAGGTAGAATCCGCTGAAGCTGGCGGCATAGAGTACAGGGAAAGAGAAAAAGAGCGTGCCACCAGCGGCAATGATCCAGACTTCATTGCCATCCCACACCGGGCCAATCGCACGGAGTATCTGCCGCCGCTCTTCATTGGTCCGCGCAGCAAACAGATGAATAACTCCTGCACCCAGATCAAAACCATCCAGCAAGACGTACATCGTTAGCATAAACGCAACGAGAATAAACCATAATGTTTGCATGTCTTTTCTTTTCTCCTCATCCCTGCGCTGCAGGATCAATAAGTCGCTCGGCTCTCTGCGGTATCTTCTCCTCAGCATGTTGCTCGGTCTCTTCGGCCAATACAGGTCCCCGCCCTGTTTCGTAGACGACCAGGACGACGTAGAGCAGCCCCATAAGCAGGTACATGCCCATGAAGCCTAGCAGGGTGAAGAGGATATTTCCAGCCGAAACGTTGGTTGACGATCCCTGGGCGGTATGCAGCATGCCATAGACAATCCACGGTTGGCGGCCGGTCTCTGTGGTGAACCAGCCGGCAGTGTTGGCGATAAAAGGGAAGGGCAGCGCCAGGAACAAGATCCAGAGCATCCAGCGCGACCGGAAGAGCATACGTCGCCAGAGCAAGAGGACGGCCAGGGCCATGATGGCTATGAAGATGGTGCCCAGTCCCACCATAATGTGATAAGCATAGTAGACTATCTCTATCGAGTCCGGGCGTTGATCAGCGGGGAAAGCATTGAGGCCCTTTACCTGGGCAGACCAGCGACGATAGGTCAGCAAACTCAGCACGTTGGGCACGACGATTGGATTATCGAGTGTGCCCCTGGCCGTATCAGGCTGGCCGATAATGACGATGCCCGCTCCGTTTTCGGTATTGAAGAGGCCTTCCATCGCGGCCAGCTTGGCCGGCTGATTACGCGTAACCTGCGCTCCCTCCATATCGCCGCTGGGAAAGATCTGGATGGCGGAGGCAATGAGGCCGACGATAACTCCCACGCTGACAAATATTCGTCCGTAGTCAATGTGCTGCTTCATTAAGAGATAGTACGCACCAACTCCCGCCATGGCAAAAGAGGCTGTCACGACTGCCCCGCTCATGTTGTGCATATACTGTGCAACAATCCATGGGTTGAAAAGCACGGCCCAGTAATTTGAGATATGCAGTCGTCCGCCTGGACCAGCGGTAAAGCCGACAGGATGCTGCATCCAGGCATTGGATGCGATGATAAAGCCACCGGAAGCCCATGTCCCCAACCACAGCATAAAGGAGGAGAACCAGTGCATCCTTTGCCCAAATACGTGTTCTCCGAACAAGAAGATGCCCAGAAAGGCCGATTCGAGGAAGAAGGCAAAGGCACCCTCCATTGCCAGAGTCTGCGCGATAATATCGCCGGCATAGGCCGAGAAGCGCGCCCAGTTGGTGCCAAATTGAAACTCCATCGGAATGCCCGTCACCACGCCAACTACAAATGTGATTGCGAAGATCCTGGCCCAGAAGCGTGCCGCGACATTATAGCGTTCATCCTTGCGCCATAAATAAAGCGTCTTCAGGATCACCAGTAGCAGGGCCATCCCCATCGTTAGTTGGGGAAAAAGATAGTGGAATCCTACTGTAAAGCCAAACTGTAGACGCGAAAACAAAGTGGAGCTATCCACGTTTCACCTCCCTTTTCTCTGTGCTTTGCAATAACTTTTTTACTTTCATGATTGCTACCTGATATTGTTCTACCAAACTTCACTTAACTCGCTCCGCGTAGAGAGACCCTTGTTTTTCTCCTCTTAACATACAAGCGACAATTCCTCGAAAAGGGAACGAAGGAGATTCTATTGGAATGAATGCTGCGAGGGATTGTCGCTAAGCAGGATCAGATAACGAAAGTTTCGTTTTGGACTACAAGCAACTGGCGATACAGGCCGTCTTCAAGCGCTAGCTGTGTATGTGTCCCACGCTGAGAGGTACGGCCGTGGTCCAGCACGATGATTTCATCCATAGATTCCAGCCCGACGAGGCGATGGGTGATAAGCAGTGTCGCCCTGTTCCTCATGAGCTTGTCCAGCGTCTCTAGCAGTGCGTGCTCGGTAAGCGGGTCCAGATTGGCGGTTGCTTCATCCAGGATCAGAAATGGCGCGTCTTTGAGCAGAGCACGGGCGATAGCCAGTCGTTGTCGCTCACCCCCAGAGAGCCGCAAGCCTTGCTCACCCACCCACGTGTCCAATCCTCGGGGCAGTTGAGAGATCATGTCTGTTAATCCCACCTGCTCGATGACTCGGGTAAGTTCATCAGTATTGGCTTCTGGCCGAGCCAGCAGTAAATTGCCCCGGATAGTATCATTGAAGAGATGAGTATCCTGGGCCACCACACCGAACAGGCTGCGTAGATCATCTAAGCCATAAGCCTTGATATCCTGATCGGCGAGCAGAATCTTGCCATGCGTAGGGTCCCAGAAGCGCAGGGCCAGCCCGACCAGCGTACTTTTGCCCGCGCCACTGGGACCAACCAGTGCTATGCGCTGCCCCGGGCTCATCCGCAGCGTAATCTCGCTCAGCACCTCGCCCTCAGTTGCCTGATAAGAAAAATGCACCCGCTCGAACTCCAGGGTCGCAGGTTGTTGGGGTATCGGCAGCGGAGTTGCGCTCTCCAACACCTGAGGTATGGTATCTATCACCTTAAATATGCGCTCGCCCGCGGCCAGCGAGTGTCCCAACGACTGCACCGCCTGCCCCAGCGGCTGCACTGCCTCAAAGCTTGCCAGCACGAGCAGGGCGACGAAGGCCAGGTAGACTCCGCTGATTGCCTTTGTAGAGACCAGCGGAATCGCCAGCACCAGGATGACCCAGAGCGCGCCGTGGCTCAGGGCATCGTTGAGGGTCAGTTGCAAGCCCGAGATCGTCGCCATCCTCCGCTGCACTCTTCCCAATGCCTTATCGAGGGCCGCGACCTTCTGACCCTGTTCGGCAGCATTACCACAGGTCAACAGGTCCTGCATCCCTTGAATACCATCGACCAGGTGGGCCTTCAGTTCTGCACGCGCGGCGATCTGACGTTGACCAAGATTACGCGCAAGCAAGCCGCTGAGTAGTGGCACAGCGATGCCTGCAACAACCAGAAATACGACCGCGACCCAGGCCAGCAAAGAGCTAAAGATGGTCAGGAAGCCATAGGTCA
This sequence comes from uncultured Dictyobacter sp., assembly GCA_964247965.1. GTDB lineage: Bacteria > Chloroflexota > Ktedonobacteria > Ktedonobacterales > Ktedonobacteraceae > Dictyobacter. The sequence continues at coordinate 16,626 of CAXTXB010000036.1, read as the reverse complement.
GGGCAACAATCACTAGCCAGATCACCACTGGCGAGACCGTTTGCAGGTAGAGGTTCTGGAGCTCGTCGACATCTGAAACGAGGCGCGCGAGCAGGTCGCCGCTGCGATAGTTGAGGTCCGGGACCAGCGGCTCCAGGTGGCCGTAAACCTTGATGCGTAGCTGTGTGAGCAGACGAAACGTCACGTCATGGGAAACCAGGCGCTCTACATAACGCGCAGTGGGGCGCGTGACTCCCATTGCGCGCACAAAATAGCTGGGAATGGTGAGTACTGCCATAAGCGGCAGCAAGGCGGCATCGGCGATCAAATAACCGGCCATACTCAGCAAGCCCATATTACTCGCCACCGTCAGGCTTCCCATAACGATTGCAAGCAAGACGAGCCAGGCAAATGGCACCATCAATGCAAGCAGGCGAAAAAGTATCCTCATGCCGGCACCATCCCTTTCGTAGTCGCCCCCATCAAACGAGCATAGGCACCATTTGCAGCCAGCAACTCCGTATGCTTACCCAACTCAACCAGGGCACCATCCTCTAGAACGGCAATCTGGTCGGCGTGGGCAATAGTATTGAGCCGATGCGCGATGACCAGTACGGTGCGGTTGATCAACAGTTGTTCCAGCGCCTGCCTGATCAAAGTCTCGCTGTGCGGATCAAGGTTCGAGGTTGGTTCGTCCAGCACCAAAAGCGGCGCGTCTTTCAAAAATGCCCGCGCGATTGCTAACCGCTGCACCTGCCCTGCGCTCAAGCGCGCACCACGCTCTCCGACCAGCGTGTTATAGCCCTGTGGCAGATCTTTGATAAACTCGGCCGCGCCTGCCAGTTCCGCCGCGCGTTCGACCTCTGCGCGACTCGCGCCTGGACGCGCCATACGAATATTTTCCAGTACGCTGATCCAAAAGAGATAGGGCCGCTGTGGAACCAGCGCGACCTGCTCCTGCCACAGTGCAACAGGGATGCTGGTCAGGGGCAGGCCAGCAGCGGTGATCTCGCCTTCCTGCGCATCCATAAAGCGCATGAGCAGACTAACCAGCGTACTTTTGCCCGCGCCGCTTCTGCCCACCAGCGCGGTACAGGACCGGGTGGGTAAGTTCAGATTGATATTTTTGAGCGCGGGCGGTGTTGCGTCAGCATAGCTATAGCTGACATTTTTCAGCTCGACGGCAAAATGATGCTCAAGCGATGGCGGAGTCTTGGAAGGCTGGACAGAAATCGGCGGCGGAGTTTCCAAAATCTCGGAGAGGCGCGTTGCCGCTGCCTTGCCTTCCATCGCTGCATGACGGCTACTGCCAAGCTCGCGCAATGGACGATAGAATTCGGGCGCTAGTAGTAAAACGAGAAAAGCTTCAACGAATGAGATTCCGCCATCCAGCAGGCGTATACCCAACGTGACCGCGATCAGGGCGATGGCCGAGGCCGTCATCAGCTCAAGGACCGCCCCGGAAAGAAAGGCCATACGCAGAACCTTCAACGTTCTTGCGCGAAAGCCATCGCTAACCCGAGCGATGACGGTTCGTTCTTCCGCGCTGCGTCCAAAAAGCTTCAGGGTTGTCAGGCCCTGCACTGTATCTAGAAAATGCGCTCCCATACGGGAAAGCGCACTCCACTGGCGCTGCATGTGTGCCTCAGTATAACTACCAATTAAGACCATCAAAAGTGGAATAATCGGACACGTGACGAGCAGCAGCACTGTACTCATCCAGTCGAGTGGAAAGAGAAAAACCGCGATCAGCAGTGGAACCAGCACGCTCAGTACGGTCTGGGGCAGATAGCGACTAATATAGGCATCCAGGCGCTCAATGCCTTCATATGCCGTCGTGACCAGCTCACCTGTGCGCTCACCTTTGCTGTAGAGTGGTCCTAATGCTAATAAATGAGAGAATAATCGCTCGCGCAGCTCCGCCTTCACGTGGATCGCTCCGCGCTGAGCCGTCACCTCACGCGCCCAGAGAAGGGCGGCACGCACTACAATAATCCCAAGCAACCAGAACAATAACGACCAGACCTGAGCCAGATTTTTATGAGCCAGAAATACTCCATCCACCACCCTGCTCAAAAAAGTCATCTGCACGATAGTGGCAACCGCTATCGCCACTCCGAAAAGAATAGTCAGGATTAATGTACTGCGTGCCCGCCGGCTTAGTCGAAAGAGTTTCTTCATGAATATCCTTCTTACAACACTGAATCACCAGTCACAGTACGCCATGCTTTTGCTGAACTCATCCCAAGGTTCAGTATCCTACTACAGTTACTCAGGCGTAACAGATTGTATATATGATAAAACTTCCATCTCCTACTACGTATTTTAGCAAAATTATGTTACTCTTTCGCTAGCTTTTGAAAGAGTAATGATGTTTAGAGCATCATTGTGATATAACTGTGATATAAGTGGATCTCATTTTCGTAGACCGGCCCGGGCCATGCTGCCTACTACGAGATGATGGAACGGGCGGATGACAGTAAAGTAGACCGGACCAGCCCAGTTGCGATAGTAGACGACTGTCAAGACGTGAAAGCGTTTCTGCTGATCCGGCAATGGCTCCACAACAACTCCAAGTAGAGCGCTCAAATGCTTATCCTTCGCTTCACCTATCCAGTATTGCTCTTCTCTGGACATACGAACCTTGAAGAATGCCACCGGCTGCCCTTCTTGCATGGGTATATGTTCGGGGGTAAGATGTTGGCCACGTGGGATGCTACGCTGACGCATACGTAGAAAACGTACAAAGATCGCTCGAACACCATAAAGCGCGGTTATCCAACCAGGTTGATAGTTCAACATGTTCGCCAGAAATGTGCGTAGATCGACGCTCCCGCTCACGGTTTTGACATCAACATGATCGGCATGCTCTAAAAGCGCGGCAAGTTCTGGTAAGCTACGAATGTAGGCCAGGCCTGAATATTGCATAATTTCTTCTCTCTTTCATATCAAAATCATACCATATGGCATAGTGGTCAATCCGATTAGGTTTTAATGGATGTGATATGCTGGAGGAAAACCAGGAGATCAAAACGCATGAGAGAGTCCATCACCCTTACGAGTCAAGAGCACTAGTACTTGCAGATGGTTGGCCACCGAGGAAAAACCGATTCTTGAGTGCAATGCCTTGTTACAGTGCTTGGAAGACGAGGAGACGCTACGCCGTAGGGTGCTAGCCGTAGAAACAGAGCACAACCAACAGCGGCGAGGTATTGCTTGGTAGTCACCTCACCTGATGCTCGCGTCGAGCTTGAGCGACTCTATCCGGTGAAAGAACTGGCGTCAAACTGACCACAAGAAAAGGAGTGATGAAGGATGAGTGGAAAACGCTTGCTCAGTTTAGGCTATGAAATACTGCACCTCCATGGAGTGAAAGTGATTTTCCCGCCCCTTGTGCGGATTCCAGGAGGGCACTTTCTACTGGGGAGTGACCCGGAAAAGGACCTCGAGAGCTATGCAGATGAGCAACCTCAGCATCAAGTCGTTATCCAGGATTTCTCCCTGGCGAAGTATCCTGTGACCATAGCAGAGTATCAATGCGCTGTAGATGCAGGTGTGCTCAATGCACCAGAGCCGCAAACGATGACATTTGAAGCAGGCCTAAATGGCCATCTGCCACTCGACCTGACGTGGGAAGAGCAACAAGCGCATCCGGATTTTCCGGTGAGAGCACTCAAAAATTGGTTCGAAGCGTATCGGTATACGCAGTGGTTAGTTGCTCTGACTGGGCAGTCGTGGCGCCTGCCAACAGAAGCAGAATGGGAAAAAGCTGCGAAAGGGACGGATAACCGTCGGTATCCGTGGGGGAATGAATGGGATCCAGAACGAGTCCAATCACGGTGGAGTCAAGAGGAAATCTGGAATATTGGACCAATTGGTATGCATCCTCAAGGAGCGAGTCCATATGGAGTAGAAGACCTGTCTGGCAATGTGTCCGAATGGACGAGCTCGCTCTATCGAGCCTATCCCTACGATCCTCAAGATGGTCGTGAAGATCCGACCGTTCAAGAGGAATATGCGGTATCAAGAGGAGGGTCGTGGCTCTCAGATCCCAGTCAAATGCGCACAACTTTTCGCAATGATGAAGGCAATTGGGTCAATGGCGGCTTCAGGCTCGCATGCTCACTTGTATGAAAGAGAGAAGAAACTTACATATTCATTTTGTTTTTCCTTCTTTGACGATCTGGATCATGACTTGCACCAGGCGCTGAAAGGTTTCTTCGATGTCCTGGGGAAGGCCGAAGCCGCCACCTATCTCTAGTGCTACAAAGCCATGCATCAAACTTCTTATCAATCGTACGGTATGGATAGCGCTGTCACGCTCGGCGCGCACGGGCGAGACGACGCGCAGTACTATCTCGAAGACCTCGGATTGGGCCTCTCGCAATGCTGTATCATCGGGACCGGCGGCACGCTGAAAGGCGCTATAAAGTCCGGGATGTGCGTGGGCAAAATTGCGGTAGGCGATGGCCATGGCTTCGATGGCCTCGCCCCCGCTGAGTCCCATGACGGCCTGCCCTAGCGCGTGGGAGAGCTGGCGCGCACCCAGTAAGGCAAGGTCGCGTCGCAGTCCGTCCAGTCCGTTGACGTAGTGATAAAGCGTGGGCGCGCGTATGCCGAGCCTGGCAGCCAGGACCGCCAGGGTTACTTCTTCCAGGCTTGAGCTGTCGGCGAGGTCGGCCGCAGCCTGGATCACGCTCCGCTGATCGAGTCCTGCTCTATGCGTCATGGCGTGCGTCCTCCCTCAGGCTTTGTAAGAAGGGAAGAAGCGCGGCCAGCACTTGCTCCGGCTTCTCAGCGTGCGGATAGTGGCCCGCACCCTCAATCACCTGCACCTGCTTACGAGCGGCATTCGTTAGCTTCTCAGCCATCAATTGAGCCTCGCGCACCGGATCGGGAAAGTCGGGATCCCTCGAACCTACAACGATCAGCGCAGGTGCCTTGACATCCGCGAGTCGCGGCTCAACGGCCGCATGGCTGGCGAACATCATGGCCTTGACGGCATCGTAGCGACCAGGCTGCTTTAAGTTAGCTGTGAGGGCTTTGTTATAGTCGGTTAGATCAGCCGGCGGTGTAGTCTTGTATAAGCTCTTGTAATAAGCTACCCACGCGCTCGCCCCAAGAAGCGCTACCGCCTGAACTCCCAGGCGCTGAAATGTTCCCTGTGGTATGTCACGCACAAAGGCGTCGAGCAGCACCAATCCGGCTACTGCATCTGGTTCGACGGCAGCGGCATAAGCGACGGCCGCTCCTCCATACGAGTTGCCGACTAGAGTTGCCGGGCCTGCGTTGAGAAAGCGCACCAGCGCCAGCAGATCGCCAGCAGTCGCAGTATCCCTATAGTCCGACCATCCCACGCTCGATTCTCCGTGCCCGCGCAGATCCATAGTCACGACGCGGTAGCCCGCCGCAACCAACTGCGGCACCAGAAAACGATAGCTAGCACGCACATCGCCCAGCCCGGGCACGCAGATCACGAGCGGCCCCGCCGTCTTCGTATCGTCAAAAGCAATGCGCCCCCCAGCTACTTCCAGGTACTCCGTCACAATTTTCTCATGCATTGATTTTTCCCTCTTTCTGTCTATTATCAGAAGTCTATTATCTATTGTAATTAGATTATAAGCTAATATAATTAGAAAATCAAGGGTAAGGAGAGTTTATTTCACCGAGAAGCTAGCAAGCTCTCTGGAAGTGGATGTACGCTTCTTCTCACGCATCACAACAATCACCGTGAGTAAGGCCAGGAGCACGCTTATAACACAAACAAAAAGGGCATATTGAAGGCCGCCAGTGATCGCCACTTTTTCGTTCTGCTCACCCTGCTGAAACAGTGCAGCTATATGACTCGATGAAGCCGCAACAGCAATTGCTAGCACCAGGCTTGCACCAATCTGTTCTGTGGTGTTGAACAGACCCGAAGCCAGTCCTTGTTCATTGTCACTTACGCCAGCAGTCGCAGCGATCAGTATCATTGAGAAGGTTGGACCCATGCCAAGTGAAACGACAATGATCCCAGGTAACAGGCTTTGCATATACGTTCCATTGGCGGTCAATCCCGTCAGCAGGAGTAAACCGACGATAAGACCAATTACTCCACCAAGAAGAAGACTCCTGACGCCAACATGCGTCACTATTTGTGCCGCGATATTCGACGCAATCAGCAATAGTATTGCCATCGGCAAGAAGGCCAGCCCTGTCTCTAAAGCTGAGTAGCCCAGTACACGCTGCATATACAGAGTGAGGATGAATACCAGGGTGTCAAAAGCTCCAGTGGCGAGTGCATTCACAATATTCGCACCTGTAACGTTACGTTGGCGAAAGATACCAAGCCGGACTAACGGAGATGAAGAACGTCTCTCGATTCTGACAAAGGCCGCCAGTAAAACAAGAGTGAGAGCAAAGAGTCCGAGCGTTTGAGGCGAGAGCCAACCAGCATCACTGCCTTGAGAAAGTGCATAGACAAGTGCGACAAGGCCACTCGTGACGGTAAGTGCTCCCAGAATATCAATGCGTCGTTGCTCTACACTTGCTGGACTCTTCGGTAGCACAAACGGTGTGAGAATGATCGTAGCGACACCAAGAGGTGCATTGACAAACATTACCCAGCGCCAGCCTGGACCTGCTGTGAGCAGTCCACCAAGAATCGCTCCAGCAGCAAAGCCTGCCGATGCTACTGCATTCACAAGCCCAAACGCTTTATTACGTGGCTCACCTTCAGCAAACGTGGTAGCAATCAATGAGAGAGCAGCAGGGGCAAGGAGCGCAGCACCAATTCCCTGCATCACCCGCGCCAGTATCAACATGGTGCTTGATGGGGCGAGTCCTCCCGCAAAAGAGGCCAGCGAGAAGAGGACCAGGCCTATGCTAAAGATGCGTCGCTGCCCATATAGATCAGCTAGCCGCCCGCCGAGCAGGAGCAAACCGCCCAATGTCAACGCGTATGCACTTATCACCCATTGTAGATTCTGTGTCGAAAAGCCAAGGTCCTTCTGTATAGATGGTAAGGCGACATTGACAATCGAGAAATCAAGGACAACCATAAATTGGGCGATACTAATAAGCATAAGGGCAAGTCCTTTACGACGTGCCTCCTGTGCAGGAGAAATCATTCTGCGCTCCATCATCTATCAAACAACGATCTATCATAGCTCTGTGTGAGATCAGACGAAAGAGGGAATTGAGAACCCTCCTCCGTCTGATTCTTTGAAAACGACGCACTAGCCGAGCGATTGCATCAATGCTTGCCCCTTTGCTTGTCCTCGTGCAAGTGCTGTTGGCTCGTCCGCTGGAACCGTATGGGGTGTTGCCATATAGGGAAATTGCGGCTGAATACGCCCATCGTAGCCAACATGATCGGAGATAGGGCCATTGACGATGAGGCTTAGCACAACATCAGTCGCATCATCGCTTAACCGTCGCCCGTTGATTGTCGCGAAGCTGAAATTGGCTGGAGTCCCAAGATGGTAATAAAGGATATCGGGAGTCAGCCGATCAGCCACTGTTTGACCATAAGCCTCAGGGTTTGCTGTCGTTCCTGCGAGGCGTGTGACCTGCGTGACGATCTCAGCAATCCGAGGACCACTGAAGTTTCTATCCTCTCGCGGCTGACGTTTGTTGTGGGCTTCACTCCGCTCGTCATCAATGTTAAAGAAAGGCTGGATCAGGGGAAGCCCGATGCGCTCGATTTGGACCGACAAGCCATGTCCATGCATAGACGTTGTAGCCCACACTCCGATGACTCCCTGACCTAAGGCACTCGTTGGCACTTCGAGCACAATACTTGTCACATTGCGCCCATCAAAAAAATTGAAGCCCTGTTCAAATACCTTCGGCATATAGACATGCTGAGTGAGTGCCGCTTGCAAGAATATTTGTGCCGCAACGCCGTCGGCATAGAAGGCGTCCGAACTGAGACCTGCCCAGACATGCCCGCCCTTAGCAAGAGATATTTGCTCGTTGGTGTGTCCCTGAGCAAGCTGCTCGCCATCTGTGCCGGATTGCGCGTCATGGCCTTCCGCACGAAGGACGGTGATGGTCTGTTGCCCACTGGCATTCGGCTCACTAAAACGAAAACGGTAGCTCAGGTCTTCAATGGCGTCCTCATTGGTATCAATCTTAAACTCATACACCACTTCCGGGTGGAAGGTCATAGGCGATGTTTTGCCCGCATCAGGATTCACCGTGAGAATCAGGACGGTTGTATCCGAAGTAGCCCCATCGAACACATAGAGATCACAGAGATCAACGCGACCATCCTCGCGTGCGGCAGGAGCGTCAAGGTGATGTGACATGAGATTTCCTTTCTTTCCGACATGCTATTTCCAACAGGAGAATAGTAGCATTGACGATCTATTTCTTACCTGTTAAAATACCTTACAGGTAAGAATATAACACAGATGATTATTACCTGTCAATCCTTCATGCTGGTAATAATTTTGCGAGAGGAATAGTTTCATGGATCATTGGTATCTCAAAAGCGAACATCATCTCCCACAAGAAACTCTTAATTCGTTCGCGTTAGAGGGGCGGCTCTGTCTAGGCCTGGTAAATACCGCACATCCACGCTCAGGTCGTTACATCCACGATTCTCTTACAGGATATCCTGATCTGGTGGCCTGGAATCGCTCGGTAGGAATGCTCACGGAAGAGCAGGAGCAATATCTTCTCCACGAGGCTAATGCTCATTCACAAGAGGCTCTTAGGACATTCGAGCGCACGCTCGTATTGAGAGAGGCTATCTACAGCGTCTTTTCTGCAGTTACAGGTGAGAGTGCTTCCCGGAGGAGGAATTTGGATTTGATTCAAAGCATCTTTGCTGAGTCGATAACCCACGCATCTCTGTTGTCTACAGCACATGAGTTCGCATGGGAGTGGGGAACCGGGGACGAGCATGGAAAGGAACTGAGGTTGCTCCTCTGGCCTGTGGCGCACTCTGCAATAGAACTCTTTACCTCTTCTGAAGAATGGAAGAGGGTAAAAGAATGCCCTGGTTGTGGCTGGCTCTTTCTTGATAGAAGCAAGACTGGAAACCGTCGATGGTGTAGCATGGATGAGTGCGGCAGCCGCGACAAGATGCGTCGACAGTATGCGCGCAAACGCTCTGCCCACTAAAATGGGTCATCCCAAAGTTTGGGATGACCCATTTTCACAAGATCTATGCTTACTCGGCTTCGCCCAGAATCTTGCCAAACTGGCGTACTCGTTCGCGTCGAGTGGAAACGAGGACGGCGAGGACGATGATTCCCAGGATGAGCCAGGCGAGTGCGATATAGGGTGCCAGATTCAGTGGAGCGGGCGGAACTGGAATGATTGAGCTGTAGATGGTTGCTCCACAGAGCAGGATGGCGATGATGGGCAGCAGGATATCGAAGACGGCGACCGCTCCTCCTCTCTCACCAAGCGGTCGCGCACGCCGGAAGAAGACGATGCCGGATATCGCGACCAGGATATAGGCAAGGAGTATGCCCAGTGATGCGGTGGTGGCCATAAAGCCAAAGAAGCCAAAAGCTCCCAGGCTGCGGCCAACGGTCAATCCCAGGATAAAGGTGAGGATGAGCGCCGCTACAATTCCAACCCATGGTGTTTTGAAGCGCGGGTGCGTTCTGGCGAAGACCACAGGGATGCCTCCATCACCACCCATGGCGTAGAGCATGCGTGAAGTTAGATTGAGCCCGGCCAGCGAGGCGATAAAAGCTCCGGCAGCTACCATGAAGTCAATGATGGTCGCCAGTACAGGACCAGCGTAACGATTGGCCAGGGTGTCCAGTGGTGCCTGGTCTCCGGCCCACTTGTCGGCATGCGCAACTCCATAGCCAATCGACATTGTATAGGTGACGAAGATATAAAAGATGGCACCAACAATGACCGCTGTAAGAATGGCACGTGGAATGGCGTAGCGAGGATTTGTTGTTTCTTCGCCGAGCACGGCCGCAGCCTCGAATCCAATAAACGAGGTGAAACTGAATATGGCGGCGAAGAAAAGGCCTGATATGCCTCCGGGTAGGGCCGCCGGCGAGAATGGGATCAGCGAGACGCCACTGGCTCCACCCTGAGCGAGGATGATGATACAAAGAATAAGAATGGCCAGAACACCAAGTGCGGCCAGGGCCAGTTGTGTCCGCGTGGACAGACGAATATCGAAGAAAGCGAATAGAAAAAGAACGACTAATAGGACACAGAATATTACAAACCAGTCGATTGTAACATGAATATTTCCAAATAGGGTGGAGAGGAATGTGCTAGCAATGGCGAGGGTAAAAGAGATGCCGATGGCGAAGGCACCTGCATACATCCAGCCGCCAATAAAGCCGACCATGGGTCCTAAGCCCTGCGAAATATAGGTATAGAGTCCGCCTGCACTGGCTATTTTTCGGGTGAAGCGGATAATGATGTACGCGAGGCAGAGGCTTCCGAGTCCAGCCACTACGTAGGCGAGGGGTGCGGCCGCCCCCGCCGATCCAGCGGCAAACGAGGTGGAGAGCGCTACGCCCATGACCAGGGCGAGCAGTGCAACCGACTGCGCGATGGCATCACTGATGCGCAGTGACCCTTTTCTCAGGGTGTTATCGTTCCGTAGTTCCATGATAAGTCCTTTCAGCTAAAAAATAAGGGCGAGAATACGCGCTGGCGCGCCGTTGGCACCTCGCACTTTGATCGGTGCAACGACAAGAAGCACACGCTCTGGCAGTTGGTCGAGGTTGGTCAGATTTTCAAATAATAACCGTCCAGATTTGAGCCAGAGCTGGTGTAAATCGATGATGACGTTCTCGGGGTCGGCCAGATTGACCGGGTCGGCAGACGGGCCATCAAAGCCAATCCCGGAGATGCCCCGCTCGATCAGCAGTTGCGTCGCTTCGGCATCTGGATAGCACCAGCCGCTCCAGTACTGATCGCTGCCCCAGTAGCGTGAGCCTCCTGAGTAGATAAGCACGATATTTCCCGGCTGGATGTGCTCCAGATGGCGATCGATCTCTTGCCGGGTCAGAGGTCCACGAGCGTGCTGTGAGAAATTCAGCACCACGGCTTCCGTTACCAGGCGTTCTAATGGAATATCGTCCAGCGTCTCCCCCTCAACAAGATGGGTCGGCGCGTCGACGTGTGTACCAATATGGTTGCGTAAATGCCATTCCGACATGCCATACCCGTCTTTCGCCACAACCGCGATGTCTTGAAATGAGGGTCGTGCCATGCCTGGAAAGAGCGGCATGTCATTGGAAAGGTACTGTGTGAGATCAACGATACGTTGCGGTATCAAGCTCATAGTTTCCTTCTTGTGTACTAGCTAGTGTGAATAGTTTAGCAATATATTGCTTCTATTTCACACGGAGAATTCAAAAAGAGACGATCACTATCCTGTCTATTCATGCTCCAATCGTGCAATAGTTTGTATAGCTCGCTCCAACTCTTCTTCGTAGGTGAAGCCATGTGGAGCCAATCGCACCAGGCTTCCACGTGCAGATGAAGTAATGGCATGCTGGCCCAATGCTCCTTCCAGCCAATGAGCGTGCTGTGATGAGCCTGCATCAATAGCAAGAGTAGCGCCTCTCGGCTCTCCCGGACGCGGACCCGCTATCTGTAGTTGAAACGAATCAGCCAGACGATAGGCAAGCGACGAAAGATGCTCGATCTGCCGCTGGATGTGTTGCACACCTACCGAGAGAATCAGGTCCATACCGGCCCTGGCAGCGTAGGCATTGATGAGGGCAGGCGTCCCCAGGTCAAAACGTGCTGCGGAGTCTGCGTAGTCGAGCTGCGTTGCGTCGAAGGCCATGGGATTCTTGCGTCCAAACCAGCCAGTTATGGTTGGCTCCAGACGCTCAACGAGAGTAGGGTTGACATAGAGAAATGCAATGCCAGCGGTCCCCAGAAGATACTTGAGCGTACCAGCCACTAGAAAATCGACCTTGCTAGCTTTGACATCGATCGCTAGTGTTCCAATGGACTGGTAGGCATCCATAAGCATAAGCGCCCCCTGCGCGTGTGCGGCCTCCGCTATTTTCGCTCCGTCGATCGCTGCACCATGGGCGTAACAGACGTGTGGTGCTGATACCAGGGCCGTCTTCTCGTCTATAGCGTCCACTATCTGCTGTGTATGCACCAGCCCAGCATTGTCGCGCTTGAGCAGATCCACAGCCCAACCAGATCTCCGGCTCGCAAGCAACGCGTGCGCGACACCAGGAAACTCAACCTCGCTGCTGATAATCCGCCGTCGCTCAATAGATGGAGCACTGACCAGGGCGCTCACAACAGAGGAGACGAGCTGAGATACAGACGTGCCAACAGCTATCTCTGAGGGTGAGGCTCCGATAAGGGCCGCAAAGGCCGCCCTCCCCCGTTCTACCTCCTGCATCCAGCTCCCCCAATCCATACCACGATCCCGCCATTGATCGAGAAAGGTCTCGATAGCTGTACGTACTGGAATCGCGAGTGGTCCTTGCGAACAGTTGGCGAGATAGATGTTACTTTGTAGTAGAGGGCACACTTCTCGCAACGCTCGTAGCTCTGCCGGTAGGTATGCTTTCGAAGGTGTCGTCATACAGCTCTCCTCCTGAAGTAGATTTTCTCGTTCCTCTTAGGTTTTGTTCGTTCTCCCTTTGCTTACCGTAGATAAGTGCCACCAGGTCTTCAGCCTCCGGTACCAGGAAGCTATACAGTGCTCCGACGGCCAGGCTTCCCAGCACAACCAGAAGCACCCAGTAGACCCAGTCTGCATTATTTAAGGTCTGTGGTAGGGGTGAACCCGCAAAAAAAGTACTATAGATGGCAAAGCCAGCGGCAACACAGCCTGCTACAGCGGCACTATAAAGAACAATGGGTGGCGCTATCCACTTATTCACCAGCTGTCGCGCATAGCGAGTAAAGAGGATAATTCCGCATAGAAATAGGCCAATCATCGCAATATTCCAGATGACTGATGCCGCATTAATTGTAACAAGAAAAACAGCAAATGAGATGCCTGCATTTGTGGGTGCAAAGGCCGGTGCCACGAAGAACAAGACTATCATAAAAAGAATATTTACACCAGTCTGCACGAACATGGCATTGAGAGGGGTACGCTGCCTGCTCAATTTTTGCACTCCGCCTGGTAGCCGCCGGTCAATGCCTGCGACGAGCAAGAGACGTGAAAACATTAAATTAAATGCTGCAGTGGCACAGATGAAATAGATCACCATGATACTATACAGTAAGATTCCTAATACGGTTCCTACGGCAGGGCCAAAGGCGGCACTAAATATTTCTGTAATAAAGGCCGGGTTCGCCAGGTCTTTGGGTGGTAAGACCGCTAACACCCCAAAGGTAGCGAATAGGTAGCCTGCAATGGTAATGACAACGCCTAAGAGCAGGTATCTGCTGGCACTACGCTGGCTGACGACTTCAGCTCCCAGATTTAACGGAACAGCCATTCCCAGCAGCGAGATGATGACAGTAGCAAAGACAGGATAGTTTCCCGGGTTGAGTTGCCAGCCCTGCATCGAAAAATCTCCCTGGACGTGATGGCCAGTGATAATCCAGATCAGGCCAGCGATACCCAACAAGATAAATGATACACTGTAGGCGATAAAAACGCTATTGAGGATACCCTGCAGTACGCGCTGACTTAATAGACAGAGTCCTTGCGCAAGTAGCAAGACAACGACCTCCGCCAGCCCTACTTGCCAGGGAACACCAAACCAGCTTGGATTCAGTGCCTGCAAGCTGGTAATGACTGCCCCTGCTTCAATCGTCAACCCCAGGGCTCCCGGCCACCAGTTGCAGAAGAAGCCTAAGAAAGTATCCCAGAAGCTGCCGAAGGCCTTGTTCGCCCACAAGTAGACGGCTCCCTCCCCTGGAAAGAGTCGATAGAGCTGGGCGCTAATCAGTGCTGAAGGAATCAGGAAGGTTAAAAATCCTAGCACCCAGTAGATATATGAAGCTCCACCTGCACCCGCAATCAAGGGCACGTTCGTGACGAGCAGTACCGAGAATAGACATAACACAGTGAGATCTGGCGCTCGCCACACTCGTGGGAGTAGCTTTTCAGGTAATTGTTGCGATGGTAATTCAGGCATTGCAGATGCCGAGCGTGAAGATCGATGTATCATAAGGCTACCTTTATACTTGATTTTCTTGTATTTCTTATTTGTAATACTTACAGGAGTAAGACATTACTTTCAGTCGCTTTTAAGCGTTTTTCGAGCTCTATCTACCTGTTTTATTTATTCTATGAGCCCTGTTGCTGTCAGGTCTCTAAGGACCTGTCCAACAATTTCAGGGGATTTTCCCAGCATCCTCGCAATCTCCAGGTTACTTCTCTTTCCGTCAACCAGAGCAAAGACATGGCGATGGTCGCGTGGCTGGGATTCACTCCCTTTGCTGTACATTCCCTTTAACGTTCGCCGTGGTACATAAGTAGTTCGCCTCGCTGGCTCAAATGGACTGGGGGGTGGCGGCAAAGCCTTGATAGCTGCTGCAGGCGGGTCGACCGGTTGTGTTTGTTCTTCCATCCACCAGTCAAGTCGTCCTTGACTGGTGAGCCAGCGTAGTGCATCTCTACCTTGTAGCAGAACACGTCCGTCTCTCTTGCTGCGTATCAAGCACGATCTCACGTTCCCCTGGGCAAGGAAAAATTGTCCCTGCCACTGCTCTCCTTCCGGCAGCTCCGGTGGCTCGACGGTTAATAGCCCGCTCCTTTCCGAAACCAGGAGCAGTTGCAAGAGGCTGTCGAGATCTTTGGTACGCAAATACGCTCTCCCACCTTTTCCTTATAATAAGGTCTTAGCTGCATATTCAAGGTCGCTCGCGCCCTGTTCAAGCTGTGTACCGGCCTCTTCAAATTGCTCAGATATCTCCTGCGCGCTTTCCATCGCCTTTCCAAGCTGATTGAGAGTGTTGTCTTTCTGCAAGCCATCACTAATTGAGACTGCCAGTTCATGAATCTGACGCAATCCTTGAGCGAACGATTGTAGAATCTGAAACACCTCTTGCGACTGGTTATCCTGCCGCACGATCTGCTGCAGTATTCGCATACGCGGCCAGAGCGTTGTACAGACCTGTTGGATTAATTGACTATCCCGAATAATACTCTGCCGGCGTCCTGAAAACCGCTTGTTTGCTCCACTTAAAATAGAAGTGCCCAGGCTGTGCTCCTGTGCCATACGTCTTGCGTCATTAGCAAGCTGCCTCACTTCTTCGGTGGTGGATGTGATCCTACGTGTGGCACGACGGATTGGGCGCACTATCGGTAATGCAACACCAGTAGCAACAAGTAGAACAGCTACAAGAATTACCAGGATCAACAAAGGCGTGTTTCGTCCCGCAAACAAGACGCGATTGCTGGGCACTAATTGCGTATCCTGTGGCGCGAGAAGAATATAGTTCGCATTGAGCGCTGGAACTGCTGCTGCAACCGCAACATCTGTCCTACCCGTCATAGGATTTTGTGTTATCAGCGAGTGATCAGCGCTACCAGGTTCTATAGATTTGAAGCTCGCTGGCATTGAGGCTCGCATCTTTTGTTCAGTTTTTAGTGTTCCTGCACTCAGTAACCTGTCTCCATTCTGACCAAACAGAACCGCTACCTCTGCATTGATCATATTTGATACATTTACTAAATCAGAAGATAGTTTTGGCAGTGAAAAGACAGCGAGTAGAACATTATGCGTTAGGGATTTGCTTACAATTGGTGCTGTAAATGCAAGCCATGCAGTATGTTTGCTATCATCGATGCCCACTAAAGGGTGCTTCGGAGCAGTTCCGGTTGCTGCGGCATTGACCATTTGTAGAAGCTGACCGGGATTAGCAATGACTTTGCTGCTTGCCAGGGGCAATCTGGCCTGGGTGTTCTTCATGCTGCTATCTGCAAGGATCATTCCATCTGATTGCAGTACCATCCAGGTTAGCGATGATGGATCAGCCTGCTGCGCGGTCTGCAAGATATTAAGCCCTGCCGTAGCACCTCCTATTGTTGATCCTTCTTGCGCTGCATCGCCCGCACCAACAGATGCAAGCGATGGATTGGCCGCTGTATGTATAACAGTCGATTGACGCAGTTCAATAGCCTGATTCAGAGCCATAGCTTGCGCTTGAGCCTGTAACGCGAGCGCCTGCGTAAGTGCCCCCTGCTGCTCGCGACCAGAGGGATCACCAAGAATGAGGACCAGGATGACCGCAGGCAGAACCGCGATCAATGTCAAAGCGACAAGAAAGCGAATTTTGATGCCTAGCCCTGTTTGACGCAGCAGGTCCTGCAGCGTCAGCCTACTCGTCTGATAATGCTCAAATGCCAGCATCTCTTTTTCATCATTATGTACTGTTAGGAGATTAGACATTGGTTCCCCTCTTTTGTGTGTAATATTCTGAAAGCGTGCTGACTCCATTGTCTCCACAACTATGATATGAATTAAAAGGAAGGTCATAGCTCTCGTATAAAAAAGAAAATAGAGATTTTTGTAAGTATAAACAAGATGCATACATAAAGCAAATGCACTAGTATCTTTTTGCGATTTGATAAATTTAAATGATTACCTCTCTTTACTTCGATGTGAACCTCATAATTTCATATACAATTTCTTCGCGAATTTACTGCCCATAGGACTTTACAGAGAATTTAAGATGAAAAAGATTTTAGTGTTTTATTTATTATAATGTATCATTTCTTATACTAAGTGC
>CAXTXB010000035.1:326-21076 GCA_964247965.1 uncultured Dictyobacter sp. | reverse complement strand
ATATCGAATAGAACCTGGTAGTCCGCGATCTCCAGACCGGGTTCGAGCGTAGCGGAGAGGGCTAAGGCCAACTCTTGCTCCACGCGACGACGCTTCTCCGCATCCCAAAAAAGGGCTTCGAGGCGGCGGAACAAGTTACCAGCCGGAGGGCTCACTTCAAGCACAACTTTATAAGGGCGGCGCAGTTCAAGATCGGAGGCCAGCGCACGTGAACTCTGGGGCATAGAGGGAGTTGAGAGCAGGGCTAACAGGGCGGCGTCCGTCAAACCTGTAAGCTGCTCACCAGTCAGCGCACCAGCAGTCAGCGCATCGTATACAGCTCGCACAAGCATCATTTGGAAGGCACGGCTGGTATGGTGCCAGTAAATATTATCAAACATCTCCTGGCGCGCATGGAGCAGAGAATGTAACGCGCTGATCCCTTTATGGGTCACCACGATACGACGCTCACCCTGCACATCCCTGTTTATACGTAGAGCACTCAAGAGACGCGACACATCGACACCACCATAGGGAACGTTGCAGGCGCGTGCATCACGAGGTAGATAGTCCAGCTTATCGACATCCAGGGCACCACTCAACAAATGGCTAAGCAGTTCATCATCAGGTGGTAGAGGCTTTGTTTGCGGAGGATCGATAAAATCTGCAACGCGCTCTGACGAGAGATGGTAATCCTGCTCAAGGATGGCCGCGATCTCGCCACTCTCGATAATCGAGCGACCGACTTTTTCGTGATGCATAATTGGATGGCCGAGATCCTCGATAGTATGCGAGAATGGGTAGTGCCCAATATCATGTAAGAGGGCAGCTACCACCAACGTCTGTACACTGCTTACGGAGATGCCAGCCAGACCACCTTCAGTACCACGTTGCAAGAGCGAACGCAGCGCGCGCACTGTCAAATGATAACAACCAAGGCTGTGCTCGTAGCGAGAATGGGTTGCGCCCGGCCAGATGCGATAGACAAAGCCCAGTTGTTTCACCTGCTGAAGGCGGAGGAAGGCAGCAGTGTTAATTAACTTCAGCTCACGTGGGCCAAGCGGGATTAGGTCATAGAGACTATCACGAACAGTTCCTACAGGTAGTTCATCGGGCAATAAAGGGTAGCCAGCTGAATCAGTCCAATAAGATTGCGCGGGAGCCTGAATCAAAGTATCCTCTCCCACTAGTTGATTGGCAATGGTTAGGCGCTTAGCGCGCGCGCCCCTGGGGCGCTCTTCTCGCATCATCATACTAAAATTGTATCAGATGTAATGGGAATATGTCTAATGCCTGGCGCGGTGTTGCAAGAAGTTATTGAGGTATTTCAATTCGCAAGCTTATATGGAACTCGATTGTTTTGGCGGAATGGCCTGTGAACGAGCATATTTTTTGTTGATTTCCAGAATAAGGGGATCGAGGCTTGTGCCTGTCCATTGCTGAAGAGGAAACGGTTCTGATTTCTGGACGCATTCGAGGAGCTGCTGTGCCACATTTCGGGTCCGTTCAAGCTCGGCTTCTCCTTGCCGAAACTGTTGCAAACGAGCCATAAGCATATTGATCGCATTACCAATGCGCCAGAGAATACTCTCTTGCGAGAGCGGAACACGAACCGAAAAACTCCCCTGGGCTGCTGCTGAATTGAGCGCAATGAGGATCGTCTGAATGCCTTGTTCCATCTGTTCTTTCAACGCAAGGTCATGCTGCTGTTGATCGTTGATGGTACGCTCAAGTTTGACAATTACCTCAGCACGATCTGCGCGTACGATTGTGCGTATAACTGTACTCATAAGTATCCACGTGATGATCGCAACGAAGATTTGGAGATTGACCATAGGAAATAACATATCGGGTCCGCTTTGCGTCAGATTAATAACGAGCTCAGGTGTCCTTTTGAAGACTATGAGTGTAACCAACGTAAAAGCCACATTCACACCACAGAGTAAAAAGATGAAAATAGGTCTAAAGAATGCAACCACAATGAAGTCTGGTTGAACAAGTAACGCATACAAAGGAAGAAGCGAAACGCCAATAACAGGAGGTGTAATAATCGAGACAGCAAGACCAACCTCGACAGCACACACAGACAAAATGCCCGCAAGCACAAAATAGCCATACCGTTTGAGTACAAGGGCAAGTATGATAACACCAATGACTCCTAGCATGATAAAAAATTGCAGTGGATTTGTTCTGGCGGCGGGGAGCGCAAATGCAACAAGTAGTAGGTCAATAGGCATAATAAGGCTTGCAAGTTCCTCTCGCCATTGCGGCTGTTTCGAGGTAGACGAAGAGGTAAACCGACACCAACGTTGAAGGAGCATCGGCAACTGGAACGTGTTCATAAATATCTTCTCTCCTATAAATGGTGCTCGAACAGCCGGGCATAGGTCATCTGGTTTATAGGTTGCCCGGAAAAGGATAGTAGCGCAATAGCTCGACGGGTAAACAGGATATCAAGTGCACGAAAAAATGCTTGCTTCGATACCCTCTTAAGTAGTAACTCTCGTTCAAGCATCCCTACGGTCTTTTTATCATCCAGAGCATTATACACTATGTCAATCGTTCTGCTCTCAACGTACCCTGGTATAGTCCATTCCTTCTTGAAAAGGGCAATCCGCCGTACAGTGAGATATTCCGCTTCAAGTAGCTCAGAAGATACTAATGGTTGTTGAAGAGGGCTCCGCTGTTGTGGAGGTACATATGTTCTCGCGCGAGTAGACCACTCAGAGAATGTATCTGGAAGCACATTGACAAGAGTGGTAATAAGTCTGGTTGGGGTAAACTCATCTTTAACAATATACTCTCTTGCACCTTGTCTTCTCGCGTATTGCTTGTCAAGCAAAGTATTTTTACTGCTCAGGATAACAATAGGTAGCTCTCCTTGATACTGATCAGTAAGCCTTCTGCAAAGAGCAAACCCATTTGCATCTTTCTCCTGCGGAAATATAACGTCAAGGAGCAGACAATCAGGCTTTGATCGAGCTATACGTTGTAGTCCCTGCCTGCTATCATAACATGCTTCAGCAAGACAGTATACGGAGCGAAGTATTTCTATGATCATTGCACA
This sequence comes from uncultured Dictyobacter sp., assembly GCA_964247965.1. Classification (GTDB taxonomy): domain Bacteria; phylum Chloroflexota; class Ktedonobacteria; order Ktedonobacterales; family Ktedonobacteraceae; genus Dictyobacter. Next base: position 18,030 of record CAXTXB010000035.1, on the reverse strand, counting down.
TGCTGATTGGCTATCGTCAATCATAAGTATTTGTGGATAACGCACTTTTCCCTTCCTACTCTATCATTGCTGAAGTAACAACTGCATTGGTCATACAATCCAAAGTGCGTCATGCTTGATCTACCACAACTTGCACATGCTCATCTACGTTATTATCAATGCAAAGGCCATCCAACGAGTCAAACTACTTAGTGCTCGAATTCTATAGAATTCTATAAAAGAATAGAGATGGCCCTCACCCAGCCTTTCAATGAGGTGTAACTCAGCACAAATTCTAAACAACCCACTGCTACAAGTATTTCAATCCTCGCCCAACCGTTCTATTCAGTGTAACAGATTGATCTCGTTTTCCAACACAAAAGTAACACGAAGAACACTTTTATGTCAACACAAGAGTGCTAAGATGATTATGTTGCCAAAAAAGGCAATACTATAGTACTACTCCGTCAACCTCTCTTCGGAACTTAGATCTCCTTTTAGAAAGGTCTCATATGGGAAGAGTTAAAATCGAGAACAAGGCTCATCAGTTTTTCTTTGCAACACAACCCTTCAATAAGCCTAAATGGGTGAGAGTGTTGGACACAAAAGTAAAAGAAGGCACGAGACGAGGCCAATAGGATATAATAGAGAATAGCAATATGAGCTTATTCTAGTATTACGTTCAAAAATGGAGTCAAAATGACCGTATCGGCACCAGAGATTAAACTTTTGGCGATAGATATAGATGGCACTCTACTTACACCCGAGAAAAGCATTTCTGAGAAGACACGAGCAGCAATTCATAGGGCTCAGGCTGAAGGCATTGTTGTTACGCTGGCGACGGCACGGCGCTATGGGAACACGAAACAGTTTGCGGACGCGCTGGGAATTAGTATCCCATTGATCATTTGCGACGGAGCATTAATCATCAGTCATCCCGATGGGGCGGTGCTGGATACGAATATGTTACCAGCGAAGGTAGCGCAGCAAGCAGTTGAACTCATGATCAGCAAACAGGTACAACCGATTGTGCAGCACATCAATGGCAAGGTGGAGGAAACCTGGAGTGGGTATGCAGAGTTCGACAATCCCGAACTAGAAATATATAGCAGGCTCATCCCCAATATGCGGCGTATGCCCTATGCAACGCTCTGCCAGGGACAACCCGACCCGTTGCGAGTTGTCGCCTTTGCATCTAAAGATGCGATTGCAAGCATCATCGCAGAGATTCCACAGATACCTTGCTCATGGAACAGCATTAAGGAAGGGAACTATGGTTGTGCCGAGATCAGCATTATGCATCAGGCTTGTTCCAAAGCCAGTGGCGTGGCCAGGCTGGCAAAGCGCCTGGGTATCGGCCTACACCAGGTGATGGCCATTGGAGACAACACCAACGACATCGAAATGCTGCGTGATGTGGGCTGGGGGGTCGCCATGGGGCAAGCGACAGACGCGGTCAAGGCCTACGCTCGGGCAATCACCACCAGTAACACCGAAGATGGAGTCGCAGTAGCAATCGAGCGTTACGCCTTACGTTCTGCCAGCAAGGCAGCCTCAAACTCCCTCAAACGCTGAACCTGACGCTGATTGGGAGCCGCCTGCCAGCGCTTCTCCTTGACGAGTCCCAGCGCCTTGCTCGCATGCATGCCATCGTAGACAAGGGTAGCGCATGTGAGCAGGACGCTGCGACCAACACCGTGTTCGCAATGAATCAAAACTCGGCCACCATGCAGAATACGATCATTAGCCCAGGCCGCCCCCTGCATCAGCTGCTCAATGGAGAGCGGATAGGTATCTGGAGTAGGAAGATAGAGCAGCTCAATATGCTCATCAGCCAGCGCATGCGCATCATCAGAGTACTCTGAACGCGTATCGATCACGTGGGTAACCCCTACCTCCCCAAGGGCATGAATGTCCTCAGGACGAATACGACCGCCGACCGCCAGCTGGCTATTCACCCAGCTCATGTTTAGCTTATCAGGCAGAGGAATATGCAGAGAGCGGGCTATCTGCTCACCCCGGGAATTCTCAGGGAAGAGGCGGACTGCAACACGCGTCCAACTCCGGTAGAGGAGACGGGCGACGCCGGTAACGGCCCAGCGCATATATGAAAATCGCACCGGGCCCTGCAACACTACAGGAGACGGTACTCCTCCAGCAGCATTAGAAGAGGCGGCAATATGAATATCATCCTGCTCCTCGGGTGGAGGTGGAGTTATTGAATCCAATGACATAGTGGTATGTTTCCCTTTACTATTAAGAGATGACCAGGGAAGATGCTCTGGTGGGATTGTTTTCCGCGAGCGGCACGGGCTCAGTATCTTGCGCAAGCACACGTTGTAGAGAAGCGATGGCGCACTCCATCATACTATCATCGGGCTCGCGGGTCGTTAGTCCTTGTAAGGCCAGGCCAGGGGCAAGCAGCCAGCGTACTATACGGAAGCGATAGTTGGCCGCGCCCAGGCGCATCAGCTCATACGCGATCCCAGCCACAACGGGCACCAGCAGGATACGAGCTAGAATGTTAACAAGGAGAGTATGAGAGCCGATCAAGGCGAAAACAAAGATCGACACCACCATAACCAGCAAGAGGAAACCAGTTCCACAGCGCGTATGCACGCGTGAAGCCTGGCGTACATGTGCCACATCGAGAGGCTCGCCATGTTCCAGAGTATTGATGGCTTTATGTTCCGCCCCATGATAGCCAAAGACACGCTGAATGTCAGGCAAGCGACCAATCAGATAGAGATAGCCCAGCAAGAGCACCAGACGAATCGCCCCCTCGACTCCCAGGCTCAACAGCCCCTGGCCAATCTGATTATGCAACAGGCTGGTCAGCAGCAAGGGCCCAACGAAGAAGATAGCGACCGCGAAGCTTAGCGATACAACCAGGGTAAGCACAAGAGAGAAGCCGCCGAGCACGGCTGGTTTCTCTGCAAGATCAGTTGCTGCATCGGGAGTAGAGCTGTCGGCGGATAAAAGAGGCTGCGGGGGCTCCAAAGCGCCGGAGGCGATATTAGCGGACAGTGTCATCATACGCGTTCCAAGTACCAGCATCTCCCACAACAACAGCATACCGCGCAAAAAAGGCAGCCGGAAGAGCCTATTCTGATACAGCTTTGGGTCCAAGGCCTCCTCATAGAGATAAACATCACCTTCCATACGGTGGATGGCGACCGCAACCGACTTACGGCCGCGCATCATCACGCCTTCCATTACCGCCTGACCACCATAGTAAAACTTCGCCATCGGTTATGAACCCTTTCGCTCCCTCCCTATGCATTGAGAGGAACCAAAGAACGCACTCAACAGACTACTTGATAGTTTTAGAGATGTCGCGTGTCCTGGATCTCAGGCGAGCAAGACGACGCCTCACCGGGCTAGGTAGAATAGTCTTAGAGAGACGGCCACGCAAACGCCGAATGCGAATTGCAGACTTCAAGCGTCCTGACATTCGGCGCTGTACACGCTGCGAATGAAGAGATTGCCAGATACCAGGCTCGCCCACAGGAGGCAAATGATGCAAGATACTGGCCGCGATATCAAAAGAGGCCGCCGGGCGACTAATCCTCCTGGCATTCTCTAAATGCCGACGCAGATCGGGAGATCCCGGCTTAATCAATCGACGCAACGCATCAATGAGAGTTGCGGGATCAAGGGCCAGAACTCCCACGTCGTTGTGCACCACGTAATCTATATTGCCCTCTTCCTGACCAGGAACGTAACCACTCAGGATGAGAGGCAGGTTACAAGCCAGCGCCTCACAGATTGTTCCCGGACCCGCCTTCGTAATAATTACGTCTGACGCATGCATAAGTTCTGGCATATTGTGCACAAAACCAAAAATCTTTGCCGACACATGAAGCTTGGCATGCGTGCGCTGCAGCTGTGCATAGAGCCTGCGATTGCGACCCGTCACAACCAGTAACTGAACCGGTAAATGAGCCTGTGATATAGCCCGTACAGAAGCGTGGAGACCGCCAGCGCCATCACCCCCACCTACCAGTAGCACCACAGGTAAGCCCGGCTTCAAACCAAACTTACGCTGCAGAACAGATTTCTCCTCCACCGGCAAGGTAAACTTTGGATCGATCGGCATACCCAGCATCTGCACACGCCTGGGATCGAGGCCACGCCTCAAGTACAACTGCTTCGCCTGCTCCGTTGGCACAATATAGGTATCGGCACCGGGCGCAAACCATGAATAATGCAGGCTCACAAGATCCGTCACAACAGTGACAAAAGGAATGTGCAGATCAAGCTGTTGCAGTGCCCGGATAGTCACAAAATTGACGACCGGATGAATCGAGACTACAACATCTGGCTGAATTGTAGAAAAGAGGCGAAGAAGACCGTTCAGAATAAGAGGCGAAGCAAAATAATTAGCAGTTTTGACCGTAATTTCCTTATTCGTACGGCGGTAGACCTCACCATATAGTCTTGGATTATAGCGAATAGTAGGCCCATAAAGCTTCATAGCCTCGCGCAAAGGGAAGCGGCTATACTCCTCGAACACATCGACGATTTCCAGGCGATATGTAGGAGGTTGAAAATCGGAAGCTGAACCTTGAGTAGGAATATGCAAAAGAGATTGATCGACGGAATTTACAGGAACTCCATCACGCTCGCTCTTACGAGCCAGCCACATCTCTTGCTCACGTTGCGAGATCAGGCGGATAGCATTACTAATAGCATTCGCAGCGCTGCGGTGGCCAGCGCCCGTATCAGCAATTAGAAAGAGAATTGTTCTTTGTGTCGCATCGCCCAGTTGACTCACCCCCATTTATCCAGATTTATATAGAGATTATAGAGCTAAAATAAGTAAATAAGGGATAAAGGCGCATGAATTATTGCCTTTATCCCTATGGCTACACAATGCTACAAACCTACTCATCCTTCAGATTAAAGCGTTTGCGGAAGCGCTCCACACGCCCGGCTGAGTCAAGAATGCGCTGCTGTCCCGTGAAAAAAGGATGGCATTTCGAACAGACATCAACCTTCAGCACAGGTTTTGTGCTCATCGTCTCAAATGTGTTGCCACAAGCGCAACTCACCATAGACTTCACATAATTTGGATGGATTCCTTGTTTCATGACTACTCCTGTATATCGACACTTATGGCTTAGAGTTGACTGGAAGGCTGAATACGAACCACTGCCTCCGACACCCACGAAAGCTCATAGCAATACAAGCATGATTGTACATGCAAGGTACACGTTCGTCAAGATGTTTCCTACCAGAGTTTTTTTAACACCAGCAGGAGCGACCATAAACTGAAACTGTGCCACGGTGCATCTATGATCAGGCCCTCTTGTTTGCTCCATTCTAGCATATATAACACAATCACGCACTCATTTATGCCCAATTCAACAAAGCCGGGATGTTGTGATAAACTACAGCGGAGCAAGGACACATCCCGACAACGATTTTAGCACATCAAAGGATAGATATTGATATGATAGAACGCTACTCGCTGCCAGAAATGGCCGCCATCTGGTCCGAACAAGAGAAGACAGATAAATGGTTACAGGTAGAGCTGCTGGCCTGTGAGGGTTGGGCACGCGAAGGGGTGATTACGGCGGATGAGCTTGAGAAGATCCGCTCGGCGCAATATAACATCCAGCGTATGCATGATATAGAAAAAGAGACACATCACGATGTCATTTCATTTCTGCGCTCGGTACAAGAGCAGTTGGGGCCAGAAGGGCGCTTTATCCATTTAGGGATGACCTCCTCAGATGTACTGGACACAGGATTGGCCGCACAGATCAAAGAGGCAGGGCAGGTACTTACGGAAGCGCTGAGCAAGCTGGCTGAAGCCGTTGGGCAGCAGGCTGTAAGACATAAATATACGTTGATCGTGGGGCGCTCACACGGCATTCATGCCGAGCCAATGACCTTTGGCTTAAAGCTAGCGCTGTGGTTTGACGAGCTACGCAGGCACCAGCAAAGGCTGGCGGCAGCACTTGAGCAGATCACGGTGGGTAAAATTTCGGGTCCAGTGGGGACGCACGCCTCGATTCCACCACAGATCGAAGAGTATGTGTGCGAGAAGATGGGGCTTGGCGTCGCTCCCATTTCAAACCAGATCGTACAGCGTGATCGCCACGCGCACTTTATGACTGAGTTAGCACTACTCGGCTCCTCTCTGGAGAAGATGGCGCAGGAGATCCGGCACCTGCAGCGCACAGAGGTCAGCGAAGCCTTCGAACCATTTGGTGCTGGTCAGCAAGGATCATCAGCCATGCCGCATAAGCGCAATCCTGAGTTATGCGAGCGCATTTGCGGACTCGCGCGCGTCTTGCGCGGCTTCGCAGTTACTGCGATGGAGAACGTCGCCCTCTGGCACGAGCGTGACATTAGTCATTCCTCTACCGAGCGCATCATTATTCCCGATGGTTGCACTCTGCTACACTATATGCTGCATGTCTTTACAAATATCGTGGCGGGATTGGAAGTGGACGAGGAGCGTATGCTGACTAATCTCAATATGACTGGTGGGCTGGTCTTTTCACAACACATCCTGCTGGCACTGATTGATAAGGGTGTTGGGCGGCAGGAGGCATACAAGATGGTACAACGCAATGCTCAGAAAGTCTGGGCACAGACCAGCCAGGGGTCGGTTCAAAGCTCGGCGTTTATCGATGCTCTGCACGATGATGCAGAGGTCGCTGGCTATCTTTCACGCGAGGAGCTACAGGAGTTGACGAATACCGATTACTATGTCAGGTATATCGACACATCCTTTAAGCGCGTGGGGCTCTAGTGGCGAATATCGTTTACCTACACGGAGGATGATAGTTGCATTGACGCTATTTCAACAATCTATAGCAATTTCGAGCGATGAAAAAGAGCGCAGTACGTTTCGTTTCCTACTTTCTTGTGCATGTCTGCTAGAGATATGTTATCTACTGCTCATTGTCTGCTCGCTACTGCCAGGTCTGCACCTGAGCAGCACTCCCTTGGTAGCAGGCTGGTCGCGTATAGGCATTTTTGCGGCACTGGAGCATGCATTACTCCAGCAAGCCTGGCTCTCATCAATGCTGCTGGGCGTTACATTTATAGGGCTCATCGGAATCTATACGGTTGCCAGTCTCAGGCTCTCTCGGGTGTTAACAGGTGCAATGGCACACAGATGGCTGTATCTTCTTTTGAGTGGGGCGCTCGTCTTTGGAATTACATTACTCTTTCAGCCCATGCTCTTTTCCGATGATGTCTTCACCTTTATGTTTACAGGTCGCCTGCTCAGCATCTATCATCTCAATCCCTGGATCACAATACCGAACAGCATTCCGCATGATCCTTACCTGGCCTGGGTCGTCTCGGGAAGAGCGACATTCAATATTTTTGGACCGCTCTGGCTAGATCTCGCGGCAGGATTAAGCATGCTGAGTTCTAACCCTACGGCCTCCCTTTTTCTCTTTAAGGGTTTTATTCTGGGCACACACCTGCTCAACATTCTGCTGGTCTGGACCATATTAAGCCAGGTCGCGCCAGAGCGTCGTGCATTGGGAACGCTTCTCTACGCCTGGTGTCCGCTCGCGCTCATAGAGCTGGCGGGCGGCGGGCACAGTGAAGGTGCGCTGCTCAGTCTCCTCTTACTCGCAACGTTGCTCTACGTCAAGCATCAACAACGTCGTTCGCGTAGCGACAATCCCTCGCAGTTGAGGGCTGGCGCTCGTCAACCACGGCAGGGGCAAGCCGCTGTTGCTATAGGACAACTTTTGCATTACCTGGACAAAAACGTTCTTTACCTGGGAACATTGCTTCTCTTCGGTTTAGCACTTAGCATCAATCTTATAGCACTGCTCGTCGTGCCGCTGTATATCTGGTTTGACTTGCGCACAGAACGCAATATAGCACAAGTATGCCTGAGCTTTTGCGGACAGATATTGATCGTGCTCATTCCAGAAATACTCTTTATCGCGCCATTCTGGAATGGTGCCGAAACGTTTTTTAATCTCACATCATCCGTCGATATGGACCACTTTGTCCATGCGCCGGTAGGTATCCTGGCGGCTCCGCTCCATCCGCTCTACCGCGCATTTACACCGCATGGAGTATCGGTCGTCCTCAGTCCCGACCTCGCAGCCGATGTTACTGTACGCGCCTCGGCTGCGCTCATCTTTGTTGTGCTCTACGCCAATCTATTTAGCAAAGTGCGCGCCGCACCTACTACCCTGGAAGAGATGCGCAATAGTCCCACTGCGGATCAGATCCTGGTGCCAGGATTTGACGTATTGCTCAGCTGCAGCGGAACGGCCGTTTTCTGGTATATGATCCTTATTTCTGGCTGGTTCTGGCCCTGGTATATCCTGTGGATGCTCTGGCCCTTTGTCCTGTGGCGTTTCAACACTTTCTCCTCAGCCATACTGGTCCTTGCAGGCACCGCCCTTTTCATCTACGCCTTCGTGGGATTCACCAGTGCGCCCCTTGCCACCTATCAATCAGCCATTATATTCGGTGTACCTCTTGTGTACCTGCTAATCGTCAGAAGTAGACAGAGACACGCAGAAAGGACCGTGAAAATTCATGGCGGACGAAGTCAAACAACGAAAAATTGAACATGTCAATATCGCGCTAGAGCAGGGAATTTCAGTACCCCAACGCGCTAACTGGAACGACATCAGCCTGGTGCATCAGGCCCTACCCGAAGTCGATAGAGACAACATTGATACCTCAGTCAACTTCCTGGGGCGCACGCTGCGCTACCCCATCTTTATGTCCTCGCTTACTGGAGGGCATCCAGACGTCATAGCCATCAACCGCAACCTGGCACGAGCGGCCGAGCACTATGGCCTTGCGCTGGGAGTTGGCAGTCAAAGGGCGGCCATCGTCAATCCCGATCTCGCCCATACCTATGCAGTCACACGAGAAAACGCGCCACACGCATTTCTCATCGCCAACATCGGTGCTCCGCAGCTCATCGCCCAGAGCCGCCATGATCCATTCACGCTGCAGCAGGTACGCAGTGCCATCAACATGATCCAAGCCGACGCCCTCGCAGTCCACATGAACAGCCTGCAGGAAGCGGCACAACCAGAAGGGGATAAAAGAGCATTTGGAGAAGCCGCAGCGCTCCAAATGCTCATCCAGCAGCTTGCTATACCCGTCATAGGTAAAGAGACTGGAGCCGGTGTATGCCGTGAGCAAGCCCTCCTCTTGAAAGCCTGTGGAGTCAGCGCCATAGACGTAGGCGGCGCTGGCGGTAGCAGCATGTCAGAGCTAGAGGCGGCGCGCTCCCAGTCGCGAGGAGACGAGCAGACAATGAACATAGGCACACTCTATCGAGACTGGGGCATAGCCACCCCGATCGCAGTTGTAGAGGCAATCCAGGCCCACCTGCCAGTCATCGCCACGGGAGGAGTGCGCAGCGGCCTCGACGCTGCGCGCGCAATCGCACTGGGAGCCACGCTTGTAGGCATTGGCTTCCCCTTTCTCAAAGCCGCCAGCCAGAGCTACGAAAAAGTATGTGAAGTCGTAGAGTGCATCATCGCAGAGCTAGAAGTAGCGATGCAATTGAGTGGTGCCGCTAATCTCGCCCAATTGCGTGTCGCCGACCTCGTGGTCACAGGGCACACCCGCGAATGGCTCACACTGCGAGGATTTGAAGATGAGCTCAAAGCCATGGCACAGCGGCGCTGGCGCAGGATGCAGGTACAGTTAAATAACAACTATCAACCCTCTTCAATCGACTAACCCTCGCAGGTCTGAGCAAGCTCGCCAGGAGTGTTTATATTGAGGAACGAACGCAAATCAGGATCAACCGCACGCAGCAGTGCCTCTTCAATAGAACGAACGCGTGCAAGCTCCAGAAGTGAGCGCGGATCACGACGACCTTCTAGCAAACGAGCCTCCACAAGAGGAAGTATGCTGCGAGGATAAACGGAAAGCAGAACCTGCGGTATGTCATTCACGAGCGGGACGAGCAGATGGTCGTCAAGGGGCTGCGAGAGCAAAAACGTTACCAGGGCCGGCTGCAGAAAAGGCATATCCACTGCAGTTACCAGGGCGTGAGAAGATTGTATCGCACGTAGGCCGCTAGCCAGGCCCATCAGCGGCCCGACCGCAGGAACCTGGTCAGAAACCAGGCGCACAGAAGGAGAGAGATAAGGAACATATGTTAAAGTCTGAGAGGCATCACGGGTCACGAGCACAACCTCACAACACAGCTCTGATAACAGGGCCGCAAGGTGCGCAACAAAAGGGGTAGATGGAGCACCGGGAAGTGGCAGGAGGGCCTTGTCTCTGCCCATGCGTCTGCTCTGCCCCCCGGCGAGAATAATTCCTGCTGCACTATACATAAAGACTTCTTAAGGCTAGCGAGATGCTGCCCTGGCTTTTTGACGTTTGTTACTTCTAGGAATGTATTGCTGCCGCTTTTGGTAGGCAATAAAGTTTGCACGCTCAGCGGGATATCTACGAACCAAGTACATAATCCAGAGAACAGCCCAGACGACCAGGCTCAGCAACCAGGCGTAGCGCCAGAAACGCCAGGCGAAGAAGTAGCCATCCAGGTAGACACGTGCAGCGAGTAGAGGCAAGCCAACGAAAGCAATAACTGCCAGCCAGCCCAGGTAGCGGTCCAGCATATATTTGATCAGGGGCTTGTTTTTCACAAACCGCTTCCGACCTTCAACAGAATAATAGAAAGGAATGAGTAAGCCTACAATACAAGCAATCAGCCAGGGCCACAAAAAATGGAATGGCTCCGACCCTGGAAGGTTCGCATTTGACCCCGCCGTCACAGGATCAGTAAAGAGCCATTGAAACAAATCGAAGTGCATACAGCACAACTCCCTTCTTCAGATATCTACACAATACGAATTGCAAATAATGATAGCATGGATGAGGGTCAGCGTCTAGCTCGCTTTATTCGCTAGCTAGTAATGGACTCGTCCTTCATCTGCAGAGCCTATCCAAACCTCCTGAAACTCATGCCACTGCCAACCAAAGTGCTGCATATCGAGAGGAGATTTGTGCTTCCCCTTCAAAAGCAGACGCGGCCAACCTGCCGCGATACGCTCAAGGATAGCTGGCCAGCTCGTAATGCCACTCACAGCATCAGCCGCCTCTACGCTGCAAGCGCCAACCGCACAGGCAGCCGAGAGGGTTGCCTCGGGTGACATTCCACGCATCAGTCCAAAAAGAAATCCGGCAATCGTAGCATCACCCGAGCCAGTTGTACCTACGACTCTGGTTGAGAAACATGGTGCCCACAGCTCACGATTCGCCCAGGCGGCGGGTTTACCAGGTTGGGCGCGTCCCATCTGTTCCAGGGCAGTGATATTTGCTGTCCGCAGATACAGGCCGCGATGACCAGCTTTCAGGCCAACAATCTTCGCACCCATATCGAGTAGTATAGAACCAAGCTCGGATACTACGTCGGGGAGCAGCAGATCAAGGAAAGCGCTCGATTTATGAGATAGTTTCTCAAACAAAGGACGGCGCAGGATCAATAATAGTTCTTCCACACTTGGTGAAAATATATCCACGTATGGAAGAACGGCAGCTAGAATAGCATGCCAATCGGCCTGCCCGGCTACACTAGTAGGATCGGGCATAGAGAAATCAAGCGACGTTGTCACTCCGCTGGCCTTGGCGCGCCGAAAGATATCTACCAGTTCAACCCCATTGTTCTGATACATCCGTGCCATGAGCGGAGGATAGCCAAAGTGAAAAAGCCCCGCCCTCTCTATCATATCATAGCGTACATCTTCAGCACCGAACGTATCGTTGCAGCCGGGAGAGTGAAGAATAACACGATCAGTCTGCGGCGGGCTGATAATGACTGAATAAGAGCTAGACTCGCCCGGCACCACCACCATACCTCGGGCCAACCCAACATCGAACGACTCCAGAATCTGAACAATCGCCTGCCCAAAGAGATCGACGCCGACTTTGCCCATGAGGCGCGTCGAGAGGCCAAGCTTCTGTAATGCAAGACCGGTATTTGAGACCGAGCCACCAGTCGAAAGAACAGCCTCCCCAGCCTCAATCAGGCGGCCGGGAGTCAGCATAACCGTACTTCCCACCAGCGTAGGAATAATATCCAGGCAAATATGCCCTGCCACCACCGCCTCCACCTTCTCTGGCCGCAGTGGTACAGGCAAAGGTTGCGTACTCTGCTCAGGCACCTCTTCCTCGCGAAAAACCTGCTTCTCAATCTCATTCATCATCAGCCTTGTATCTCCCTCAAGCATCTATATCATCATGATTCCGGACTTTCAAAGGATAGGCTGATTGTATCTTATTAGCATTCGCAAGTGCAACCCATTGGGTCCTCCCACCCGTGCATCCGCACGCCTTCGACATACCTGATTCATAACTCATGCCGAACGTTTAAAAAATGAGGACCATCAATTTCTGGCGGGGTATTTTTGCGGGGGGGGGGGGGCGCGCATTGCCGGGCCCCCCCCGGCCCCAAAAACCCGCCGCAAGCACTTGATGGTCCTCATTTTTTAAACGTTCGGCATGAGTTATGAGACTGTTCAAGAAATCCGGGTAAATTGGAGATAGGGCTTTGCCTTCAGTGTATAATAGAAGATATTTTGTGGTAGCTTGTTACTAACCGGAGAAGATATTTATGCGACGAATAGCTATTCTGGCGGAAGGTGCGCTTGGTTGGCACGCGGCGAAGACGGCTGTTGGCGTTATACGCTATGGAAAAGATCCTGTAGTTGCGGTTATCGATAGTACGAAGGCAGGACAGGATGTCTCGCAGGCACTGGATGGACCAGTGGGTGCGGGAGTGCCTGTAATTAAAGATATCAATGAGGCCCTGGGTTATCAGCCCGACGTGCTGCTCATTGGCATTGCCCCTCGGGGAGGCGCGCTACCAGAAGCGTGGCGCTGGCAGCTCCTTAAGGCCATTGACGCTGGCCTGGACATTGTCAGCGGGCTCCATTTCTTTATTTCTGACGACGAGGAGCTACGCGCGGCGGCAGCCAGGCGAGGAGTCAAGATCTGGGACGTGCGCCGTCCATCTAACAAGCAGCGCGTGGCCGACTTCACTCCCCATCGCCAGGGAAGCCACACGATCCTTCTGGTCGGCTCAGACTGCGCAACCGGAAAAATGTCAACCGCCCTGGAGCTCAATCAGGAAGCAGAAAAGCGTGGGCTCAACAGTGGCTTCGTCGCCACAGGTCAGACGGGCATCCTTATAGCAGGGGACGGGTTACCAGTAGATAGACTTATCTGCGACTTTGTCGCAGGGTTGGTCGAGGAAAAGGTGCTCGAATATACAAACAAGCACGATTGGGTCTTTGTAGAAGGGCAGGGCGCGCTCAATCACCCTGGCTATTCCCCTGTAACACTCGGCCTCGTCCATGGCTCCCTGCCCGACGCCATGATCTTTTGCCACAAAGCTGGGCAGACAGCAATAGACGGCTACGAAAACTGTCTCTTTCCCACTCTAAATCGACTTATTGAGATAAACGAAGAAGCCATTAGCTGGCTGCGGCCCGACCGGCACTGCAAAGTTGTAGGGTTCTCGATCATCACCAACCATCTCAGCGAGCAGGCCGCCCTTGAAGCACTTCAGCAAGTAGAGAACGAAACAGGCCTGCCCGCAACAGATCCCTTCCGCTTCGGCGCAAGTAAGTTGATGGATGCATTAGGCAGGCATTTTGCCTAGCATAATACCGGCTATACATAGCAAACAGTAAGGAATCAACAGTATGCTTCACATCAACGCCAAGCCCATTGACCTGAAGCTCAGCACACCATTTCGAATTTCGAGAGGTGTGCAGCATACCTCACCTAATGCCATCGTCGAGGTCAGGTACAACGAATATATTGGATACGGCGAGGCCTCACCCGCCGAATACTACGGCGAAAGCGTCGAGACCGTGCTGGCCTGCATCGCCATGTTCGCCGGCAACCTGGGCGACGATCCCTTCGTCATCGACGACATCATGCGGCGATTGGACAAGATAATCCGGCTCAATCCGTCGGCCAAAGCAGCGGTTGATATGGCACTGTATGATATCGTCGGCAAGGCATTAGGAGTTCCCGTTTACAAGCTGCTCGGGCTCAATCCGGCACGCACCCTCCACACATCCTTCACCATCGGCCTCGATAGTCCCGCTCAAATGGCAAAAAAGGCACTGCTCGCCAAAGACTATCCAATCCTCAAAATCAAAGTAGGAACGCGACACGACACAGAGATCCTCAAAGCCATTCGCGATGTTACAACGGCAACCATCCGCGTTGACGCAAACGCCGGCTGGACGCCAAAAGAGGCCATCAAGACCATCAACGCCATCGCCCAATACAACATCGAGTTCGTCGAGCAACCCGTGCCCGCGCAAGATCTGGCTGGCTTAAAACTGATTCGAGACAACGTCCCACTGCCAATCATCGCAGACGAAAGCGCTGTTACCGTCGAGGACATTCCCAGGATCAGCGAGTGCGTAGACGGTATCAATATCAAGCTAATGAAATGTGGAGGAATACATCACGCACTAAAAATGATCCACGTTGCTCGTGCCCACAACCTGCGCATCATGCTCGGCTGCATGATAGAAAGCTCGCTGGCAATCACCGCCGCCACCCACCTCACTCCCCTGGTTGACTACGCCGACCTTGATGGGCACTTGCTGATCGAAGACGATCCATTTGTGGGCGTGGGCGTCGAGAACGGCAAGCTAGTATTAACGGACGAACCCGGCCTGGGTGTCAAAGAGCGTACTACTATCCAGACAGCCAACATCCATTAATATTTACAACCTCGCTGGTAACCAATGATGTTTCTAGCGAGGGTACAGATTAAAAGATACGTTTGACTTTGTAATACTCAACTTTGCCTACCAATAGCCCAGGTGCCGACTTGCCCAGTCTGCACAACAGCATAATTTCCACGTAAACTACCATCCTGATAGAGTACTTTAAATCAAAGAATGCCTGATTCTAAATTTAGGGTAAAGGCATACTAAGCACAAGTAGTACTTTTAGCTCTATCAATACCATTTTCTCGCATGGGCTACTTATTTTTCGTTCGTTGCATTTATAACATTATTTCCTTCGTAAGTCAACATATATTAATATTAGTGTATCTCTGTAGTAAAAATGTATGAAGTTCAGGCGTACTTTGTTAAAATGTATGTAAAAAAATTACATTGTTACGAAGAACAGGCCAACGGGTGTAGAAAAATCAGGAATTACTACAGAAGGGAGCGTTGCCTCGTCTGAGAAAAGGCCGAGAGAACGATAGAAGCCATTTTCAAGTACTAGCAGCTCGACCATATGAGCATCGGGGTGAACGATCCAGTATTCTGACACGCCAGTTCGGGCGTAAGCATCTTGCTTTTCACGAAGATCGTGACGGGCCGTGGAGGGCGAAGTAACTTCAACGACCAGGTCGGGTGCACCAAGGACACGCGAGTGGGTGACGCGATCGAGATGTTCATTTAAGAGGACGAATACGTCTGGCTGAACGATATTATTGTAGCTTAACTCTACATCGAGGGGCGCAACAAACACCTTGCCCAATCCAGTAGTACGAACGAAGCTACGCAGGTAAGCAAAAATCTCGCCAATGATCTCTTGATGATCTACGTTTGGAGCAGGTGACATATACAGCACTCCATCCACAACCTCATACTGCCCATCTTCCAAGATGGCTGCATAATCGTCGTACGACCACTGGCCCTGCCTGGGACCAGGAATCCAGTCAGCAGGAATTACCACGGACAACGCTTCAGTTGTGACCATTGTAACCTGCCTTTCTTAAGAGACTATAGAGTTGCAAAGAACTGACCAACCTGTACAGGAAAGCCGGGGACAACCACAGAAGGGAGCGTTACATCGCCTGAAAAAAGGCCGAGAGGGCGATAGGATCTGTTTTCAAGTACCAGTAGTTCGACGGTGTGGGCATCAGGGTTAACCACCCAATATTCTGGCACGCCAGCATGGGCGTAAGCATCGTGCTTTTCATGGAGGTCATGACAGGCTGTAGAGGGTGAAGCCACCTCAACAATCAGATCAGGTGTGCCAAGAATACGAGAGTTTGTTATGCGGTCGAAGTGCTCGTTTAAGAGAATAAACACATCTGGCCGCACAATATTGCCATAGCTTAACTCTACGTCAAGAGGTGCCACACCTATGCGTCCCAGCCCGGCAACCTGCGCAAAGTTGCGCAAGTGGGCAGCAATCTCAAGAATAATCGACTGGTGATTCCAGGTAGGAGAAGGTGACATATACAGCACTCCATCCACAACATCGAATTGCCCATCTTCCGATATGGCTGCATAATCTTCGTACGTCCATTTTCCCTGCCCCGAGCCAGGAACCCAATCAGCAGGAGTTACTACAGACAACTTCTCGGCTATTGTCATTTTATACCTGCCTTTCGTAACCAGCACACCTTATCTACAAAGAAGCTTCTGAAAAGACAATCTACGACTATAAGAATTCTCAGGAAAGTTGTATATTCTGATAGTAAGCATAGCACACAGGAACAATAGGTAAAAAGGAGTAGAAGTCTTCTCGAAAATGAGAGTAAAAAGCTGGATTTACGTGTGTTATAATGAGGCCACAGCGGCAATTTCCGCACAGTTTGTAGTAGTGAGTAAGAGGGAAAGAATGCCAACACGCGATGATGCTTATAAGCTGATGACAAGCCATGTCAAGAATGAGAGTTTGCAGAAGCATATGCTCTCGGTAGAGGTTGCCATGCGCTTCTACGCCCGTAAATACGGTGAGGACGAAGAGTTATGGGCAATGACGGGTCTGTTGCATGATAGCGACTACGAAGAATATCCTGACCTGTATGAACATACGCAGGTGGCGGCACAATGGCTGCGCGACGCAGGCTATGACGAGAGAATTATTTACGCGATTCTGGCCCACAACGATCTAAACCTCGCAACACACCCGCGCACCGATCTTCTCTCTAAGGGACTCTACGCCTGCGACGAAGTAACTGGCATGATTACTGCAACCGCCCTGGTGCGGCCCAACAAGAGCATTCTGGGCCTCGAAGTCTCCTCGGTACGCAAAAAGATGAAGGCGAAGGGCTTTGCCGCTGGCGTCAACCGCGAGGATCTTGTCAAGGGCGCAGAAGGACTTGGCATAGATCTCGACGAGCACATTGCATACGTCATTGAGGCAATGAGCAGTATCGCAGAAACCCTTGGCCTGGCAGGTATCCCTGAGCATAAACAGGAAGTTGTGAGCTAAGGCCTGATCAACGTAAGATAGCGCCAGTGCGTAGAGAAGTGTGACAGTATACCGACCATCCAGACAGACAAGCAGGCAAAGTGGAACGAAGAGATGCAGCAGAGGAATAAGGTCAAGCGAGACAAGGCGGTGCAGATATTTACAGCGAGCGAGGTGGCAGAATATGAATACTGCCCGCTTGTCTGGTGGTACGAGAAGTACGATCCCCTGGTTGAGACCAGTACGGAGGAACTTTTTGCCCACCTGGTCGCCATGGAGCATGAGCATGGAGCACAGGCGACGGCCATACCAGAATATCAGGTCGTTGAGCAGCTACTGGTGAGGCGGGGCGCGTTCGAGGCAGATGGTCGGATCGAGCGCGCCGAACAGGATGAGGACGCGGCAGAAATGGAGGCCGAGCGCTCTGATCTACCTTCTGGGCACAGTAAAATGCGCCGGCTACAATTGCTCGCCCTCGTAACGTTAGTAATCGCGGTAGTCCTTCTTGTAGTAGCGTTCCTCAGCATATTCCTCTATTAGAAATCTGACTCGATAGACGCAGGTA
>CAXTXB010000035.1:0-316 GCA_964247965.1 uncultured Dictyobacter sp. | reverse complement strand
GCGAGCGAGGTGGCGGAATACGAGTATTGCCCGCTTGTCTGGTGGTATGAGAAGTACGATCCCCTGGTTGAGAGTGGAACAGAGGAACTCTTCGCCCATCTAGTCGATATGGAGCACGAATATGGAGCGCCGGCGACCGCCATGCCAGAATATCAGGTGATCGAGCAACTCCTGGTGAGGCGCGGCGCATTCGAGGCCGATGGTCAGCAACGGGCCGAGTACGCCGAGCAGGATGAGCAAGCGGCCGAGATGGAAGCCGAGCGCACTGACCTTTCATCTACTAGTAACAAGATGCGCAAGCTTCAATCCTTTGCCC
>CAXTXB010000034.1:16796-21671 GCA_964247965.1 uncultured Dictyobacter sp. | reverse complement strand
GTTCCATGCCTTCAATAAACGATCAATCTGTATATCTCTCTACTATAATCAACAGGACGATTGGACACGATCTTGTGTATGAATTTGTAATATTCATGTTTGCGTATTGAATCATAAGTACTGAGTACATCTGCTTTGGCAGTATCTTAAATAGAAATGCGCAGGTGAAACGATGATTTAAAATAGAAAATATAAATCATGTTGATTTATGCTCAACCTTCCTATTTGTTGATAAAATATATGCTTTCTGGAAGTTATAAATTTGTATATGGAGATATTGGGATGCGCAAAAGTTTTTCATTGGTGCCTTAACCATCTCTGTACGACTTTGATTACGGCCTGCATCGCTATTTTCTTGAAAGATTGGGTGGTTGGGTAAATAATGATGTATGTTTGTTGAAATTGGTAAGGATGGCTTCCAGTGTTTCACGTGAAACGTTGATATTTAAAGGAGATATTTCTGTGTTTCAAAATAAGACTGTTGCTATTACTGGTGCTGGCCGTGGCATTGGGCGCGCCCTGGCCCTTGGTTTTGCGGCCCAGGGCGCGACTGTACTGGTGCATTATGCTCATTCTAGCGAGGGGGCGGAGGAGGTTGTGAGGCAGATTGAAGATGAGGGCGGCCATGCTTTATTAGCCCAGGCCGATCTGCGTCAACCGGAGGAGGTCAAACGTTTGGTAGAGGATGCCCACACCAGGCTTGGACTTATTGATGTCTGGATTAATAATGCCGGTGCCAGTGCCAATTCAGAAGAAACGAAAGGTATGAGCGAGCTGGAGATTTTTGAGCGCATAATGCATGTGGATGTTATGGGCACATGGCGCTGCTGTCGTGAGGTGGAACAGTATATGCGACCGGGAGGCTGTATCCTGACTACTGGCTGGGATCGCGCTCTGGATGGGGCTCCCGGTCTGCCCAATCAGATGTATGCAATGAGTAAGGGGGCCATCATGTCGCTTACCCGCTGCCTGGCATCCGAATTTGCTCCCCGTGTACGCGTGAACTGTATCGCTCCTGGACGGATTGAAAACGAGTGGGCACAAACTCTATCGCCAGCCTCTCGTGCCCAGGCTGCGCAATCTATCCCTATGAAACGCTGGGGCTTGCCCGAAGATATTTTGAATACAGCCCTTTTCCTGGCATCTCCGTCCGCTGGATTTATTACTGGTCAGGTGATCCTGGTCAATGGCGGAGAGATAATGCGTTGATTTGATTCACCTTCGCATGGCGGTCGTTCCTCAGGCGAGCGGGAACAAATCAGAGCGGTTTTCCTGCCTGGGGAGTGATGACGTAGCGATCACGATGCGCCCAATTACCCAGGCCGTCGTCATTATACATTGTTCCCTCGTATTTCATGCCACACTTCTGCATCACGCGGGCGGAAGCGGTATTCTCTCGTTCACATTCCGCGTGGATCAGCCTGGTTCCCAACTCTGTAAAGGCGTAGGTAAAGACCGCCTGAAGTGCTTCAGGCATATAGCCCTGTCCCCAGTAGTGCTGGTTGAGCGCGTAACCACAGCCACACTTGCCCATTCCTTCCTCGGTGGTAAAACGGCTCCTGCCGAGGATCAGCCAGCCGATGAGCAGTCCTGTGCTGCGCACTGTGATCGCCCAATCATAGGCATCCCGATGAGGGTTAGATGCTCGCTGGATCATTGAGGTGAGCCATTCGCGCCGCTTGCCCTCATTCCAGGAAGCAAAGTGCATAAAGCGGGTGACGGCTGGATCAGACAAGAAAGCGTTGAGCGCATCCCAATCGGAAGGAACGAAGTCTCGCAGGATCAGCCGCTCGGTTTCAATGGTAGGCATCTTCTCTCACTCTTTCTTCCGGTGTGGTACGTGCTCTGACCTCGTCTGACGCTCCTACCATTGTACAAGAGAGCCAGAGCCGTTTTCAAGGGATTTCTCGATGAGACTAGCAGGGTGCGTATAAAGCTTGTTGGAGGACAATCGACTGGGCACGCCGTTGCTCGCTATGAGGTAGCAGCTCGTTGCGCAACCCGTAGGCTATGCGGGAACAATTAACGTAGGTTGGTGCAGTGGTTAAGGACTTTTACGTTTCACGTGAAACGTGACGACTATTATATGGAAAAGTGTTTCACGTGAAACATTACTTTATTCGATGCCTGCGAAACTTGCGTCTTTGACTGCCCGGGCTAAAAGTGCGATGTCTGGTGATAGGATACGATCTTGCTCTAGCTTTGGGACATAGGAGCGCACCTTTGCGTATGCGTCCTGTACTCCCAATCCTGGTTTGAGGGGCTGGCGAAATTCTAACATTTGAGCCGCACAGAGAAGCTCGATGGCTATGACCTGCTGCGCAAGCTCCAGGATGTGCAGGGCTTTGTGCGCGCTCGTTACTCCCATGCTGACAAAGTCCTCCATTCCTGCTGAGGTGGGGATAGAATCTATGCTGGTTGGGTGGGCCAGTAATTTGATTTCGTTGACGAGTGCGGCGGCCGCATATTGTGTGATCATAAAGCCGGAGTTGAGGCCTGGGTTGGGCGTTAAGAAGAGCGGCGCGCCTCCTTTGTCCCATTCGTGCGGACCCATTAGACTGTAGATGCGTCTTTCGGCGAAGCTGCTTAATTGAGCCAGTGCGATCGCTAGCATGTCGAGGGCGAGGGCAAGCGGCTGACCATGGAAGTTGCCTCCGCTCAGTACTTCGTTTTCGTCTGGAAAGATAAGGGGATTGTCGGTGACGGCGTCCAGTTCACGCTCGAAGATCTGACTGCAGTAGTCTACGGCGTCGCGTACAGCGCCGATGACTTGTGGGGCGCAACGCATTGTGTATGGATCTTGTACGCGCGGGCAGTCCCAGTGGCTGGAATTGATCTCGCTTTCGCGAACGAGTTGTAAGAGGCGGGTGGCGCTGATCTGCTGCCCGTGCTGTCCGCGCCGCTGGTGTATGCGTGCATCCAGGGGGACGTGGCTGCCCATGAGGCCTTCGATGCTCATTGCACATGCAACCTCTGCCGTGCGTATAAGGGCCTGCGCGTCCGTTAGTGCCAGGATTGCAATTGCTTCCATAAGATGAGTGCCATTGATCAACGCCAGGCCTTCTTTTGCTTGTAAGCGTAATGGCGTGCGCCCTATTTGTTGAAGAATTTCCTTGCCACTGTAATGCTGCCCATGGTACAGAACTTCGCCTTCCCCTACCAGAACCAGGCCCAGGTGTGCTAACGGAGCGAGATCACCGCTGGCTCCCACTGATCCGCGTGATGGAATGAGCGGATAGACTTGTGCGTTGAGCAATGCAATGATCTGCTCGACAACCTCAACGCGGACGCCGGAATGTCCACGCGCCAGGCTAGCTGCAAGCAGAACCATCATTGCACGTGTAACCTCTTCGCTCAATACCTCACCAACTCCCGCCGCGTGGCTACGCAGCAGATTGTGCTGTAAATCAATAAGCTGATCTCTGGGAATGCGTACACTACTTAGATGTCCAAAGCCTGTGGTCACGCCGTAGACCTTGCGGCCCTCTTCTGCTATCGTCTCGACGACTGCGCGTGCGGCTTGAATAGAAGTGACGGCCATCTCGCCCAGTGTGACAGGCGTGAAATAACGTGCAATTGCAACAACCTGGCTCTGTGTGAGAGCTTGCCCATCGATACTGATGGAATCTATTTCTTTTTGCATAAATTTACTCTACTCTACTCTCTTCCTTCTGGAAAAGACTTTTCATCGATGATGGTGTACCAGTAGGTGATAAAAGTCTCTTTTGAGAACGAGGTGTTCTCATCTCTGGGGTGAATGCCTTCTTCGTGGAGGGTCTTACTTGAAGCCTTCAAAAACTATGGCACCCTTGCCTTTATGTAACTAGCATAGCAGAGTGGATAGATAACGTAAAGGGTTGTGACTGGTTCACCGCTAATTCGCTTTCTTCCGCCCATCCACATTCGCCCTGAATTGAGCAACAGGTGCTCCAATCAAAAGTATTAAGGTCATCACCAGCAACGGCGTTTGTAACGGATGGCTTATTCTCTGGAAATTTGGTGGCAGCATAAGTATGAGCAGATAACAGCCCTGTATAACTCCAGCGCACTTTCCCCATAATGTTGAGCCAAAACGTACGGGCTGGGCCAGCAGAAAGTAACTGACGAGGGCAGCCAGTAGCGGTAAGCAAAAGCGTAGGAGAAAGATAATCATCACCCAGAGTGGGATGACTCCATTTTGTAAGAGCAATAATGTGATGGCAAGATACTGGCAAAAATCGGTTTCGGCATCCAGAATGCGTCCTAACTTACTTTCTGTACGTGTCCTGCGCGCTATCTGTCCATCTAAAATGTCGGTAACAATTCCCAGCAAAAATATCACAAATAAAAGCGTTGTCGGTGTAGACAGTCCACCTATATATCTACCTAGTAAAAATGCTGTGCCCACTCCACGCAACAGCGTAAAAATGTTAGCCCAACCAACACTTTGAAAGATCTCCCCTGTTTGCGACTGACGATTTAATCCAAGGTGCCAGAACACATCGCTTGCCTGCCAGGTTACACACAAGAGCATAACTGGAGCACAACGTAGCGCTGCTCCCACTCCCTCCACTATTCCAACATATCCTAACAGCGCTACTGTTAGGATCATCGTAGCGATCGTAACCCACTTCCACGAGTGCAACAACTGCGGATTCGTCTTTGCCATTTCCCAGGACATCTTCCATGAACGCGTTAAAAAGTGGTACCAGCCTTGCAGGCTAAAGCGCTCGTCATGTAGTGTTGTAAGCAAATCCACGACGAATTCACTGTTCTCTGGCTGCATCAGTATTCCTCTAACCCACATCATGTGACCGGGGGCGACCCCGAGGGGGGGGGGGGGGGGGGGGGGGGGGGGGGGTGGGGGGGGGGGTGGGGGGGGGGGGGGGGGGGGGG
>CAXTXB010000034.1:0-16786 GCA_964247965.1 uncultured Dictyobacter sp. | reverse complement strand
CGGCGCCTCGCCCCCCCCCCGCCGGGCCGGCCCCCCCCCCCCGGGGCTTTTAGCCGGTCACATGAAGATTAACAGACTAGTATTCCTTTGATTGTGCTTGTGATGACATCTCTTTGCTCCTTATGAAATTTCGCTTTGTGTTTCACAGTAGAGAT
Organism: uncultured Dictyobacter sp.; assembly: GCA_964247965.1. Taxonomy (GTDB): domain Bacteria; phylum Chloroflexota; class Ktedonobacteria; order Ktedonobacterales; family Ktedonobacteraceae; genus Dictyobacter. Next base: position 16,631 of record CAXTXB010000034.1, on the reverse strand, counting down.
GTTTCACGTGAAACATTCAAGTTAGCTTGTGACTTCTTTCCATACGATAATATTTTCAACGTCTCTTATCTTTGCCTGTCTATCAGGCCTACAAACTGTTCCAGGCGCTCCAATGCTGCAGGCATGTTTTCGCGTCCAAATCCAATACGGAAATGATTGCCCGGATAATCATAGACGGTGCCTGGCAGCAGCAAAACTCCTTCTTGTTTAACGAGCGCTTCGGCGAACTCTTCGATCGGTTGGCCCGTTATCAACTCTGGAAATGCAATACTTCCTGCCTGTGGTCTCTGCCATGTAAATAGTTGCGACTGCCTGCTGAAGAATTGATCTAAAAGGATGAGATTGCGTCGGATAATTGTCAAACTCCTCTTTATAATCGTGCCTTTGGCGCGTAGGGCTATTAGTCCTAAGATTTCGCTGGGAGCGCTGTTGCAAATAGAAATGTAATCTCTGAATGCCGCCGCCCTCCGCAATACCTCTTTGTCCTGAGTCGCTATCCACCCAATTCTTAGCCCCGCAAGGGCAAATGTCTTGGATAGGACGCCGAGCGAAATACCTCTTGGAGAACTTTCAACTGCTGTCGGTAAACGTTGCCTGGAATCGTACTCTAGAAAACGATAAGCTTCATCGGAGAATAGATAAGCGTTGCTCTCTTCCGCAATCTCGACAATTTTTGCGTAGGTATCGTGATCTAACAGTGCTCCTGTCGGATTATGCGGAAAATTAATGACGATAAGCTTTGTGTTGGGTCTGATTGCCTTACGCAGTTCCCCTATATCTAGTCGCCATTTTTCCTCTGCGTGTAGTGGGAGGAGTGTGACATCCGCGCCAATCGATTGTGCTACGGCGTAAAGAGATTGATAACCAGGCCAGGTGACAATCGCGTGCTCTCCAGCTTGTAAAAGTACGTTCATCAGTACAAAAATGGCCTCTTCGCCGCCTGCGAATGTCAAAACCCACTCTGGAGAAACATTGCGATAAAGTTCAGCAATCTCTCTCCTTAATAGGGGATGCCCCGCACTTTCGGTATAGCCAAGCGACAGATTCTGCCATAGCGCCCGGCTTTCGTCATCTGCCAGGGCTAATAAATCATCTATTTGATAGCCATCGACATCCGAGCTACACAGCAAATGTGGAGCGGTAAACTCCCAGCGTGCAAAGTAGCGCTCAAGCTTAAAATCTGGGATGGTCATGTGACTCCTCTCATTTTCATCCTGCTGCCCTCTTGTTTCACGTGAAACATGTTTGTGAAAAAGTAGTTCTGTAGCGGTTTAGCCCATAAGATCAAAGGAATGTTTCACGTGAAACGTCAGGCGTCGACAAGAAAATCTTTGTAGGACTACATTAAGAGGTCGAAAGTAATCCCTCGTCAATGTTTCACGTGAAACAATCCTATTTTGAGATAAATACAGATTGAACCTGGTTAATTCCAAAGTGGTAGCCGATCTCTCGGTAGTCTTGTATGGACCAGAGGGCTAATTCGCAGCGCTTGCCGATTTCCAGGCTGCCAATTTCGTCCTGTAGTGCCAGGGCGCGGGCTCCATTTATTGTTGCTGCGGTGAGCGCTTCTTCGAGCGTCATTCCCATTGCGGACATAGCCAGTTCTAGCATGGTCTGCATATTTTCACAGTAGCTGGTGCCGGGATTGAAATCTGTGGCGAGTGCAACGTGTAGTCCATGATCAAGGTAGCGTGTGGCCTGGGGATATGGGCTACGTAGGGTGTAGGAGCAACCGGGCAGGAGCGTTGCAACTACTCCAGCTTCACCCATAGCATCGAGATCGGCATCGCTGGCATAGTCGAGATGGTCGGCGGAGATGGCTCCTAGTTCTGCTGCCAGTCGGGCTCCTCCCGAGGGGCTGAGCTGATCAGCATGAACCTTGAGCTGGTAACCGAGCTCCCTGGCCCTGCTTAAAATACGACGGCTCTCATCCAGGCTGAAGGCTCCGCTTTCACAAAAAACGTCGCAGAAACGTGCCAGCCCTACAAATGAGGGAAGCATCTTTTCTAGAAGAAGATCGACATATTCACTTCGGCGCTCTTTGTACTCAGGTGGAATACTGTGTGCGCCGAGAAACGTTGGCACCACCCGTATCTGGGTCTGCCGGGTCTGCTGGCTTACTGAGTTCTCTTCAATTGCGGCGAGGGTGTTGATGATGCGCAAGCAAGCTTCTTCTGTTATTATATCCAGACCATAGCCGGTCTTGATTTCAACAGTTGTTGTGCCATAGCTGCGTATGCTGTTGAGCCGAGACTGCGCCAGTTCTAACAGACTGTCTGTGGTTGCATTACGCGTTGCTTGCACGGTTGAAAGTATGCCTCGTCCTTGTTTGAGGAGTTCGGCGTAGCTTACTCCACTGCGACGCAGGTGAAACTCTTCTGCTCGCTCACCTGCGAATACAAGGTGAGTGTGCGAGTCTACAAAACCAGGAGTAACGACAGTGCCCCGGGCATCGATGATGCTGATGTCTTGCCCTTCCGTAGCTGTAGTGAAAAGTGGCCCTGCGTCATCATCTGGCCCTATCCATACGATGTGGCCGTCGTGAACCGCTAATGCAGCATCTGAAATAATTTGGAGTGGACCTGTCGCACCTTCTAAAGGGTGCTGGGCAATGGTGATGAGCTGCCCTATATTACGAATAACAGTGTTTGCCAGTATCTTAGCTGGAGGCTGGGATGGATCGCTATTCATACCGCATCTCCTTTGTATATAATGTTTCCTTAGACGTTATAGCACACTCCTATGACCAAGTCTACGTGTCCTTTTCTCCTCTTCTTATTGCTTTACAGAATTGTTGTTCCCCTTGCTGTATAAGGTCGAATTTGTTACACTGTGATGAGGTACTTAATCGTGCGAAGGACGGAAGGAGGGGGGTATATGCGGGCTGTTAACGATAATAGTTCCAGATATGCTGCTGTGCTGCGTATCTTACAAACCTGGAAGCAATTACCTGAGAGCGATGTGACACATATGCTTCACAACGACTTCCTCATAACGGATGACTTCCGTGAAATGGAGGATCAGGGATTGCTGACTATGTCTTTCACTGGTGATGAGTATGTGATTGCACCTACCTTGTTGGGCCGTCTCTGGCTAGAGCAATACGATACAGGAGAGCAGAAAAATGGCATCTGAATTTGATGATGAAGTGTTACCTTATACTACTATCGGCACTGACGAGGCGAAAAAAATGATCGAGTCAGGGGCACATGTCGTTGATGTTCGCCGTCCCGATGAGTGGGATCGTGGCCATATCGCGGAGGCCGATCTGGTTACAATCGATGGGATCTATTCCTTTGGGAAGGTACTGAAAGAGCAGAACCTCCCCCAGGATGAAGATGTGATTTTTGTCTGTGCCTCCGGCCAGCGTAGCGCCATGGCTTCTGAAATTGCTCTGCTTCTTGGCTTCGATAAGGTCTATAACCTGGCTAATGGTATGCACGGCTGGGTCAACCGTGGTTATCCTATGGAGCGCTAGCCGCGATCGGCGTATAGACAAGTCAGGATGTATTGGTAGGCCCCGCATAGCGACACTCCCACGCGGGGGGGGGTGGTGGGTGGCGGGTTATTTGTCGAAAAGCCAACCCCGAGGGGGTGGTAGCTAGCCTCTTACTTGTCCAACATGACAACCGCGAGGGAGTGTCGCTATGCGGGGCCGGTCGAATAAAATGGATCGGTCTCGCACACCCACTTTATTTCGCTGTCTTTATTTTAAATGGTTTATTGTGAGAGGAGATAGTAAAATGCCCTTATTAGAAGGCAAAAAAGCCCTTATTTTTGGTGTGGCTAATCATCGTTCGATCGCCTGGGCGATTGCCCAGGCTCTTGCACGCGAAGGGGCGCAGTTGGTGTTAACATATCAGGAGCGCATGGAAAAATACGTGCGCGACCTGGCGGCAAAGATTCCGGGCACCGAAGTGATTCCTTGTGATGTGCAGGATGATGCACAGCTTGATGCAGCTTTTGCAAAGACGAGCGAGCTAGTGAATGGTAAGCTGGATATCCTTATTCACTGCGTCGCCTTTGCCCCAGCCAGCGAGCTGGAGAATCCTTTTCTCGATACGACGCGCGCAGGCTTTCAGACTGCACTCGATATCAGCGCTTATTCCCTGATCGCCCTGGCTAAGCGCGCTGAGCCATTGATGAAAGATTCCGGTGGCAGTGTGCTAGCACTTACCTATATGGCAAGTGAACGGGTGATGCCCAAGTACAATGTCATGGCAGTGGCCAAGGCCGCCCTCGAATGCAGTGTGCGCTACCTGGCCTATGAAATGGGCGAGCACAATATTCGCGTCAATGCCATCTCTGCCGGTGCTTTGAACACACTCGCCGCCCGTGGAATTTCCGGCTTCACTAGCTTCCGCGATCAGACCGCCGCCGTGTCTCCTCTGCGCCGCAACATTGAGCAGAGCGAAGTTGGCGACGTTGCCCTCTTCCTCTGCAGCGATCTTGCCCGGGCCATCACCGGCGAAATCACTTTTGTGGATGCGGGCTATAACATTATGGGTGCCTGACATATGTTTTCATTGAGAGGATGCTTCCTGTTAAGCTCTTTAAGAAAAGTTGCTCCCTCTCTTAATGTTTCACGTGAAACAACCTTGCTCTTTGTGCTATTGCTCTGGCATAGCTCTTTTGGCGGGTGACCGGCTCACTGTGCGTCGCGACACTCCCTTGCGGTCACGCCGGCTCCACTGTTCAAATACGGATAAAAACAGAGAGCGAGCGCTGTGTTGTGGAGAACTACGTAACAAAGCAATCGAGTTACAGGGTATGCCTCTGCGAAGCAGAGCTCGCCGCTTGGAGCGGCCGAACCCACGCTTCAGCACTGCATGTTCTCCTATTTTTGATACACATACAAAGTATAGAAGCACGGTACAGCCACATTAAGATATTGTTGGCGAATTGGTTCTTTAAGCTCAAGGTGGATGATTCTTGCGCTTGAGGTCTACACAAATTTGGGATTCGCCAACAATATCTTAATGTGGTTGTACCAGAAGCACATGCTCGTTGTAAATAGAAGAGAAAGATATTTCTAGACACGACAGCAAGGACAATGCACGTGGTTTGAACATGCAGTGCTGAAGCGTGGCTGCGGCTGATCCAATCAGCGCGCTCTGCGAAGCAGAGGCGAGCGCTGCGATTGAGCTTTGCGCTGAGCTGAATTCCTTCTGAACAACGTCTTATCTCAACAGCATTGACCGCAAGAGAGTGTCGCTACGCGCAGTGAGCCGGTCACCCGCCTAATGAAGTGGGTCGGTCCACTATCAATGTTTCATGTGAAACATTCCTCAATCTTGTTCTTTGATAATCAGTGGTATGACCAGGCAGAGTACAAGTAAGCCTATTCCCAAGCCTAAACTGGTTATGTTTAACCCATAATCTCCCAGCAGACCGATCCATGGGTTCAGCGCTATCCCAATTAATGCTCCAACGAACGAGAGCGCTGATAGGGTGGTTGCCCGCGCCTCATCGCTAAAATTTTTGTGCAGTTGACCATTCACCAGTGGCTCTCGCCATGAGGAAAAGGCGATGATGCATCCTGTCAGTGCTACTGTAACATATGGCTGGCTTATTCTTGCCATAAGTAGATAAGCTATGCCTGGCAACAAGCATGAGAGAATGAGCACGACTCGCGTTCCTATACGACGCTGTAGCATTATCATTTGCAGCAGCAGAAGAAACTATAGGCCCATTGCTGCCGCCGTCAGCGACCCAAACCACGCGACTGGAATGCCAGCTCGCGTGAAGTAGGGTTGATTGAACCAGAAGATGGCATTGGTTAATGCGAAGGCAGCCGAATTGGCGCTGCTCAATCCAATGAGTTTGGGCTTAGTGCGAATGGTTTTCAATGTGATCTGTACAATATCTGCAATTCGCCGATGTACTCGTCTGGGTAGCCCCGCTGATGGCTCTTGCTGTTCTTGTATAAACAATACAGTTGCTAATGAGAATAAGAGGGGCGCAATGCTCGTTCCTACGGCTAGTGTGGGGCTTATTGCACCGATGAAGCTTCCACTGAATAATCCCAGGAAGAGACCGCAAGTTGAGGCCAGGCGTAGTAGGGTAAATGCGGCGTTTCCTTGCCGCTCGCGTTGCTGCTCTGTCAGACTTTGGTAGATTAATGCGCCCTCGCAGCCGGAGTTGCAAGCAATCGCGAATCCACCGAGTACATTAGCTATAGCAAAGATCCAGAAATTATGGGCGAAGAGAAAGCAAAGCATCCCGGTGAGACTACAAAGCCGCCCAAGTAAAATTATTCGCCGGTAACCAAATCTATCCGCCCAGATGCTTGTTGGAATATCAGCTACTAGAATCGCGATGGAGAGGATAGATTCCATCACAAACATCTCCGTGAAGTTAAGGCCGCGTTGCCTCTGAAAGAGCACTATCGTTGTCGAATAAAAGTAGAGGTCGGCGCAGAGACGGGAGAGAAGCAACCAGCGTATATTTCGAATCGCCAGCAGATCTTGTGAGGGCAACAAGTGCAAGAAAAACCGCATGCTGAAAATCTCCTTGAGCATGAAACAGCCATAAAAAAAGACCGCGGTTTTAACAGATCGCCCGTGGCCTCTTGATTCTTCCTGCACTGGTTTTTCAGCATCGACTGAAAAAAGGCATAATACGACCATGGGCAATCTGCCGGTTAATGCAGATGCGTTGTCCTTGCGCCGCCCATAGACGAGTGGCTCGTCTCAACATCGTATTAGCCAATGAAGTCAGTCCTTTATAAACAATTCATCCCGCCAAAGTAGCAATTGACCAGGGATAGTGTAACATACAATTGAAGCTCGTTCAATCTAGTATGTCTTGTATCAGTATGTCTTAGAAAAATGTTTCACGTGAAACATGGAAGAATGAGGGAAGAATGTTTCACGTGAAACATTCGCTCTTTTCTGTCGTCTATTGGAATGAAGTGTTATCTAGATCAATAAAAGAGGAGATGATGAACAAGTACAAAGTTCTTTTTATAGACTGGCATAACACCCTTTCAACATCTATGTTCTGGGAGCATCTGCAGGACGTTAAACATCCACATCACGATTTATTTCGCTTACTTCAGCCACTTCCTCCTGAGATTCACGGGACGGTGTTTACATCATGGATGAAGGGGAGTGTAACAAGTGAGGAGGTGATTCATGCTATGGCCCAAATATTAGACCTCGACTATAATCTCATTTTCCAGGAGTTTATTTTTAGCTGTCAGCGTATGCACTTTGTTTCTGAGGAAATTGTTTCCCTGGTTTCGAGCTTTAGGGCGAGAGGAAGCAAAGTTGTAATTGCCACAAATAACACGGATTCCTTTTCGCGCTGGACGGTCCAGGGTATGAAACTAAACGAAATATTTGACAGCATCATAAATTCATCTGATGTGAAAGCATTGAAGTGGGAGGTAGATGAAAAGGGAAACAGCCTCTTCTTTGCTGACTTCCTGCACTCTCACCAGATACAACCAGGCGAGAGTATATTAATCGATGATAATGATACTGAAATGGCTCGTACAAGAACGCAGAGCTTTGGAATCGAATATAAACGCATAGAGCCGAAAACAGGCCTTGTACCAGAACTTAAGAAGATCGTTGTCTCTTGGGGATGAAAATGATGTCTGTACTATTTTGGCAGAAAAACCTCTTATTTTGATTAGCGTTTTACATACATGATGTTACATTGTGTCTGTTACATATAAGCTGAGCATATTTACCTGATAATCTGTTTATATTTTGCTAGTTCATGCATTGCAAACATTTATTGTATGGTAAAGCCAGCATAAACGAAAGGGATGCATATGGAAACGCTTATAGAGGCACGGCGAACAGTAGTTAAGCAACTTTCGCTCTTCCTGCAACTCAGGAGACGGAAGTGGACAGGGCTTCAGACCTTCCTTGATGAGAGTCATCTGAACCGTCTGGCGTTATCCCTAAGGGCAGAAGATACGAGATGATATTGAGAGAGAGACCGACCGCATATTCTTCGCATCCTGGGACCAAATGGCTGATGATGAAGTTATCCGGTTCAGTAAACAGCTAAGCGATCTCTGTTCTTATTTCAAAGGGCTCCCTTGAGAGCGAATGCTGAAGTATTAATAAGAAGGATTGGGGCAAAATGTATTGAATAACTACTCGTGAAATTATCACACTGCCGATGTTACAGTTAATAAGTAACACCGGCAGTGTGATAATTTTATGTTTCACGTGAAACATGAAAGCGTGAGAGAGACCTATGTTTCACGTGAAACATAGGTCTACAATCTTAGTTTTCTGCTGTAATGCAGTCTAGGAGGAACGCACGTTACTTCCAGTGTCGCATCGCCAGCCCTGGTACTGGCGATCTGAATGTAGGCAAGCGTGACATTCCCAGCGAGCCGACATAAACGGTCTGAAGATCGGGCCCACCAAATGCTATACTGGTGACGAGCTGGAGGGTTTTCCCCGCCGCCGCCGCCATGTCCGCTGGCTCAGCCTGCCCATCGGCTATCTTTTTCTCAAACGTTGCGAGCAGCGCGTCATTGGCGTCTTCGAAGACGACGTGGTAGTCACCATCAGGTGTGATAATGCCTACGCCGTTTCTCAGGACGGTGGTAACCCAGACGTTGCCTTGAGAGTCAAGTGCGAAACCGTCTACGGCGGCGCCAACGCCGAGATTGTCAGGGCCAACGGCTTCTTTGTCGCCCAGGCTGCCATCAGGTCGCACGCGGAAGCGAACAATGTGGTTTTTCATGGTCTCGGCAACATAGAGATACTCTTCCTTAGCATCCAGGCGGATCTCATTGGTAAAATAGATATCGTCACGGATGATGCGCGGCCCCTTTTCGTCTAGTAATACGATGTAGCCGTCGGGGCGTGGATGCGCGGCGGCAGGCCACCAGCTTGACTCGCGTGTGGAGAAGGCCATCCAGATACGATTCTTGCTGTCCACGAAAACGTAGTTGGCACTGGTGAGCTTTACTCCATCAACCTCAGTCAAAAACTCCTCTGTTCTGCCATCGGGATGTAACTTTTGAATACCACCAATCGCGATATTCGCCACAAGAATACTGCCATCATCCATCAGAGCAATTCCATTGGGCTCTCCACCCAGTCCTCCAAGAAATTCCTGCTGCCCATCGGGATCAATACGGGTAATTCCACCCCGTCCATCGGAAACCAATAAGGTTCCATCTGGTCGGACAAGAACTGATTCCGGCCGTACGAGATCATGACCTGTGAAAGTAAGCTCACTTAGTCCAAGGCGAAACTCTTTGATTGGCGCTGCCTCATTGCTCATTCTGTTCCCTTTCTGCTCTGAAAAACGTCTGAAAGCATCCTTGTTTTCGTTTACTCGCTAGATCGTTAGCGGTCAAGAAATTTCTGCGCTATACCGGTGGTCCAGGTTTATTGTACGATTATACATTGCCTTTTCTCAAGGGAGTCGCTGAAGTAATAGCTTGTCAGGAGTAAGAAAAAGGCTTAAGCTAAAGAGAGGAAGAGCAAGATAGTGACGCTAAACGCGTATGAAAAGGATAATGACGTGGAAGTAATCACGAATGGCAATGACATCATTGATGCACAAAGTGTGAAAACAGTCGAGGAATCTGCCGGGATCTGCGGGTTTGATGCGCACAAATGCGTGAAAGGACGCAAACGCCACATCCTCGTGGATACGCTTGGGCTCCTCCTCGCTCGTGTGGGGCGCAGGTGCTGACCCGTGCCCAGCCATCCCCTTAGTCGTCGATCGCCTGGTAGGCTAATGTCCAGAACGTGACGTTCGGTGGATTGGGAGAAGCCAGGAAGCAGGGCGTCATCAGAATGATGGTCATCTCCTCTCTGGGGTCACAATACCAGGAGGTGCCCATCCCACCATCCCAGCCATATCGACCGGGGACCGCCGCGATATCATCACGTCTGGTGATCACGGAGACGCCAAAGCCCCAGCCCATGCTGTCAAAAAAGCCAGGGAACAAACCGGACACCGCTTTCTGCTCAGGCGTCAACTGGTCAGTCGTCATCGTCTCAACGGATGGTCTTGACAGGATGCGCCCGCCGTTGTGTTTGCCCTGGGAAAGCATCATCTGACCAAAGGCCAGATAGTCATCAATGGTCGAAACTAGTCCTCCCGCTCCCGACGGGAAGGCTGGTGGGTGGCTCCATTGACCACTCAGAGCCTTGTCATACACGGTCATCTTCCCACTTCCAGAATCACGCCAGTAGCTGGGGGTGAGTCGATCGAGCGAGCCCTCCGGCACGCTGAAACCGGTATCCTGCATGTGAAGTGGCTCGAAGATGCGCTCGCGCAAGAACGTCTCAAGCGGCTGGCCTGAGGCGCGTGCAATGAGGACGCCAAGCACGTCGGACCCGGTGTTGTACATCCACTGTTCACCCGGTTGGTGCATGAGCGGAAGCCGCCCCAGGCGACGTATCCATTCATCGGGGGGAGGCATCTGCGATGGACTCGGCGGCCCCATACCAATCTGTTGGTCATGTGCGGCTTTCAGGATGGGAGAGGCATCTGGCGATGCCATCATTTGCCCGAAGCCCATGCGGAACGTGAGCAGATCACGCACGGTAATTGGTCGCTTCGCAGGGATAGTCTCGTCAAGCGGCCCGTCGATCCGCTTGAGCACCTGCCGCTTGGCCAGTTCAGGAAGCAGCATATCCACGGGCTCGTCCAGGCGCACCTTGCATTCCTCCACCAGGATCATAGTCGCAGCGGCGATGATGGGCTTAGTCATGGAGGAGATGCGGAAGATGGTGTTACGCTGCATGGGAGAGCTCTCCCCGAACGCCTGGGTCCCGATGAGATCAACGTGGACCTCGCCCCGCCTGCTAACCAGGGTGACAAGACCAGGAACGTCTCCGCGCTCGATATACCCGGTCATGACATCATGCATGCGACCCAGCCGCGCCTGAGACAATCCAGAGAGACTCATTGCTAGTTTCCTCCATTCAAAACTGATACCGTGTGTGACTGAAGGTGCCCTTGGCGAACGCGAGGATCTTGGTGGGCTTGACCTCGAACACCAGGGCCATGCCTCCATTTGTATGGAAAAGGCCACCGTCGCGTCCCTCGTATTGCCAGCGCCCATCCCATTTGGTTGCCCACGCCGCGGCTAAACGTTTGAGCGTAGCATAGTCAACGACTGAGGCGGCCTTGCCCTCGACGACGACATCGAGCCCGGCGTCCCAGTGATTGCATCCGGTCATCAGAATCACGTGCGGGTTTTCACGAAGGTTGAGGGCCTTCTGTTCAGTAGCACCAGTGGTAAAGTAGAGAACCCCATCGAGCCATACGGCAACCAGCGGAGTCACGTGGGGGCGAGCGTTGCCACGGACCGTCGAGATCCAGAACAACTCGGCCTCCTCCAGCACGCGACGCGTCTCATCCCATGGGGTGGCAACTGCATCCGGGTCGCTGAAGCGCGAGTCGATGTTCGTCACCGGGTCGTTCATGAAAAGAGCTCCTTTCAATTGCTGGGTGATGGAGGGAGGCGAGGTCTCCAGCTCTTTCCCAGAAGTCTCATGCTTCATGCATGTATGAGGACGAGACGAGGCCGGGAAGTGGTGCTGTGATGGTCGCCTTTGGCCTCACCTTGTGAAGAGGCTTGAGTCTTCTCCTCATACAGCGCGTGGTCATCCCAACCAGCGCCCAGCAAACTTGCTGGAGCCAACTCCATTGGGTCACAGAGCACGTCGAGCAGCACCTCTTAAGAGAGCATATCATATGGACCGGAAAAAAACTTCTTCCATCTTGCTCATCTTGCCATGCACCTCACATTTCCAAAACAGGCTCTTACACGTTTCCAGTTTGGTGTCGAAGTCTTAGAACTAGCTTATTACACATCTTCAAATGGCAGGAAATATTATCGTTTTGAACCCTTTCTTGATGACATAAATGCCGATCTCCCTAAAGCATTATCAGATGAGAAACATGAAGATATCACGCAGGATGATATCGATACAGTTGTTGTTCCAGCTCGCGAAGATGGTTTTCAAGATGTCTTTCTTAAAGAAAACCAGTGGTTTGCAAGAACCTCATGTTTCACGTGAAACATGAGGTTCTTGTTTGTATCTCTTCACAAATTTTAGCACCAGTGTCTATAAGCGCGCTAGAAATAAATGGTCTACTCACTCTGTTCTAGCTTTTATGCACCTTGAGGGAAAGGCGCTTTATGAAAGGAAATAGTATGCTGACGAATTTGAAAAATACGCAGGTTCTGCTGGCCCATCGACCACAGGGCTGGGTGCAGGAGTCGGATTTCAAGATTGTGGAAACCGATCTTCCAGAACTTAAGGATGGTGAGTTTCTGGTAATGAATCTCTGGTTATCGCTCGATCCCTACATGCGTGGTCGTATGAATGACGCTAAGTCGTACGCAGCCAAAACTGAGCTCGGGGATGTGATGGTTGGCGGTACCGTTGGAGTTGTTACACAGTCTCGTAATCCGAAGTTCCAGATAGGAACTATGGTGCTTGGCAATTTCGGTTGGCAGCGCTACGGTATATCGGATGGTAAGGGTCTGCGCATATTGCCAGGTGATGACAATGTTCCTATCTCGGCTTATCTTGGTGCTTTGGGAATGCCTGGTATTACCGCGTGGATTGGGCTGATGAGCATTGGAGAGCCAAAGCCAGGCGAGACTGTAGTTGTTTCGGCCGCTTCCGGAGCCGTGGGTAGTGTCGTTGGACAATTGGCAAAGGCGAAGGGCTGCCGCGCTGTGGGGATCGCGGGTGGCAAGGCAAAGTGCGATTATGTTGTGAATGAACTGGGCTTCGATGCCTGCGTGAATTATAAAGCTGGTCACTTTGCTGAAGGTCTGGCGGCGGTGACGCCTGACGGAATCGATGTCTACTTCGAGAATGTCGGTGGTGAGATTCTGGATACTGTGCTCACGCGACTCAATGCCTTTTCCCGCATTCCTCTCTGTGGCCTTGTATCTCAATATAATGTGACCCAACCATATGCTGTACGCAACTTTGGCGCCTTGCTAACGAACCGCGTCAAGCTGCAGGGCTTCATTGTAAGTGAGCATACTGATCTCTGGCCGCAGGCGATGCAGGAGTTAAAACAGTTATTTGTCTCTGGTCAGCTTAAATATCGCGAAACCATTGCTGATGGCCTTCAAAATGCTCCGGCAGCCTTTATTGGGATGCTTAAAGGCGAGAATCTTGGCAAACAATTGGTCAAGGTTGTCTAAACGTAAGTAATACAATAACTCATCCCGAACTTTTGAAAAATGAGGAACATTGTGTTTTTACAGGCGATTTTTATGTGGGAGCCCGGAAAAAAAGCCCGGGAAAACCGCGATTACACTGCCCAACCAATAAAAAACGGCAGTAAACAAACGATTTTCATAATTTTTAAAAAGTTCGGGATGAGTTATTGTATTACTTGTTTCTTAAGCTCGACTTGAGGGCATTGACGCGGGTGGTGCAGGCTCACCACAGATGCTGCAGAAGCGTGCATTGGACCTATTTAGATGACCACAAGGCCAGGCTCTTAACGTGAATGTGCTTTGAGTCGCGTTGGGAACTGCTGATCCACCTTGTGCCGGCGTACTCCTGCCTACTGTTTGTGCGGTGGGTGCATTCTGACCTATTGTTCCAGGTGCTTTCTTATTGCTTAAAGGCTTTGATAGATGTACGGGAAGGCCCGCTGGTGGAGTAATAGGATTCCCGACTTGTTTCACTTGCTTCCGCTTGTTGCGTTGCCTTAGCGATGATGCCAACAGTAAAGCTATAAGCAAGAGGAAGACCAGCGCAGCTCCTACAGTTAGAGCGATTGACTGGAAAGAGGTTGTTGGTGCTATCGTGCTATTCCCCTTTTTAGTTGCTGGTGTTGCTGTGGCTTGTCCCTGTTGGCTTGAGCCTGCCTCTGCTTGCGCCTTTGGCTGAACATAGTCCCGATAGGCTGCTGCAGCCTTGAAGCCTGGATTGCTTGCTAATAGTTGGTCAAAGCCTTGTTGCGCTTTACCCCAGTGTCCTGGCGTAGTTGATACGTAATCATTAAAGGCCTGGCTCCAAAGTTTCTGTTGTTTTCCTGGTGTTGTGTCAAGGTTCAAGCTTTTGATAATGTTGCGCGCACTATTGCTAGCCTGCAAGAAGCTAGTTCCATTAGGACCATTTGGGTTAAATGCGCCGAAGCTTACGATACCAACAATGTTTCCCTGGCTATCCAGTGCCGGACCTCCGCTATCTCCCTGCTCTACGTTTCCCCCAACTTGAATAAGCGGAGCACCATTATCGCTAGTCTTGATAGAGCTTACATAAATCTGGTTGACAGAAGAGGTCAATAAATTGCTAGGATTTTTACTTACATCGGCATTGCCGGGAAAGCCAACGATAGTCAGCTTATCCTGCTCGTGTACATTGGATGAGTCACCAAGCTGCACATTAAGTGTGTCCGTTCTAGGGATATGGATGATTGCAATATCCTGCTGATCAGGTGGGCTCTCTTTCTTGATCTGGTCAACCTGGGTCAGCGTGTCTGACGGTAAGCTCTTAAAATCGGTGGTCTGTGTGTTACCAATATAGTCGGTGCTTAAGTAGACGGCGCTACTAGGCTTGTCGTATTTCACGGTCGATTTTAGCTGCCCGCCGCTAAGCTGCTGCACAACCTGGTCTTTCGTGACTGGCGTCGAGCCTTGTTGGGCGTTCTTATTTATATAGTTGGCAACGTCTTGCGCCGCCGATGTGTACAGATCTGTGTTGAGCGTCTGGTCCTGGGGTGGACTAACTACATGATCTGCTGTGAGAATGTCCCCACTTGCTGATATAAAGGTGCCCGTGCCAGAGAGTTGTAGCGGATAATTACTACTGCCTTGTTGTGGAAACGCGACATCCGTGGTCGGAGGAAAATGCACTGTGAGATGTCCATTAATAGTTGTGATGATTCGTACAACGGCCGGTTTGGCAAGGTCCGTTGCTCGAACTGCTGGATCGGTTACATCTCCACCTGGCATGCTATCCGCATATACTGTTGGGGTTATCCCAAACAAAAATACACACAGCATTCCCACAACCGCTACTATGCTCAACCTACTATGTAAATTATTGGATTTAAGCGCTATCTTATACATATTTTGTGTCCCGTACTTGTCTATGGCGAGGTGGAGGCTCTCATTATACTTTATACCCTCTACACGAAAAATACGATTCGATAGTAGCCGGGTTGCATTTACTCTCTTTACTGTATGCGATTATAAACGCCGCCATTCGCTCTCTAACAGACCATAAAGTTTGAGATCTACAAAGCGATCGTACAGCCATGCCGCTTGCCTTATAATTCCTTCCAGGGTAAAACCCAGGCGTTCTGGAATCGCACAACTGCTAGTGTTCATTGTAGCACAACGAATTTCAACCTTATTTAGCTTCAGGTCATCAAACGCATATCCTATGAGCGCCCGGCATGATCTTGTCATAATGCCTTTGCCTTGATACTCAGCAGACAACCAGTAACCAATATCTGCTCTACGATTTGTCCAATCGAGTTGGTTGTAACCTATCGTTCCTATTATCCGCTCTTGATGCCAGATTGCGTAGTTGAAACTCTGATTATTTTGGTACTGCGTACGTGTATTACTTATAAACGCCCGTTCATCCTCAATACTCTGAGTGGAGTCAACCCATGGTAGCCATTCCCGGAGATAGGCACGGTTATGCTCGATCAACTGGTATATAGCGGGTGCATCGCACTCAGCTAGAAGACGTAATTCTGTAGTTGTATCAATTTTGATAAGTAAGGACGATTTCGTCATTCCTGCGTGTCTCCACTATTTCAGGTACATAATACACTATAGATCTGCTTGGTATTATAATATCATGCTGCACTCTATTGTGAATAATCCTACTACAATATAGTTCTCTCTATACAGCTAATTACTTGAATAATTAGAACTAATTAGAAACCTTCTCTGCATACCCATCCGTATCAGAAGATAGATAGAGAGGAACAGGCCCATGAGTTCACACTATGTACAATAGAAAAGGAGTTCAACATGAGTGCACGAAGCCCCATCCTATGGCCAACAAGATGTTGATACCTTGCTAAACAATACAAAGAAGTTTCTCACAACCGTTGATGTATGGATTGACGAGCAGCAATTCTATGTTCATCGAACTCAACTAAAATTAAATTTGGACGCCGATACCAGTACTACTGGTAATGGTCCACCTTCTAGTATGGCGACAACTTTAGATACAACTATCGACCTGAGTAACTTCAATGCTCCCGTTACTATCAACCCACCAGCTAACGCAACCCCCACAACAAATCCTGCCGCTATCTTTGGTATTGGTCGCTCATAAAGGTAAGTGGATTCAAGCAATAAACGTGGAATGCTTGCAAGCCTCATCGCACAAAACGTTCCGCATTCGTAGCTTGAATCCACTTATTGCTCTGTCAAACAATCATTGCAACTATGCATCTCGCCGCTGTCAGTCTCGGTTTAGACTTTTCGCTTTACCTCTTTTTAAAACTCACCGAAAAACTATTGACAACGCTTTTGAGGTATGAGAGAATACCCCTCGTTGTCACAAGGATATGTACTCACGAAGAGATAAAAGTGAGTAAAATTGATAGAGCATAGCTCTTGACAAACCTATCCGGATATGGCATACTAGCAAAGCTGCCGAAACAAGACAATCATTGCTCGTCGAACG
>CAXTXB010000033.1:18195-21785 GCA_964247965.1 uncultured Dictyobacter sp. | reverse complement strand
GTATTATAACAATGTAAACAGACAGTCAGAAAGGAGTTTTCAACTTGCTCGTACACTAAGTTGGGTTGGTGGCTCTATTTTCATTTTAACTATTGTTATTGTAATAATCACCGAAGCTTTGCATATACAAAAAGATCCTTCCATTCTTCAGAACGGTGTAATTATAAGCCTTATCACAGAATTAATGGCTGGTTTTAATGGTGTATATGATAGAGCCACGAAGCAACTTAATCGTTTTCATCAGTCCTTAGATAGAATTGCACGAGCTGCTATAGCACATGCAATGGCTGAGGAGCTTGAGGAGAAAGATAAGGGAAATGTTATCCAAAAGATAGTAGAAGACTTACTCAAAAACGATGGATACATCAATCTTCAAAATAAGAGCGATGAAAAATAAGAAGAGAAAACTAAAATCTTTCATCTCAACTAAGCGATGACTTATAGTCATCGCCTTTTTTGTTTACTTTTGTAGACCTAACCATCATTAAATCATGAAGCGCGCATAATGAAATTCAAGACTTTTTTACTGCCGTAATCATACTCGCCCCCGGCGTCAGCAAGCGATGACTACGCACCTGCACCATGCCCGCCGCCTCCAGCCAACCCTTCACCACAGGGAACGGATAGCACGTTCCCCCCACCGTAGCCATCGTCAGGGCCATAAATTGGACCATGAGTGAGGTGAGCTGGGAGTTGTGGGTCTGGTCCGTTACCTGGTCCACTATTGGAAGGGACATCGGACACGAGCCTTGCTTCTGGGAACGGTGCGCAGCGAAGATCTGGAACTGAATAGCTCACTGATTGCGCAGTTAACAGACTTAGGGCGCGATGTACCAGTCGCGCAGATCACTCTGCAAACGTTGAGCCAGGTTGAAACTATTCATCTCATTCAAGCCATGGTGGGAAAGAACCAACGAGAGGAAAGAAATGGGCATCCTGATCGGTCTATTATCACACAGGCAGTAGCACTTCCTACTCTAAAGTCAGAGATGCCTATAGGTTTGTTAGGACGTAGTCTATTCGCGCTGACCGGTGGCCATCCGTTCTATCTTGTCGAAACGCTTAAGATGCTGCACGATAAAGGGCTACTAACGCCCGTGCTGGATGCCGATGGCGAACAGGGATTCGAGCTCGCAACAACAAAGACTCAGGAGTATTCCTGGCGGGAACTCCTTCCTCCCTCGGTTCGTACAATGATTCTGGCACGTCAAACAATGCTGTCGTCAAACGCGCGTCTGCTGCTGATGGCTTGCGCTGTATTGGGCGAGCAGGCGACCGCCCTGCGCTTATGGCAGATAACAGAGCTGAGCATGCAGGTAGGAGTCGATGCTCTAGAGGAGGCCATCAGAAGTGGAGTGTTGCGCGAAGAGGAAACAGCCGGGAGCAGCCCGGCGAACTATCGCTTTGCTCACAACTTGATCCGCGAAGTAGTCTATACCGAAATCGGTGAGGCTCGGCGCTATGTCTTGCACCAGCGCGCTTTTATACTTCTACAAGCTGAGGGAGCTCCTGCAGCAGAGCTAGCATATCATGCCCTGGCCGCAAGTAAAGTAAGTGAAGCATATCAGTATAGCATTCAGGCTGGTGATGATGCAGTTATAGTCTTTGCAGTTGAAGACGCCACTGTATACTATGGTCAGGCACGCTCTTTAATCCATGAACATATGGAGCAAACGATGCTTGAACTGCATCAAAAGAGCTCAACACTTACTCCCGAGAAGGATATCGAAGAATGGAAACGGATCAATCGAGCCACCTTTCCAGAGGTGGAGCACCTCTATGTCTATCTTGGACGGGCTTACTCCTTTTTGAATAATTGGGAACGCGCTCGAGACACTTATGAAGACTTGCTAACGTATGCGCACCACATGAACCTACCTGCGCTGGTCAGTACAACATTGAACCGCCTGGCAATTCTAGAACTTCAACAGTCAAATGATCAAGCCAGGGTTCAGATACTACTGAAAGAAGCCTGGCGGGTCGCGCAGATCAGCTGTGATCAGAGGGCTGTAGCCGAAACAGAATGGAACCAGGCACAGATGGCGATAGTACGGGGCAATGCGAAGCAGGCTTTCCCACACGGGCAACATGCACTAGAATACGCCAGAGCTAACAACGATAAAGAATTGGAAGCAAGAAGTCTTTACTCACTTGGAATGATCTATTTCCTTCAGAGAGATGTACAGCAAGCTATACAGTTTGCGGAGGCTGCCCTGGTACTGTATGCAACATTGAGCAAAGAGCAGACTACGTCAAGAGAACTATCGCTTACACACTTTATGATTGGAGCTCCTACCACACAGTATTTGACCAACTGTGCATCCGAGGCTCTCTGCCTGGGACTTTTGGCCGCCGCGCAAATATATAGTGGGCAAGCACAGAATGGCATTCACAGTGCTCGTATGGCACTCCTGCTGAGCAAAGAAATCAAAAATGCCTGGGTACAAATTAGTAGCACGATCTGTCTCGTTTATGGACTTCTAGAGGCTGGGGCCTATGAAGAGGCCCTTTTGCTCACGAAGCAGATTGCTGAACTTGTTCAGACAATTCCGCTCAAACTAAGCGCTCAGAGCGTACCCATCATTCAGGCCGGCACCTATCAGGCCCTACAGCAACAAGAAGAGGCACGCAGTATATTAGAGGCAGGAGCAGCGGAGACGTTAGACCTTAGCTTATTCCACCTCTCCGCTCTCTCGCTTTTATGTATGAACTACGTTCTGGCTGAAGAATGGGAGCAAGCTTACAAATTTGCATTGATGTCTATGGATATCCGTACGAGTCATGATGGAACATTGCCGGATCTTTATCGTCACTACGAAACGGAAGCGTTGTTGCATGGAGGAAGCAGGAGGCAAGCGAGAGAGGAAGTGCAAAGCTTTGGCGAAAGCCTCCTGGACCTGGGCCACTATTCGCGGCTGCACATTCCCTATCTACGATCGTTAGCCGTTCTTGCACTCTGGGATGAACAAAAAGAGCAGGCCATCGAACACCTACACACAGCAGTACAGATCGCCGAAGAGCTTGAGCTGCCCACAGAACGATGGGAGATCCAAGCTGAACTGGGCAGATGCTATGAAGCGTGTCAAAAGCAAAGGCAAGCCCATGATGCTTTTGGTAAGGCTGCGATGATCATATGCGAGCTCGCCGAGAATATCAAACAAGAAAGGTTAAGAGTACGCTTTCTAGCCCAGCCACAGATCCAACGCATACTGCAACATCATCCTCATAGTGATCAGATCCAGCTAATCCTATTAGAGAGTGTTTGATCCCCATCACCTCCGCCTTCCCACGCTCTGCGAGTTCGCAGCTTCGCTGCTCGATTTCCTATGGGTGGGTATGGCGAAAATTTTATGAAATAACAAAAAATTTTTTTTAAAAATATATTTTTTAAAAATTTTTGGGGGGTGTTTTTGCCACCCCCCCCGCATCACTTTTTTATGCTCTATTAGAAATTGTTAAGCGTTACTTATGTTCTCGCTAATCTCTTAAAATTACGCTTAGAGTGCTTTATAGAAGAGCTTACGAGCACAAAAAATGCTTGTATTTTCTACTAAAAGCACATATGCTATGGGGGATAAAAGAAAGTGAGG
>CAXTXB010000033.1:0-18185 GCA_964247965.1 uncultured Dictyobacter sp. | reverse complement strand
CAAAAAAAAATACCATTAAAAAAAAATTTTTTGTAATTTTCAAAAATTTTCGCCATACCCACCCATAGGATTTACATTCCAACCGCAGGTTGCTCTACCTCTTTAGTAGTAGGGCGCAGAACAAATAGCTGTAAAAGCGCTCCAACTACACATATCCCTATCAATATGTTCAAGGTGATCGTTGGCGACCAGCGATGGGCATACAGCTGGATACTGGCAATTAATGCCTCCAGAGTCAAGCTCGCAGCAATTGCCAACGTGTATTCAGCAAGCAGGTTACGAAAGCGCAATAAACGGACGAGCGCCATTCCAGGACAGATTATAAAAAACCAGAGAACGATGAATGGACGAAATCCAACGCCAGGCAGCAACGTATATCCTATCCATACTGCCAGCGATGAGCATAAAAGCAATACAGGCCATAGCCAGTTTGAATATTTCACGGCAAGCTCTCTTTTACGTACCTAGTAAACGAACTCGATAATTTCAGCATCTTGATTTCTAAAAACCAGTTTACAGTCTCCAGAGTCAAGTAATTCATGCTCAACCTGGCTCAACCTGCCCGGTGGTAGACCAGACGTTGAAGCAAAAGATGCCTGGGTGGAGTGCATAAAGACCATGTAAGCAGCCGGGGGATGATGCTGCTTAACATACTGGTCAAGAGCCTGATAATTGTTCGTTTCTATATCCACAGTCAAAGCGTCATCATCGAGTGAATAGTAGTCGTAGTTTTCGAAATCCTGGAATAGCCAGGGTCCCCCTTCCCAACCTCTAATAAGTATCGAGTTGTGCGGAGCCATAGTGTAAAGTGTACGAATCGCATTTACTTCTGATATGCTTATATAATCATTGCGCTCATTGCCATAGCGCGCGAATAGGAACAAACCCAAAAAGAGCAAGTTCACGATGATAAGCCCACTAGTAAGCCAGCGTCCCGATATAACTTTGGGCCAACGCCCTGATATAGTCTTGAGCAATCGCACAGGCAGGTGTGGCACTGGTTCAAAAAAGAGCGTGGCCGTGAAGAAGGCCATGAAAGGGAGCGCAACCAGGTAGATGCGGAAAAGCATCTCACCACCATAGGATTGTGCGACTAGCAGCGGAAAAGGCGCAATTGCTAGCAGAATAGGAGTGAGGTCACGATATCCCCGCAGCAGGCGGCGTAACGCCCCGAGAAAGGCCAGCCCCCAGAATAGGGCTGTCATCACCAGACATATTTCAGTGATAAAAACATGTTCCGGACTGCCTACCACACGATTAGTCACATTCAGCGCAACCGCGTTGTCTAGCAGACCAAAGCTGCCGATGACCATGCCAGAATGGCCCGCTAGAAAGGCACGTCCCATGACAAGAATCCACCATACGGCCATAATCCACATAGGAAACGGAAGCCAGAAGGGACGGACACGCCTAAAAAACACAAGCAGCGTGACCCCCGCAAGCACAAAGAAAGGCGTCAGAGGATGACTAGAGATATCAAAAGCGAACACTCCAAACAGAAGCGAGAGAAGCACGACTCTCTGCCAGAAAGTGGTGGGTGTAATCAGCGTGTCAGAGATTTCGAGCAATCCACGTATCGTTCTCCATCCTCTTTTCCATAGAGACAGCTTTTCTTGCTTATACTCCTCCAACCCTTCAGAAATTGCCCTGTCTTGCTCACCAGGCCCTTTCGGAGCCACCTTAAACCATCTCAACAGGATGGCAATAATGACCAGGTACAGGAAGATATTCATACCCTGCGGTGAGTAATAATCTTGCCCGATCCAATTCACCAGGAAAAAGAACCAGGTGGCGAACCAGATCACACGGCGATTCCTCGTCAACGAACGCAGGATCAGAGAGAGTGGTCCGAAGTAGAGCAGATTCAAGAATACGGGTGCCCAGGCTACAAAGCTAATTGCATCATGAAATCCTGCAACCTTTGTAAAAAGAGCTCCTAATATGAAGAATGTCGGCCAGCCAAAGTAGATATCCAGATTGGGATTGACCGAACCATTGCGCATAATATATTCAGTATATCCTATATGCTTATAAACTGTGCCGAAGCGAGGAGCATCCTCCACAAGGGCAGTAACACCATAGAGCATAAAGATCAATAAAGCTATATGTAATAAAAGAAGTGGCCAGCGTAGACGGCTATCTTGCAATGTCAAACAAAATGATACGGTCAGGATGGCAAGCGCAATAATGCTTGATGGAGGCATCACTGAAATCAGGCCTAGATCATTCATCTGCCGTACGTTGAACAGGTGTAGTGAGAAAAGCCAGAGGACGAAGGCTCCTAATGGAAGCAACATATAGACATATTCTTGTAGTCTGATCCGCTGCCATATCTTTACAGGCGGCGGATCGACAGCTAGTATCAGACTATCTTCAGGTGGTTTTAATAATAACATTTCTTTTAGATAATACTTTCTTCTACTTTTGCCTGGAGCGTTCCTAAAAACTTTTAGCCGCGCGTAGCCCAGCGACTACGCACGTGAATAAAAGGTCCCAGCAACATACCTTTAAGTTCATTCATAGTAAGTTCACGAGGGTAGTCGGGCTGCTTCTTCTGGTTCTTTGGTGACCTGGCACGTAGAATGAAGTAGAGGCCAGAAGGAATTTTTGTGATTAACGCGAGCAAGCGACTGGGGCGGTCGCGCATTGCTTTGGTCAGGAATGCTGTTAGCCCTGTGCCATAGTTATAGAGCTGCTTTTGCAGTTTCCCATATTCTCGATAATGTGGATGACGAACCAGCGCAGTCGGCTCATAAACCAGGCGATAGCCGCGCACCACAACTTGAAAGAGTGCCTCGATATCTGAGCCGTATTGGAAGCGCACATCAAAGCCGCCGACCGACCTCAAGTATGTAGCCTTAAAGGACATGTTTGCACCAGCACCAAATCGACCCGCCGTATAAGGATACAAAGGGAGGTCGGCAGGGCGATGTTCCTTTAGATCAAAGATCTGGCGTGCAAACCCTTTACTATAGCCACCATACTCTTCAATCAAGAATTGTGCCGGCGTTTCTAGCTCTAGTGGGAAGATATTGCCAGTCACACATGCAACATTCTCAGCAGCATTAAAAGCCTGCGCGATCTCTATCAGTAAGTAGGGGTCAATCGTCACATCATCGTCTACATAGGTAAGAATAGTCCCTTTTGCGACCTGCATCCCTAGATTGCGTGCGCGTGCAACACCCGCACGCTCCTCACGCACATAACGTACCTGTGGCCTATTCTCAGAGATACGACGTAGAGCTTCTGCCGTCTTCTCATCTTTTGGCGCGTTATCAACGACGATTATCTCATAGTTGGGATAGTACAAAGCGAGCAACGATTCTACACAATTTTGTATAAGATCGGGACGATTATAGGTCGGGACGATTACACTGATAAATGGGGCATGTTCCAGGAAACATTCTCGCTCTTCGATGCATCGCGGCTTATCTAGAAACGGTACACCATTTTCATCAAGGACGACCAGCGCTGTTAGCCCATCTCCTTGTAAATGTTTATTGATATCCGGACCTAGGATCGCCCAGATCTGCTTCGCGTAGTCTCGCGGCTGCAGATCATTTTCAATAAAGAAGAGCTCGACGGTCCCAATGAGTCGCGTATGCAAGCGAACAAGGCACAATGCGCGTTGGTATACCTGATTTGTAACAGGGTCAAGGGCAGAGAACACGGGCAGCGGCCGACTCAACTCCAGATCAAGCATACGCATGGGTGCGAAAACTGACACCGAGGCACCCTTTGCCTGAGTGGGAAGTGAAGGTATCGCTATATCCATAGTATTAGTCTCCATTTACATGTACTGCATCAACAGTGTCAGTAGGAGATTGCTCACGCTTCTGTACAAATTCGATTGGAGTAGGAGCTGTTGTCGAGACTTGCTGTTTACTACGTGTTCCCTTTACGTAACCTGTAACAGTGGCGAAAAGACCGAGAACGATTGCACAGGCGCGCAAGAGGCCAGAAAGATCATGGCGTATAAATGTATCGCTAAGACCACGAGCAATACCACGTGGAAGTGTGATCAGGGTATAAGAACGTTCAGCTGCCAGGCCATTCTTCGCTCCGACAATACTCGCAATAGCTGTTTTTGAAAGTCCCTCAGAGTAACAACGCGCTAAAAAGTATCTCAAAGTTGTACGGGAAGCAGATACTCGATGATGAATCTTCGCTTTTGGTTCGTAGAGGAAGATATGCTGCGGCCAGCGCTGCCTGGCACGAATGCTTAATTCGGTCTCCTCGCCCCCTAGTGGACGATTTCCAATACGCCCAAGGCCGTTGCGAAATCCTCCTACTTCAGCGAAGATATCCCGACGCATACAATTGCAACCACCATAAGGATTGCGCACCGGTGATAGTGACCTGGGCAGCCCACGGTAACTACAGCCGATAACCCAGTAGAACTCTTCTGGGAACCACGTCGGCGGCTCTCCTACCCAACGCGGAACGACGGAGCCACCCACACCTAGAATCTTTGGGTTGGCACACAGCCGGTAGAGCTGGAGGAGCCAATCTGGCTCTGCAGTCGCATCATCATCAAGAAACGCGACAAAGGTTCCCTGCGCCAGAGCAATCCCACTATTGCGTGCGCCAGACAAACCGCGTGGCTCACTATTCTCTATAACAATTGTGCCCGTCAGAGACGTACTTGCACACTTGAATAAATCTGGATTGTGGTCGATCACGACAATGATCTCACGTGGCAATGCGACCTGCTGATGAAGTGACTCGACAGCATCCACAAGGTCCTGCCATCGTTCGTTGGAATAAGCACAAATGATCACCGATACATCTACTGTGTTGTCGTTCATATCTGGACCGTCTCTCCCTTTTGAGTTTTTTGAGTCAGGGCGGTACAGAAGCGAGCCAGACGCCATGCTGGAATAAGGGGTCGCGTATACACTGCAGTCGTAACACGTTTGTCATGCCCCTCAAGTAGGGCGGCAAACGCATCTCCGTCGGCGGCAGGATCAACCAGCAGGCGAGCTAGAGCAAAAGGATCTGTCGTTTCTGTACTCAATGCATTTTTTACAGCACAGGCGGACGTGTACCCTGCATCACGAACAATCCGCTTCACTGTAGAGGTATGATATCCATAAGGATAGGCAAAGCTTAAGACTTTCTCGCCTAGATGCTCTTCGAGGATGAGCTTGCTCTGCGTGATCTCTTTTTTTGCCGCCGACGGTGACAGCAGGTCAAGTTGAGGATGCGTCTGGCTATGAGCCCCGCATTCGATGCCACTCTTGCTTATCTCACGCAGTTGCTCCCAGGAAACGATGGGCCGTGAGCCTTCACCGCTTTTCTGCATCCAACGACTCGTTCCATTTACGTACGTAGTAGGTACATAGAGCGTAGCCGGAAAGTTATAGCGAGCTAATACAGGCAATGCAGCTGTGTAAAAGTCGAGAAATGCATCATCAAATGTTAACACAACAGGTTTCGCAGGTAAGCTTCCCTCCCCCTGGAACCATGCCTGCACCAGTCGTGAAACCGTCATGGGTGTATATGCCTGCTGATGCAAATATTCTACTTGCCTGGCGAAAAGAGCTTCAGGAACGGCAAATTCTTTAAATTTTGGCCCAGCCTTTTCTGAAATGCTGTGATACATCAGGATTGGAATACGCTTCCTCTCGGGATGGATGGACATATATAGGACCTTTCATTTTTATATACATAAGCATGAAATAGTTATTTGCACGGGATTGCTATGTAGGCAATATTGTTGTAAACTACCTTCCACTAAGAACATACGGCGGCACATCATCAGTAACGTCTTCGGCTTGCTGCAAAGACTCAGTAGTGCTAAAGCGCTCCTTGAAAATCGTCTTGAGTACACGCCACCCATCGCGTATCACACGAAGATTGCTCACGCCGAAAATGCGTACACGCTCGTAGCTTGGCACTTCAACGATTTTCAGACCTGCTTTATAGGCACGCAGGTTCAGCATAGTTTCAACCTCAAATCCATCACAGTTTAGCTCTATCTTATCCAATGCACTCCGCCAGAAAGCATTGTAACCATAGCAGAGATCGCTATAGCGCGTATGAAAAAGAAGATTCGCGAGCGTGCACAAGGCATAGTTTCCCATGCTACGCACGGGTGTGATATCTTCGCTCCCTCCACCTTTAACAAACCGCGATCCTTTGGCAAAATCATTTCCCTGCAGTAGAGCCTCCACAAAATCGGGAATTTCTGATGGGTTTGTAGAACTATCACCGTCTATCATAACAATAATATCACCGGTACTCGCCGCGAAGCCCTCTTTGAGCGCATTACCCTTTCCTCTTCTCGTCTGCGCAATTACTTTGATCTGTGGGCATAATTGCTGCGCAACTGCTATCGTTGCATCATTTGAATGCCCATCAACAAGGACAACTTCATCGACCATAGCAGGGAGAAATGGTAAGACATAATAGAGATTTTCAGCTTCATTGAGCACCGGGATCACCACACTTATGCGTGGATACATTTTTTTCTCTTGCATCGGCACTTCCTTTGGTTTATTCACCTATTACTATTTATAGCTTATGAAGGCAACGTATCGCCTGACCATGTAAAAACGAGATCATTTTGCGGCCTGTGGAGCGAATCTTGCATATTCCATCCTAGCAAGCTGTGTATCTGCTCTCTAAGCCAACAGTCAAATGGACGCTCTGACGTTTCCAACTCTTGCAGGGTTTGTATTGGTTCTACAATGTTCAGTGTCATGAGCATAAGTTCGCTGCAGTGTAAGTGCATCAGCCTGACCTGTACCCCGGTAATTCCCATGTGTCGGCAGGACGCCTCAAACTGATCCCTGCGTGAGCCCTGTACTATCTGATAAAGCCGCCGCCAACGCTCTTGAGTTCCTAATCGCAGGGGGCAGACAATCTGTAGCTGTGGCATAAAATAATGCTCCCGTCACCATTTTCTATATTTGTGCATCGAAAATTCGCTTCAGTATATTCTATGAAATTCTTATTCATTAGATTTCCCTTGTTGTTCCTGAAACTACCGGGCTTATTCATAGTATGCGAGGCCAGCGTCATGAAAGCGTCATGGGCAGTGTCATAAAGAACGATCAATCTACTACAATAGTAAGACGAAGGCAATAAAAGTATGATGTCATTACCATCATTTTTGATCGATATGTACTATAAGCTCCTCACGGTCAAGGACAGCCAATTTTACTAGAATTAAAGAGGTTGGCCGTCGCAAACTTCATTCTGTTTTGCTACTCTTAACACAGAAGTGAAATTTTTCATCTTCCTGCAAATTGTATCTGTTCTTTGGAGTATCTATGAGAAGGAGGCAGCGCAGGTGAACACAGCTAATGATAGTATGGTGAAGATACAGGAGGCGGGTCAGGCACAAAGAGCAAGCAATGCGGTACCAACGAGGCCGTCTCTATTTGTTACAACTGTTGCTCTCTTCTACATCTTGTTGTGGAGCTCAGCCTTCATCGCAACGAAAATTGGTGTCACGCACAGTCCACCTTTTACACTTCTCTCGACACGATTTCTGGTGGCCGGGCTATTGATGGCTGCACTCGCATGGATACGGAAATTGCCTCGACCACAGGGATGGAGTGCATGGGGACGATTGGCATTGTTCGGACTACTCAATTCTGCCCTCTATCTAGGCTGTAATTATGTTGCTTTGCGCTATCTTTCAGCCGGTATGGGATCGATCATTGCTGCAACGAATCCTTTGTTGCTAACACTCGTTGCTCCATTTGCTCTGAAAGAGCGACTGACAGGATTGCGTGTTTTAGGGCTGCTTTTGGGCTTTGGAGGGGTATTATTTGTTATGGGAGCAAGGCTTCACGAGCAAGGCCAGCTAGATACACTTGGTGGTATGCTTCTTTCGTTTATTGGCGTTATCTGTCTCGTTGGTGCCACAATCTTCTACAAACGTTATCCTCCCCATGAACATCCTTTTGTTGTCAATGCAGTACAGCTAAGCGCGGCGGGGCTTGCGCTGGCCCTTCCTGCGCTTGTCTTTGAGCACCCGGAGAAAATACGCATCGATGCTCCCCTGGCATGGTCATTTCTCTATCTGGTGCTGGTAATTAGCATTGGTGCCTCGTTGCTCTGGTTCTGGCTCTTAAAGCGAGGCGACGCCAGCGTTGTCAGTTCCTACTACTTCTTAACGCCCATCGCTGGCCTTGCCCTGGCTGCCCTTCTATTAGGCGAACCTTTCGGATTACGCGATGCACTTGGACTTGTGGCGGTTGCTGCCGGGATCGCATTAATTAATCGTCAGCCTCGTCTTCATTCTTCTGAGTCAACACCTTTGAAGAAAAGATGATCTATTCACCGTTAGCGAAACTACGCAGCCCTACAGGGAAAGCAAAAGAGCATTTTTCATGCTCTTTCACTGTGGAATATACATCGACAAATAATAGTATCTTCTCAACAGATTATATCACAAGAAAATTTCGTGTGATCTTCTATAGTTGAGCTGTGCGAATGTTCGATGTGAATTCTATATATAGATACTTTTCACACTTTTTCCTTAAACTTAAACTTGCTATTGACAGTAGAAAACTTCCATGCTATACATGTAACATGCATCTGATATATCAGTGAACATATATCCTGTTTCAATAACAAGCTCCATGTGATCATTTCCTGATCGACTGCATCCCGATGTAGAACGATGAGGATAGGTTATATATCTAAAGCTGTGTATCATCTGCATCTGGCTAGCTACTTTTGAGATAGATACAATGGTGAAGGATGTCTTGACGTCAGGTCATCATGTAGGATGTGGCTTTCTAGTGTCTGGCTGCCTACTTATTGCAGGTAGACATGCTGAGTTCAGGGAAAGAGGGGTCTCTTTTACTATGGCAAAATCATCTATTTTCACTACTCCGGAGGATAGAGAGGGCCACCGGTTGGAACGCAATGTGCTCCGAGTTCCACACGGCATTGCGCTTGCTGCAGCTGCAATGGCACCAGCTATTGCAGTAGTGCTGAATGCACCTGCGGCTGGTCCTAGTGCGGGTGCTGCGCTGCCGCTCTCCTTTTTACTGGCATTTATCGCCTGTCTATTTGTAGGCAACACTGTGATCCAGTTCTCGCGTCGACTTCCCTCATCCGGCTCTTTTTACACCTTCAACAGCTATGGCCTAGGCAAGACAGCGGGCTTCTTCACTGGCTGGCTCTTCTGGATGGGCTATGCAGTGCTTGCGCCTGGTCTCTTCGATGCACTTGGTGCGTTTGCACATGATTATGTTCTGGCAACCTTTCACGTAGAAGTCTCCTGGTGGATCTTCTCTTTAATTGGAATGGCTATTGTGGTGGTGCTCTCTATACGAAGCATTAAGGCCTCGGTCCAGGTCGACCTGGCGTTACTCTGTGTCGAGGTCTTTGTTTTTCTTCTGCTTGCAATCATCGCGATTGCGAAGGCGGGTGATGGCAATACACTGGCGGTGTTTACGCCGGCGGCATCCCCAAACGGTTTTGCTGGCGTTGGATTGGGGGTAGTCTTTGGCATTCTTTCTTTCGTTGGCTTTGACGCTGCAGCGACTCTGGGAGAGGAAACGAGGAATCCTAAACGGAGCGTTCCATTGGCTGTTGGCGGCGCGCTTGTCTTCGTTGGGCTGTTCTATGTCTTTGTGATGTACGCGCTCACGGCGGGCTATGGGCTGAATAACCCTACTAACTTGAAAGCATTTTTGAGTGATGCGAATCCGATTGTGACGCTTACCCACAGGGATGCGCCCTGGCTAGAACAAATACTTGATCTCTGCGCTGTTGCTGGCATTTTCTCCTGCTTGCTTGCTATCCATAACACAACAACACGCATTATTTTCTCTATGGGTCGCGACCGAGTTCTACCTGCTAACCTTGGCAACGTTCATCCTCGCTGGTTCTCACCCTATAATGCAATTATCGTTCAGACAATCTTTACTCTTATCGTTGGTTTTGGTACTGGTCTGTGGTTAGGGCCGGGGGCGACGGGAGCGTATGGCTTCACTGGAGCGATCGGGACAGTAGCGGTGGTGATTGTGTATATGCTGAGTAATATTGCGCTTATCCGTTACTTTTTTAGGCTGCCGGAACGCAATATATTCCTACACATCGTTTTGCCAATTCTTGGTGTGCTAGCCCTGGCATATCCGCTGTGGTCAACCGGTGCGCCGGGTCAGGCGTATCCCTACAATTTTGTGCCAATCATTGTGCTTGTCTGGATCGTGATTGGGCTCGTGGCCTATCTCTATCTGCGCTCACGATCACCAGAGAAGATTGCTGCCCTGGGAACAGTATTGGCTGAGGAAAATATTTCTGAAGATCGCCTGATGCTGGATCTCGATCACCCTCATGCTGCCAGGGCGGTGGAGAGCAATGACTGATAGAAAGAGGCGGAATGTTTACTATTGGTAACAAACGTGTGTATACAACTCTGGCTGAACTGATTGACGCTCGGCATACTGCAGTGGTCGTTGTCGATATGCAAAATGACTTTTGCAAGCCTGGAGGAATGTTCAGCAAATTAGGCGTCCCGCTCACGATGTACCCAGAGATGATTCCATACCTGGTACGCCTACTTGCTGATGCGCGTACGATGCAGGTACCAATCATCTACATTCAAATGACATCGTTCGCTGATCGCAGGAGTGAGTCGCCGGCTCAAATTCGCTTCAATATGCGCCTGCACGGCGCGATTCATGCTGAACCACTTTTATATACAGTGAATGGGACACCAGGACAAGAAATTATTCCCGAGTTAGCTCCCAGGCAAGGTGATTTTGTCGTACAGAAGTATCGTTCAAGCGCTTTCTGGGGTACTAACCTGGATATGCTTCTGCGTAGCAATAAAATCGAGACGGTGATCGTGACTGGCTGCACAACCGAGGGGTGTGTTGAGTCTACTGCTCGTGACGCGCTATTTAACGATTATTACGTTGTGCTACCAGAAGATTGTGTGGCAAGTGATGATCCACGTCAGCATGAGGCGTCGCTCTTTTTGATGCGCCACCGCTTTGATGTTGTCCTCTCCGACGATATCCTTGCCTGTTGGCAGCAATTCTTATCTGACTAGAAAGAGACGGAACTATGGATAAATTGACCGGCAAAATAGCTCTCGTCACTGGAGGTGCAAGTGGCATCGGGCGTGGAATAGCGGAAGGTTTTGCGCGCGAAGGGGCTATTGTCGCTATCGCCGACATTGTTCCTGAGGAAGAGGCGCTTCCTGCACTTATAGGGCTGCGACACTATAAAAACAATGGACTCTTTGTCCGTACAGATGTTGCTGACGAGCAGCAGGTACGCACAATGGTTGAGACGGTACACAATGCTTTTGGCCGCATTGATATATTAGTCAACAACGCAGGTATTTTTACCCAGGCATTAGTGGAAGACCTGGCTGTTGCTGACTGGGATCGTGTAATCAATGTCAATTTGCGTGGCACGTTTCTCTGCACCCATTATGTGCTCCCGCATATGCTTGCTCAGGGAGGAGGACGCATCATCAATATTGCCTCACAGTTAGGTTACCTTGGTGGACGTGAGGTAGCCCACTATAGTGCAAGTAAGGGTGGTGTGATCGCTTTTACAAAGTCGCTGGCTCGCGAATTATCCACGCGCAATGTACTCGTGAATGCAATTGCTCCTGGTCCCATCGTCACCGATCTGCTCAAGTCCGAGACCGAGGAGTGGAAGGCCGCGAAGCTCGCTGAACTGCCTATCGGGCGCTTTGGCGAGGTAAGCGAGGTTGTCCCTACGGCAATTTTCCTGGCATCCGATGATGCCTCGTATTATGTGGGGCAAACACTAGGCCCAAACGGTGGCGATGTAATGCTTTAGTTGCCAGAAAGCGAGTCATTATGAGCAATACAGACCTCTTACGTAGAGCAGAAGCAGCGAACATCCAGCTTGTCCGTTTCCTCTACTGTGACTATAGCGGCGTTACGCGTGGCAAGGTTATTCATAGCGCGCAGCTCGAGCACAAGCTCAGCGAAGGATTGGGGTTGACACGTGCCCAGATGGCAATCAATCTTCTAGAACAGCTTATCGGTGTAGAGGGCATGGAAGCAGTAGGTGAAATCCGTCTCGTTCCCGATCCTACGACATTTAGCGTACTGCCCTGGACACCGAGCAGCGCAAGCCTGCTCTGCGATCAGCTGGATCACAATCATTTGAATTGGGGTGCATGCCCGCGCTCCTTTCTTAAGGATACATTGGGCCGTGCGGAGCAGATGGGTATTATAGTAGAGGCAACCTTCGAGAATGAGTTTTACCTTGCACGTGAATCAGGGGGAACGTATGTTCCCTTTGATCAGGCTCCTGTCTACAGCTCTATTGGTTTGGACCTCTCCGCGCCGATCATGCATGATATTGTGCAGGCCTTGAGTAAACAGGGCCTGGTCGTGGAGCAGGCAATCAACGAATATGGCCCAGGCCAACAAGAGATCTCTATCCGTCACGCTCCAGGACTGCAGGCCGCTGATAACCAGATCAAGCTACGCGATACTGTGCGTGGCGTGGCCCTGCAGCACGGCCTCCTGGCGAGCTTCGCCCCAAAGCCATTTCCGGCATTTATTGGAAGCGGTTGTCATATTCACTTTAGCCTGTGGGAGCGTGATAATGTTACACATAGTCTTCTCTACGATCCGCAGGATGCACGAAGTATAAGTCAGACTGGTCGGCATTTTATTGCGGGGCTGCTCGATCACCTCCCCGCTCTACTTGCTTTAACCTGCCCCAGCTATAACTCATATCGTCGCTTACAGCCGCAGGCCTGGAGCTCTGCCTTCACCGCCTGGGGCTTCGACAATCGCGAGGCGGCAGTACGCGTCGTTTCGCCATTCTGGGGTCGCGAGGAGCAGTCCTATCACCTTGAACTGAAATCGGTGGATGGAAGTGCGAATCCTTACATTGCGCTTGCAGGTCTGGTGGCGGCGGGACTGGACGGTATTGAACGGAAACTCCTTCCCGGCGCTCCCTGCGA
Source organism: uncultured Dictyobacter sp. (assembly GCA_964247965.1). Lineage (GTDB taxonomy): Bacteria > Chloroflexota > Ktedonobacteria > Ktedonobacterales > Ktedonobacteraceae > Dictyobacter. Next base: position 5,251 of record CAXTXB010000033.1, on the reverse strand, counting down.
ACATGACCCATCCACTCTTAGCGAGGCGGAACGCGAACACAATCACATTCGTCGTCTCCCTACGTCCATGGACGCCAGCCTTGATGAGTTAGAACACGACTCCCTTTTCAAAGATGCGATGGGGGAGATGATGTTCCGCTCCTACCTGGCTGTTCGTCGCTCAGAAGCAGAGGCTTTTGCCGGACAGGATAGCGATTTTGAGATTCGCAACCACTTCTATAAGTTTTAGCCCATCGAATGGAGCTGTTTTATGACACCAATAGATTTGAAGCATATTCCTATTGCCGACAATCACTGCCACGGCATTTACAGAACTCACAAAACAACTGATATACTCGCGTGGCGCACTCGTTTCACTGAATCTACCGATTCGGCAGTACAGCAAACGCACGTGGCAACTACGCTCTTTTACCGTCGCTTGATCCATGCTATGGCTACTTTCCTGGAGTGTGAGGCGACTGAAGAGACAGTTCTGGCGGCACGCGGAACCTATTCTGAGCGTGATTTAGTGCAGAAATATTTGCAGGACGCCCATATCGACACTCTCTTTGTAGATAAAGGACACCCTCCGCTTGATACCATTCTCTCCGACGATGAACTGGCTACACTCGGCGGCTGTAACGTTGGACCTATACTACGCGTTGAGCTCCTGATGCAAGACTTCATTGCTGAGCAGAGTTCGCTCACAGGCGTAATTGAGAAGCTAAAAAATGCTTTGAGCGATGTGCGCGCACAGGGCTACGTCGCCCTTAAGAGCATTGTCGCCTATCGCACCGGCCTGGCGATTCGCAGTTGGAGTGAGGAGGAGGTTGCGCACGCATTTATAGCAGCGCGTCAAGAGGTTCAAGAACGGGGCTCTGTACGGCTGGGCTATAAGCCGCTGCTGGATACATTGCTCCAGGTTGTCTTTGGAGAGGCTGCACGACAGGAGTTGCCGATCCAGTTCCATACCGGATATGGCGATACCGATGCAGATATGTTGCTTGCTAATCCACTTCAACTGCGCGCAGTCCTTGAGCAAAAGGCATATCGTGCGATGCCCGTTGTCTTGTTACACGAGAGCTATCCCTATACAAGGCAAGGAGCTTATCTAGCAACGGTATACGAGAACGTATACCTTGATCTCTCTTACGGGATACCATTTCTTGGCTGCAACGAGATGCTTGAGTTTACACGCGGTGCATTCGATGTTGCGCCATTCTCAAAATTGCTTTACGCCTCTGACGCAGTTGGCGTGCCCGAGCTGCACTGGATAAGTGCTCATGAGGGGCGGCGTATTCTAGGGCAGGTGCTTGGCGAACGCGTAGAAACTGGGGAGCTGACTCTTGCAGAGGCTGAACTTGCAGGCGTGGCAGTGCTGCGAGATAACGCAGTGCAGCTCTATAAAATGTAAAAAGAGAGAAATTGATTTACTGATATTTCACATCATTCAGCATAGTCTAGTAGTTTTCTATATCCGGAGGACCGATGTGCCGCTTACTTGCTTACGTTACTCATGAACCTGTAGTTGTCTCAGATCGTCTAGGCTCCATGCTTTCCGCATTTGTGGATGCCTCGCATCAGCACCCGGACGGCTGGGGCCTGGCATGGTATGATCAACACAACCATTTACAGTCGGTGAAGACGCCAGTGGCTGCTTATGCCAGTCCTGAGCTCATGTCCATCACACAACAGCTTCAGACCGACGCATTTATTGGCCACTTGCGTCAGGCAACGCCTGGGTTTGCGCAATCGATGAAAAACACCCACCCTTTTATCTACCACGAGCTTGCATTCGCGCACAATGGTTTAATCCGTCCGAAGGAAGCAATTGAAGCGCTCATTGCTCCAGAACTGAGACAACATATAGAAGGCACGACTGATAGCGAGCGTCACTTTCTCGCGCTTCTCTCCGTGCTAGAATACGCAGAGCCAATAAAAGGAATTTGTGAGTACCTGAAGCTCCTCCACGAGTGTGCGCAGCCAGTCAGCACAAACTTTTTGCTTCTGACTCCACAGACCCTCTACGCAGTCTGCGACTTTGACCCACATTCTCGCCAGTCACAAGCAGACCCCAATTACTTCCCTCTGCTCCATCTCATCACTCCCGACGCAGTTCTCATTGGCTCAACCGGACTGGGTCAGGACGAAGGGTGGAGATACCTGGACAATGGCTGTATGCTGGTCGTAAATCGTGGTACACTTGATGTGAGCATTGTCGATTTCTCAGCACATGCAAGCGGTTCACCAATATAGGAGCCACGCATACCATCGAGTCAACAACAAATACAAAAAAAGTGGCGCGCGCCAGCGATATCGCCTATCAACAAATCCGTGATATGATTATTAATTTGAGTCTGCAGCCAGGAGTAATGCTGGATGAATTGTCTTTGGCTGCGGAGATAGGGCTAGGGCGTACACCTGTACATGAGGCAGTTGCACGCCTGGTCACAGATCATCTGGTCACAGTGCTACCACGTCGCGGCCTGATGATCGCTCCTATTGGACTTGAACAGGTGCGAGAGATCTTCGAGGCACGTGAGGCTATCGAGTGCGCTAACGCTTGCTTTGCCGCACGCAATGCAACCGTTAGCGAACTAGCCGACCTGAGGCGCTTAGTCGAGAAGGCCGAGAATGCGCGTGAAGAGACCGATGCGCTACGTTTTCTTGAGGATGACCAGCTCATCCATCGCTTCCTGGCTCAGTGTGTGCATAACGCATTTCTTCAGGATGCCGCTGTGCGTATCTTGATGCACAGTTTACGCTTCTGGCGCTTTTATTTCACTACCTATCGCGTTGAGTATGGAACGCTTATCTCACATGAGGAGCTATTGCATGCGCTGGAACAACGTGATGCTGAGCAGGCCTCAAAACTCATGCGCGAGCATATACATACCTCGCATGCGTTATTGAACACCCTCTTCTAATTTCCCTTCCCAGATTGTTGGCAACAATTTGTTACCAACCCAACGCCTGCTTGCCTGCTTCGATGGCCTGAATGATGCGGTCAACGTCGTAGACAGAGCCCTGCCAGACACCACCGCTTACAGATTGCAGGGCGGCCCACAGGCGGGTATCATCAGGCAGGCGGGGATTTGCCGCCAGGCCTGGATGAGGTGCCCGCATTGCCAGCAGGGCCGCTCCTTCTTGTGGAGTAAAATGCCGCTTGCCATCTCCAACCAGGTCTACGCGTCCCGCCAGACGGATACGATCTACCTCGATATGGATGATATCACCATCACGTACTTTTCCCAGTGGTCCGCCTATCAGGGCCTCTGGCCCGATGTGTCCGATGCATGCGCCTGTGGATACACCGGAGAAGCGTGCGTCGGTGATCAGAGCGACATGCTTACCAAAGGCGAGGTGCTTGAGGGCAGAGGTCAATTGGTAGGTTTCCTCCATGCCTGTCCCTGAAGGGCCACAGCCCATTAATACTAACACATCACCCGACTGAATATGCCCTTCTTTTATGGCCGCAATGGCAGCACGCTCGCTTGTGAAGACTTTGGCCGGGCCAGTATGCCGATATACTCCGTCGGCATCGACAACCTCGGGCGCGATTGAGGTTGACTTGATCACTGAGCCTTCCGGTGCCAGGTTGCCGATGGGAAAGGTTACGGTAGAGGTCAGGCCACGCGCGTGCGCGGTATCGGGGTCCATAATAACGTCGTTGGGATCTATGCCATCAACCTCAAGCAGGCGTTCCCGTACACGCTTCCTCCGTTCGGATTGCTCCCACCAGTCCAGGACCTCGGCCAGCGTCAGCCCTGAGCAGGTCTGTACTGTGGTGTTGAGTAGTCCCTGGCGGCGCAAGTGAAGCATTACCTCGGGTACTCCACCAGCCAGGAAGACCCGCACCGTTGGATGATCCACTGGCCCATTTGGAAGCACGCTGACCAGGCGAGGAACACTGCGGTTAATTTCCTGCCAGTCGGCAATCGTTGGGATATGCAGCCCGGCGGCGTGCGCGATGGCAGGGATATGCAAAAGCAGATTTGTCGAGCCGCCAAATGCAGCATGGACGATCATAGCATTCCGAATCGCGGCGTCCGTGAGTATAGTTTGCATGCCCCAGCCCATCTGTACCATCCGTAGGAGTGCCCGCGCGGCCTGGATCGCCAACTCTTCCCATATAGGTTCACCCGAAGGTGCCAGGGCTGAGTGGGGAAGCGCCATCCCCAGTGCCTCTGCCACGACCTGAGATGTCGCGGCTGTGCCAAGAAATTGGCAGCCACCTCCAGGAGTGGCACAGGCGCTGCACCCCATGCTGGCAGCCTCTTCTAGTGTGATTTCTCCGTGGGTGTAGCGTACGCCGATGGTCTGTACCTTGCCCGCATCTTCGCCATGCTCGGCCATTAACGTTACGCCGCCAGGTACGAGAATACCTGGAAGTTCACGCAGAGAAGCCAGGGCCATCAGAGTGGCGGGCAAGCCTTTATCACAGGTCGCAATTCCCATAACTGCTCTACGCGTAGGCAGCGATCTGATCAGGCGGCGCATCACGAGGGCGGCATCGTTGCGGTACGGCAGAGAGTCGAACATGCCTGTTGTTCCCTGCGTCCGGCCATCGCAAGGATCGCTCACATAGGCGGCGTACGGCACTGAGCCCAACTGCTGAAGTTCCTGGGCGGCGGCGCGCATCAACCGACCTACCTCCCAGTGGCCACTGTGATAGCCCAGCGCCACGGGAGTTCCGTCTGTCTCACGAATCCCACCTTGAGTGCTAAGAATCAGAATATGCTTTCTCAGCACTTTGGCCGGGTCCCATCCCATACCAACGCTCTGCGTCAGTCCGAAGAGGTCGCCGCTGGCCCATTCGCGCAGCATCTGAGGAGTTAAAGGCAACTTTCCCTGCGGACCCGGTGCGTGCGTCGGAATTGTATACAGGTCTTCACGCGACGAGTGCATCAACGCTGACAGAACATCAATTTCTTGAATTTGAGCCTCAAATACTTTTTCATCATCCATGAAGTCGACTCCTCTTTACTGTAGGTCCACCTTCCAGCCCCTTCTATAAGATGAGACTTTGTTACAGCCTGCAATGCGGCCTCTATCTGCATACGTATATGCATCAATCAGATACCTTCGGTGATCCTAATCATACCACATCATTAGCTCTTACTATCTTTGTGCCTGGCTTCCTGCGTTGAAGGTCTCCTCTCTCTCATGCATCCATGCGTCTTCAGGATGTCTAATAATGGTTATTCCAGACTTTTGAAAAATGATGAACAGTGTGTTTTACCTGCTCTTTTTACGACCGACGGTCGTAAAA
>CAXTXB010000032.1:14984-21899 GCA_964247965.1 uncultured Dictyobacter sp. | reverse complement strand
TTTACAGACGCTTCATTCACAGGAAACAGTGATGAATACACAGCCTGCAGAAGGCAATACTTCCACTATTAGCACACAAGAAACCGTACGTGCATACGATGCAGGGAGAGACGAAATGAATATACCTGCAAACGCACGCCTACAACAGGGAGGAGAGAATAGACGGCATTGCCCTCAATGCAATATGGAGATATTACCTGGCTACTACTTCTGCCAGAATTGTGGCAGCGCTCTTCTGACACAAGAGAGTAGTTATCAGCCAACCGTGCGGGCAAGCGGATCATTCTATCCGTCAGGACAGGAGACCATTCTTCCTCCTCCACCGTCCAACACAGTATCAGAAGCGAAGGACGCTGAAGCGAAAAATGGAGAATAGTAAACGAAGTAAGTTGAGTAACCTGAGTGAGCTGCGTCAGCATAGTATTACTGCTCTATGTATCTTCTTACGCCTCCCGTTTGCGCTGTTTGACAGCTTGTGGAGGCCTTTTACACGTAGAGCATGGCAAGATCCACGAGCAATAGTTGTCATTAAGCCCTGCTGCATCGGTGACTTGATCATGACGACTCCGCTGCTTGAGGTTCTTAAAGCAAATTACCCGAAAGCACAGATCACCTATGTAGCCGGCACGTGGTCGAAGGCAGTAGCCGAGCATCATCCAGCAGTAAGCAATATCATAGATTGTGGTACTGTTGGCATTCCTGGACGTTATCGAATTGCAGAGTATCTTAGACTGGCACGACGCCTGCGCAACCAGCACTTCGACCTGGCCTTTGTTCTGGATCGTTCGCCCATGCTCACGCTCTTACCCTGGTTAGCGGGTGCAGCACGGCGTGTTGGACCAGACAGTCTGGGGCGAGGCTTCTCGCTCACCGATCGTATCCCTGTCTCCACATCACTCATACACCTGGAGCACGAGGCCGATATTTATCTTGACCTGGCGCGGGCGCTCAAGCTACAAATGGGCCATCCACATATGCGCTTTGTACCGACTGAAGAGGAGCGTCAGACAGTTCAGCGAGGCGAGCGCAGACAAGTTGCTGTATTTGTGGGTGGCGGAAGCAATCCTGGTATGGACCTGACAGCCAAACGCTGGCCTTTAGAGCGCTACCGCGACATAGTGAGCAAGCTCGTCCATGAATTAAACGTACAGGTGCTACTGATCGGTGGACCTGACGACGCGAAGCTCAATCAGGCATTAGTAGCCGGGCTGGATGTTCCAGCAGGCACCGTCATAGATTTAGCAGGAAAGACTAGCTTTGGGCAGAGCGCGGCGCAGATTGAGGCATGTATGCTCTTTATTGGCAATGATAGTAGCCCAATGCACCTGGCTGCAGCGGTCGGTACGCCAGTTATCGCTATCTTCGGGCCGACCAGTCCTCAGGAGTACGGACCGTATCCTTTGGATGATCCGAAACATATCGCGCTCTGGCATAATCCAAAGGGGCAGCCGTGCTTTTTTCTAGGTAAGATGCAGCCCTGCGCCAAGTGCACATGTATGCAGGCGGTGACCGTCGACGAGGTGTGGGACGCGGTAGAGCATCTCATCAGAGAATCGCAGGGCGAAGAGGTAGTGAGGCAATGAAAAGCTTGCTACGGATGGTGTTGCTTGCAATTGTACGTATCGTAGGCGCGCCACAGATCAGAAAAGTGGCTTTGCATGCCCCAGGGGGTACACCCGCCCGTATTTTACTCCTACGCCCAGATCATCTTGGTGACTTGATTTTAGCGACTCCAGTACTAGACGCACTCAGGCTCCATGCTCCTGATGCGCATATCATCATGATGATAGGTCCCTGGTCAAGCGAAGTCGTTGCACGCCATCCAGCCCTAAACCGGCTGATTACCTGCCCATTTCCAGGATTCCAGCGCGCTGCGCAAAGACCGCTCGACCCATATATCCTGTTATTTCGTACAGCACAACAGGTGCGGCGAGAACAGTATGACCTGGCGATCAATCTACGACCAGACTTCTGGTGGGGTGCCGCCCTGCTCTATCTTGCGGGAATTCCACAGAGAATCGGCTACGCAATTCGACCAGGCGAGCCCTTTCTCACGCGCCCTCTCCCATTTCCAGCGGCAGAACATGCCACCGTGTCAAATCTTCGTCTCGCGAGTGCAGGACTACAAACTCTCGGCAATCCCACACTTGAAGAACCCTATATGCCCGCAAAGTATCCACTTTACTTCAAGCCAACTGAAGCTGAGCGAGCATGGGTGGATAAGCAACTTCAGGATATAGGTATTGGGCACGAAGAGCCCGTTGTGGTCATTCACCCAGGAACAGGTGGAGCGGTCAAGCTTTGGAGGACTGAAGCGTGGGCGCATATTGCGGATAAGCTTACAACGGATGAGATCTTACCGCGAGCAGCACGCATCGTGTTGACGGGCAGCAATAGCGAGCGGCCTATGGTAGAAGAGATTGCACGAGGAATGCAGAGCCAGCCAGTACTTATGACAAGTACAACGGTGGGCCAGCTGGCAGCCCTGCTGGCGCGAGCACAGTTGGTGCTGGGTGTCGATAATGGTCCGCTGCATATGGCCGTGGCACAGAATACTCCATCAGTGCGTCTCTTTGGACCAACAGATCCAGGCATCTTTGGGCCATGGGGGGATAAAAAGCGTCACATAGTTATCGCGGCGACACAGCGTTGCGCAACCTGCCCGGCAATTCCATGTGGGCAGCTTGATTTCCGTCCTGAGGAGATCTCAGAGCACCCTTGTGTGCGTAATATTACTGAACAGCAGATGTTACAGGCTATCACCGGGCTCGTACAAGCAGAAGCATTCACACATAAACAATAGACAAGCGAGGAAAGAAACAGAATGGCTTATAGATACCAGTAAGGTTGATTGTAGGGACAAAAAATGGCAAGCACAGCACAATCGCAAAATAGAGATGACTACGGCTACCCGACGCGACCAGACGAGCGGCGCAGGTTACGTAACAGTATAGTTCGTACGTGTAAAAGAATAATCCTTCCCAGCATCTCTTTATTTATGGTCCTACCAGGGATCTACCTGCGTCTGAAAAGGCTGGGTAAGCGCTACCGACCGCTTCACTCGGGCACATTTCAGCCCAAACGTATTCTTGTGATACGGCTCGACCTGATTGGCGACCTCGTCTTATCGCTCGTCGTAGTACGACTACTCAAACGAACATATCCAGGCGCAGAGATCGATCTGCTCGCCCTGCCAGCGAGTGCAAAGGTGATTACAGCCGATCCAGACCTCTCCGAAATTATTTCTTATGACCCTAACATCTGGCGTAGGCCCAGGGCACTGCTACGAATGAAAAACTGGCGTGCAGCCAGTGCGCTGCATAGCAGGTTGCAAGCACACAAGTACGACCTGGCGGTAAGCGTCTTTGGGCCGTGGGCTGCCCTGATCGCCGTGCTGAGCGGAGCAACCAGGATACTTGGATTTGCCCAGGAGAGCTATCCAGGTTTGTTGACAGATAACATACCCGGTCAACACTGGGTCGAGACAGACCATCTACACGAGGTAGACTATTGCTTACGACTAGCGCAGGCCGCTGGGGCAAGTATTGGTCCCGATGATCGCATTCCTACGCTCTACGTCAGCAGTGAGGCACAAAAAGAAACCGCAGAGCTATTGCAACGAGAAGGTATTGAACGAGATAAGCCGCTTATTGCTTGCCATGTGAGCTCTAATAATGGACAAGCCAAGCGCTGGCCCATCCCCTACTGGGCAAGGCTTGCCGACCGCCTTATAGAAGATGGCTGCACGGTTATCTTTACTGGAGCTCCCGACGATCTTCCATTAATTGCACGCATTATCCAACATATGCAGAGGCATGCATACAATCTGGCGGGAAAGACCAGCTTAAGCCAACTGGCAGCCGTGTTACAAACAGCAGACCTGCTCATCACAGGAGACAGCGGACCGATGCACATCGCGGCGGCAGTAGGCACTGCCCTGATTGCTATTCATGGTCCTACCGACCCGGCGCTTAGCGGCCCCGTCAGTCCTCACGCGACAATACTACGCGATCCGATCTGGTGTAGCCCATGCTACAAGGCGAAGGGCGCGCCCGCCGACTGCCGCTTTTACACCACACAATGCATGAAAAACATTCTGCCAGAGCAGGTACGAGCAGTCACTCATCAGAAACTAGCACAACAAGGCACGAAGCTAGCTCCAATATGGAGGAAGAATGAATAACATTATCGACCTGCAAGCGGCGGTAGAAGCTAATTTTGCCGAGGAGATGGCCTGCTTTGGGCGTGGATTACCGGGAGCTACGTTTCACCGGGACGAAGAGCTCACATGGTTCCTCACCGGGCCGAAGGGTCCTAATGGCGTACTACTTACCACGTTTACTAACACAGATGACACACACATTAACGCAAGGATCATAGAAACACTCAACCTTTTCAAATCGCGGCAGATCCAGGAGATTGGTTGGCGCGTTGGACCAACGGCATATCCACCGAACCTTAGCAACTATCTACAGGCGCACGGTTTGATCCATAGGGCAACAATGACCTGTATGTTGCTTGAGACGGCGAGTACTCAATCCCAGGTGACTGGGCCGGCTAAACTGCTGATCAAAGAAGTAACCGATGAGGAAACGCTGAAAGTCAAATGTGATGTTGAGAGAAGAGGATTTGGATCGACTGAGGAAATGGCTCAGAAGTACTACCAATCGTATATGTACAGCGGATTCGGAGCGGGTTCGACGTGGCATCATTATATTAGCTGGCTCGACAATAAGCCTGTGGCAGTCGCGGCCCTGCTCCTCCACAAAGGAGTTGCGGGCATTTATGGCGTAACAACGATTGAAGAGGTCCGTCGCCAGGGCATAGGCGAGACATTAACGCGTCATGTCGTGCAAGAAGCAAGAAAGCTCAACTATCGCATAGTTACGCTCTCGCCGACGGATATGAGCGAAGCCATTTATCGCCGTATCGGCTTTCGCGACTATTGTGAGCTCTATCACTATAGATTATCAGTTACACACGAGAATTAATTATTATGTATAAAACACAGATAAAGCTACCTGCCGATGCACGTATTCTGGTTGTCAAGCTGGCAGGTATCGGCGATCTTTTGCTGGCAACACCCGCATTACGGGCGCTGCGCGAAACATATCCGCAAGCCCAGATTGATCTGCTCGTCACACCAGATTCGGCGGGACTTCTCAGTGGCTGGGACGTCATTAATGACACCATCGTGCTGGACAAATATCTCTTCGACGATCCTAAAGCTATAATGAGGAATCCGCGCACCCTTTTACGTTTAAGAGATGTATGGCAGACGCTGCGTGCCGGACACTATGACGCGGTGTTGTTGCTTCACCATCTCACGCTCCCCTTTGGGCGTCTCAAACACCAATTGCTGATGCGCGCCACAGGAGCAAAGTGGCGCGTTGGCCTGGACAATGGACATGGCTGGTTTCTCAATGTCCACGTCAAAGATAAGGGATTTGGTGCGCTTCATGAAGCCGAGTATAATATGGCAGTAGCAGGTGCCGCTGGAGCGACGATCAGAAGCAAAGATCTAGAATTACCACTACAGGAGCAAGAGCGCGCAGAGGCAAGACAAATCCTATATGAAAACACGGCAGAAGATAGCATACGCCCTATTATCGCCATGCACCCTGGAAGTGGGGGTTATAGCACAGCACGACGCTGGGCTCCAGAGCGCTTCGCGCAATTAGCGGATACCCTTTTTTCCGAAGTAGGGGGACAGATCCTACTTATGGGTGGACCTGAAGAGGCTGAATTACATCAATCTATTATCAGCATGCTGCGCTCTGACGTGCCTGTACGCAGCCTGGCAGGCAAAGGCAGCATCAAAGTTGCCGCAGCTATCCTGGAGCAGGTTGATCTTTTTATCGGGAATGATGCCGGGCTTATGCATATTGCGGCGGCAGTGAAAGCTCCAACAGTGGCGGTCTTCGGGCTCTCAAACTCTAAAGCCTGGGGACCTTACACCGCTGAGGCTGGACAAAAACTAGCAACAGTTGTACGACTTGGTCTACCCTGCATGCCTTGTTTCTATCGCGATCACCAACTGGGAACCCCCGAGGGCTGCGCCACACGAGACTGTCTGGCAATGCTTGGCACTGATCCAGTTGTAGCGGCTGCGCGTAAAATGTTGAGAGGAGGAAAGTGGAATGAACATAAGAGAAAACCGTCCAAAAATAGCACTGGCAACGTACACACCACTTGAATATAAGAAACTGCTGGCAAAGGCTGTGGACGCCAGTGCTTTAGATAAGACCTGGGAAGAATGGTTGAACAACGTCGAAAGCGTACGCATAAACTTTACAGCGATGGGTTATGAATGCATTGGAGTCGCGATCCAGGTGGATGCCCTGGAGCAATTCTGCCTGGAGCGCGGACAAGAAAACAATGGAGCCACCCGCGCCGAGTATGCCTCTTTCTTATTAAAGCTGCAAGAGCAGAGGCAAGCAACCCAGCTGGCGAGAAGGACAAAGGCACATAGGAAAAAGTAGCCCTACGCCTCTACGGTAGCAGGGGCAGCGCGCTTGATGGGACGCGAAAAATTACCGATCTCAACATCGGGCACTTCCCGACGCAAGATAGCGATCATCGCGCGCATACCCAGCGCCTTCCCAAATGAATCCAGCGCGGGCAAACGCGGCAGAAGCACTTCGGGATCAATATTAAGGTTGCGCAACTGAATGAGCCGCAGTCCTGTCTCGCGCACAAGAGAGAGCAGCGCTTCGACCTCACGCTCACGATCAATCATGCCCGGGAAGCACAGCAGGTTGATCGAGCTATAGAGGCCAGCGTCATGTGCCCGACGCAGCGATTCTTTGACATCCTCGAACGTATAGCCTAGCGGACGATAATAGGCGTTATAGGTATCGGGATAACCAGAGATGGTGCTGGCACGCAGAGTATCCAGGCCAGCATCATAGAGGC
>CAXTXB010000032.1:1186-14974 GCA_964247965.1 uncultured Dictyobacter sp. | reverse complement strand
CTGCAGCCAGCGGGGATTGCTGGCATTGGTATTAATATTGATTATCCCTTTATCAGTACGAGCGCGAATAGCCCGGATCGCTTTCTCGATGCGCGGCCACTGCAGCAAAGGCTCACCCTCGCAGCCCTGTCCAAAGCTCACAATAGCATCCTCCGCCTGCTCTAGATGGGGCAGCGCAACCTCCACAATCTCTTCCACCGATGGGATAAACGAGAGGCGGTCCTGCGGCGAGATTAAGTCTTCCTCCTCCTGCTTCGAGATACAGCCGATACAGCGCGCATTACAACCAGGAGAGACAGCAATGGCCATCTCCCAGCGACCAAAGAAGAGGTTGCTGGCCGTGGGGCAAGAATAGTCCAGGGCGCAGTGTGCATGCTGGCTCACCACGCGATTGGTGGGATAGGCTGCTTGCTTCTCTTGCACCAGGCGCTCCAATTTTTGCCTGTTAAACGAGCATGGATGCCATTTGTGCGGCTCATCAGTCTTGACGGCGGCAACGTAAAGACGGCCATTCATCCCCGCCACAGCACTGTAGCCAAAGAAGGGTAGGGGCTCCGTATCTGGTACTTTTTCGTATGCGGGCAAGAGCGTGCGTGTATAGCCAATGGGCAGCAGGGCAGCGACGGCCCAGCCCCGCGACGGCGGCAGGACATAGCGCGTCCCGGAGCGCCTGAGTCCAACTGCCTGGCGATCAGGCATCATTGAAAGTGTCACGCCCGTGGGCAGGGGCATCAGATCGGCCTCTTGCAGCGGCTGATCACCAAATGAGAGGGCATGCAAACGCTGCTCTTCACGAATCTCCCCTTCAGGAGTTGCATACAGTAGATATGGAGTTGCCATGTTTATCCTTGCACAGAATCGGTGGTGTATGAGTTTGTACTATCAATAGAACTCAGGCTTCTACAATAAATTTTTATGCCTGATTATACATATTTTAGTGCATAGGGGGAGGTGTTGCAGGAACGCGAGGGCTGGTCGGGCGGTCTTCTGGAACCTCATCATCAAAGATACGAGGAAATGCTCCTGTAACGCCCGTCTGCACCTGCGCCGCCACACGCTGCTCTAACTCGTGTGAATCCTCATAGACAAAGCTCAAAAGAACATGCTCGCCGCGTATACTCTGACACATTTGCCGGATACGCGGATGCTCCCCCTCCATCCAGGCATTGACCACCGTCTCCAACATCGTCATATCATCACCACACTCAGCACTATCAAAGCCTTTAAACCTATACACCTCTTTTATCCTTTCGAGTAAACACAGAAAACAGCATGTTGTCCTACTAATCCCTCTTTCATAAGTATTGAGAAATGCACCCTCCTCAAAGGCACGAATGATATTGTATCATTCTATTCAAAAATTTGCTACTACGAGAGGGAAAGGCGTTCGCTATAAATAACTCATTCCGAAGTTTTGAAAAATGAGGAACAGCATGTTTTTTGTTGGGATTTTTTTTGGGGTTGGAGGAAAAAAGGGAGGAATAACATGCTGTTCCTCATTTTTCAAAACTTCGGAATGAGTTATTCGTGGATGGTCGCTCCTAAGCGCTGCAGTTCGGCAAAGAAATGTGGATAGCTTTTGGCGATATGTTCAACGCCAGTGAGAACCAGTCCGTTGTCACTACGTAGCGCCACTATCGCAAGGGCCATCAGGAGGCGATGATCGCTGTGTCCATCGACGACTACGCCGCCTGCAATACCCTGGGGTTGTCCATGGACGAGAATCGAATCGCGGCGCGGCTCTATCGCACAGCCGGCGCGGCTCAGTTCGGTACAAAGATCGTTGATGCGATCCGACTCTTTATAGTGCAAGCTCTCGATGTTGAAAAAAATACTATCTCCCTCAGCAAAGCAAGCAGCCGCAACAAGTACGGGAATGCAGTCTATCATCGGGTCACCGTCCACCTCTATTCCATGCAGGCGACGCCCGCCACGCAGTATTACCATCTCATCCTCGACCCGCAGATCCGCGCCCATCTCGCGGAAAGCTGCCAGCAGGGCCTCGCCAACCTCGTCGCCCGCCCGCAGACGTGCCAGACGTATCTCGCTAGCAGGAGAATTGGAGACAGCACAAGCAGCTAAAAGTGCAGCAGCAGATGGATAGTCACCTGGAACTATATACTCCCGGGGCTGATAGCGCTGACCTGCTGCGATGAAAAAATTGCGCTCATCGTGCTCGACAATAATCCCAGCCTCCTGCAATACCTCAAGGCTGGCGTGTACTAGAGGCAGCGACTTCAGCCCCTCAATAACAGTAATCTCTAATGCATCGTCCGCAAATGGCGCTAAGAAGAGCAGGGAGCTGAGGTATTGCGAACTACGTGCACCGGAAATGGTGACACGCCCACCACGAATCTTACCGCCATGCAGCGTGATTGGCAAACAGCCTTCTGGCCCTGTCCCCTGGCAAGCAACACCGAGAGATGTAAGCGCCTCTAATAACTCACGGTTCGGCCGTTTCCCCAGCGATTGAGGATGATCCGTCACAAAAGTAGCGTCAGAGAGCAGCGCGCCTATGCCCAGGAGCAAACGCAGCACGGCACCCGCGTTACCAACATTCATAGTGAGTGGTGCATCGCTGTGGGGCCGACCCATCCCGCGAATATGTAGGGCACGCGGCTTATCTTCCCAGGAGAGACGCGCTCCTAACACCTGACAACAGCGAAAGAGCGCATCACTATCATCACTTTGTGCTGGAAATACAACACGACTCTCACCCTCAGCCAGGACCGCGGCCAGGACGTAACGCAATGTATAGTACTTTGACGAGGGTATATCGGGCTGACCTGAGAGCAAAACTGAGGGAGCAATACTAATTTTTTGTGACATAGCCTCTCTTCGTCTCTATCTATAGCACTAAGAGATCACGAGTGCAACTGCTCGTCAATGTATATGTTCACAGCCACTACTCAAGCATCTCTTATGGTGCAACCAGAAATTACTCTCATTATAAGCCACAATACAGAAATGGTCGAGTATGTACATTTGATAGCATTGTTATAACAAGCTATAGAGGTATATACTGCTATTATTCCATTGTCAACATAATTTATAGATAGGTGCAGTAGCACAAACATACTCACGAACATATTCATGTGCCAATTCCATTACATAGTGAGCTTAAAAATAATTAAGGTCCACGCTATCTAGATAAATATCTTGACTTTTCCGTAACAGTATGCGTATTCTATGAAATTAGTAACATTGAACAACAAATGCAGAAAGGGCTAATTATTATGCAAAAACCGAAAATCGTCGTTATAGGAGCAGGAATTATTGGATTAGCAACTGCATATCATTTGCTCAAGCAAGGCACGCAGAACGTTATTGTGTTGGAACAAGCGACTGTAGGTCATGAAGGTGCAACATCACACGGTCTATCCAGACTGTTGCGCTTCGAGTACGGAGACGAGACATTTTATTCAGAGATGGTGCAATTCAGCCAGAAACGTTGGAAGAGCCTGGAGCAGGCTAGTGGAAAAAGACTTTACACACCCACGGGTATGCTCATGCTGGGAAACGAGCGTGATGACTTCAGTACGAATAGTTATCATACCTTATGCCACTTAGGACATACGCCTGAGCGTCTAACAGGGTCAACATGTGCACAACGTTTTCCACAGTTCAATACATCGAATTACGATACATTCATCTATAATGTAAATGCAGGTATGCTTCATGCCTCAAAAATACTAAAAACGCTGCGAGGATGTATCCTGGATATGGGAGGAGAAATAAGAGAGAACCAGCGCGTTGTGGAAATCCGTCATGAGAATCCACTGCGTTCTATCCGTCTTCAACTAGCGACGGGAGATAAAATCATAGCAGACCGCGTAGTGGTTGCAATTGGACCATGGGTACATCAGCTGCTTGGAGATCTCAAGTTACCAGTACGTTTAACGCGGCAGTATCTGCTCTACTTCGCCAATGTACCAACCTCACTGTTTGGTTTACATACCTTTCCCGCCTTCATGGCAGACGATCTTTATGGCTTTCCAATTCACAGCACATGTGCAGGAGGCGAGGGGCCGCACTGGCTTAAAGCCGCCTCTCATGACTATGGCACACCTGCTGATCCAGACAAAAGGCCTGCGCCTGGAGATAATAAAAATATTGAGCGGATTGCTAGACGCCTCTGCCATCTACTCCCTGCACTGCGACAAGCTGATTTAGTACATACAGAAGCATGTATCTATGATGTAAGCCAGGATGAAAACTTCATTTTAGACTACTTGCCCAATGACAAACGTATTACGTTTGCCACAGGTCTGTCCGGTCATGCATTTAAGTTTGGTCTCTTATTAGGAGAAATGCTAGGTAGCCTGGTCTGCGAGACGGAGCCAGCTATACCCATTGAGCGCTTCCCGCTGACACGTTTCTCCCATCAATGGCAGCATTCAGTCGCCTGAGATATATGCCTTCCTAATCCCTAAGAGACTGCTTGATCTTCATTGTCTCCGCCTTCCTGTACTCTGCGAATTTGCGGCCTCACCGCTCTTTAGACTTCTTTTTGATTATTATGCATTTTGCCTTTCTACATGCTTTTGCATGTTAGGCAAAAGCATGTAGAAAGGCAAAATGTGAAATACAGGAAGAGAGCCGAAGGCACACGAACGGGGATACAGCACTCCCTTAAAATTATCTATCGCAGTAAATAGGTACTGATATATGTACTGATGAGCATAATCACATTGATGCTTGCTAATACCAACCCGATGGTGGAGAATATAATAGTCCAGAGGGCCATTCTGCGCAAAGGGGTGGCGTAGCGACCGTAGAGTCCTAGTAAGAGACCTGCAATTGCAGCTGGAAGGGCACAGATTGGGAAAAATACTGCAATGATACTTGCGGAGCCCAGAACCAGGCCAGTTAAGACGAGCTGTTTTTGGTCTTGAGTCAGGGCGACAAGCTGTGCGTCTGTACTTAAATGGCGGACTGCCCTACCCAATACTTTTGTGGGATACGCGCGTTGCGCGTTGATCGTGTCACGTAAAGAGCTCCTTAAGCGTCTCACCCGTGATGCGTGTTGTACATCCATAATTAAATTCCATGCTTAACATCTTGCACGCCGTCATTTAACAACAGCGTTTATTTAAATATGCTGAAGAACGAGCCCTTTTATTGGGCACGTACACGCTTGATAGACCAGACAAGTTCCGCAAGATTTTGATTATAGGCAGGATTGCGTTGATCAAAACTGTGGATAATTACCTGATTATACTGCTGACCTTCAGCATGAATATACTCAAAGCGATTCAAGGCCATGGCAACGTGTGTGATATGTTCGCGGCCGAAGAAGATCAGGTCGCCGGCTTGCATTTCTTCGCGCCTGACTGCCCGCGTAAGAAATGCCTCTTGTTGATCTGCATCGCGCGGCAAGATATCGCCACCCATACGATAACAGAGTTGAACTAAAGCACTGCAATCTATGCCACGCCAGCTTGTGCCACCCCAGAGATATGTCACACCCAGAAAGGCCTTTGCGTAGGAGGTAACCATATGGAGATCTTGCTGTGCGTATAGCTCTGTATTGCTCCGAATAGCGGTAGCTGTGCGCGCCAGCCATCCTTCTTCATTGCCGGGTAAAGCAACCCTTAAGCGCTGAGGATGGGCAAGATCAATATACGGTAGTGCAGTTGAAAGATAGAGTTCGCCAAGGATATCTTCGCCGTCTTCGTATGCATAGAGTGGTGTATGAGGCTCTGTGACGACAATAGAGTACGGCAAAGCTATACCACACGTGCCTTCACCCTCACAAAATCCGTGTATGATAGGGAATTCTAACTCGTCTGTCCGTGCCCACCCGGTATAGTCGGGGAGAGTGACATGTGTCCACTCTCTAGAAACCTGGCCGACCCGGGCTGGAGTATTCATAAGCGCCTGGGTAACCAACTCTGAGCTTGCCTCGGGCTCGCGACGAATATCCGCAATATCTGCGGCAATGATGAAATCTGAAGTTAGAGTTTCCAAGGCGAAAGACGTATACCCTCCATTTTATGCGTTATCTGACTCATCAAGGCGCGTTGGATCGTCGACTTGATTGAGACGATTCCACAAGACGTAGTCAACTTCTTTCTTTGGAACATAGGAGTGGCCTGCTTCCGCAATCATGTTGGCCTCGGCGACAAATTCGCCTTGCTCCAGATGCTCCAGGTCAATATACTTTGCCCCTTGCTGCAAACGGCTACCCTCAGACACCAGGACAATACTTTTAAGTTCGTCGTCGGTGAGATCGGCGAGGATCTGATGCATAGATTTGATATCATAGGCTGTGCGGCTATAGTCTAAAGTAGACTCATAGTTACGTGGACCCTGATTCTCTCCTGCTGTATTTTCAGATCTCAGATCATCTGAAAAACTGTCATCATTGTGTGCTTTGTGCTGCTTCCCATCCTTCTCATGATCGTGCTCATGAACATGGGAACCCTTACGATGCTTTGCAGCATTCGATTCACTACCGTTTCGGGATTCACGGTCTTCTTCACGCTCACGTGAATTCGCTTTGTGAGTCACTTCAAGTTCACTGTGTTCATGTGTATGTTCAGTGGTTTTACTCGGATTGTTGTGTCCTGTAACTGATTTAGCAGAATCTTGTTGATGTCGTTTTGGCATGGTTTTCTCTTTCTAACAAAAGGGCCACGAGTTAATAAATAAGTCTACACTCAGGCGGCCTTTGGCAAGCAAAGCTACTATGCCCGAGTAGTAAGTTCATTGATGTACTTCCAAAGTTACAGAGCGGGTAGTTCGCCTTCGTTTTGCACATTAAAAAGCTGTGCCAGGTCGGCCGGCAGCTGCGCTTTCAAGTGGTCCAGGTCGCCGACAGTCACGACTTCAGCTAATACTGCCGCGACGATGCGTGCGTTAAGGGTTGCATCCTGTATTCCCACACCTTCGCGCTGACTTACTCTTTGAAAAAACTCATCGAGAGAGAAGCGCTCGGCTACACCGGCAAAGGGCTGTTGCATATAGGTCGCTAGCTCCGATGGTAGTTGGGCTGAGAAATTGTTTGCCGCCTCCTCCGTCATATGTTCCGAAAGAGTTTCGAGCGTGGCACGAATCGCATTCTCGGCCTCGGTGCGCGAACTGAGCGATGCTCGATGCATCACCAGCTTCGTAAATTCTTGCGCTTTCACCTGCTTCCTCCGCTTCTATATAGGGAACAGATATCTTGATCTGTTCTTCATAGGCAAGACAGCATACATGCTATAATTTTTCGGATGAAATTTGGGGGCATGCATACTATCTTCACGATCTCTTTGGAGGAAAAGTTTCTCTCTTGCACCTTCGCATTTATAGAGTGTCCTCCTTTTCGTTATGGGTAAAAATTTCAGTCACAATTGGATCTTGCTGGGACAAGCTCTGTGCGTTCTACTGAATGATAAACTGACCCAGAACAGCACAACAGCCACCAGCGTCATTGCGCCCGCAAAGCTAGCCGCCACTAGCCACTCACGCCTGCCTGGTCGATATCCCACAACCGGAAGCGGCAGATGCAGGATAGCGGCATAGACTCCACCCAGAACCGTTCCAACACCGAGCATACCCAGCAGAGCCAGGCCAAGTGGAGCAGTCTTAGAATTAGGATTGAACTGATTTAACAATGCAATGCGATATACAGGGTACTTAAAAAAGATAGATACCGCCGGCTTTTGTAAGCGACTATCTTCTTGTAAAATCGACATATAATTCTATCTTTCCACTACCACGAAGAATAACCGGTTTCACAGCCTGCTCTCTGATGGCAGGGCAAATTGTTCTGCTTTTGTTCCGTTTGAGACGCTGTTTATTTACCGGCATGATGCAAGGTAGGGAGTTATGTATCTCCTTTACTATAGTGTGATAAAGTACGAAAACGTTACATCTATTTGTTTATATGTCTGTAAGGTCGGCAGGGCTACGACCCTGGCCAGCATACTCGCCCCATTGCTGAATGAGCTTTGCCACCACGCCCGTCCAGCCGGTCTGGTGGTTGGCTCCCAGGCCAGCGCCATTCTCGCCGTGAAAGTACTCGTAGAAGAGAATCAGGTCGTGCCACTGCGGATCTTGCTGAAATGCTTCGACGCCACCGTAGACAGGTCTTTTGCCGGTGGTGTTCCGAGAGAAGATACTAATCAGGCGCTGCGATAGCTCTGCTGCGACCTCCCATAGTGTCATCATATGTCCCGAACCAGTGGGACATTCAACCTTAAAATCATCCCCAAGATAGCGGTGGAACTTCTGTAGAGACTCGATGAGCAGGTAGTTCACAGGAAACCAGACGGGGCCGCGCCAGTTGGAGTTGCCACCAAAATCATGCACCCTGGACTCCGCAGGCTCGTAGTCAACGCTATAGGGCCGTCCATTCTCATCAGTAATACCCGGTACTATAAAGGGATGTTGTTCGTGATATTTTGAGACTGAACGAATGCCATAGGAACCTAGCAACTCGTTTTCATCGAGCATCTTTTGTAAGATGCGCTTCAGACGGTCTGGCTGCACCAGGGAAAGCAGCATGCCATGCATAAACTCGGTATCAGTAGGAATCACAGAAATGTAATAATTATGCATCAGATCGGGGCGATCCTGCCGAGCCCAGTCGACGCGCCTCTTGAGAGCAGCCATCTCGTCGCTACCAGCCTGCAGCAGCTTCTGATCAACGGCTTCCACGGCAAAGAGCGGCACCAGGCCAGCAACTGAGCGCACTTTTAGCGACACGAACTCCTGTCCATCGACCTGCTTATCCGGGCTCAGATGCAGAACGTCGTAGAAAAATCCATCGGTCTCGTCCCAGAGATGCTCGCCTTCTCCTCCTACGCCGTTCATTGCATCGGCAATGGCAAGAAAATGCTGGAAAAACTTGCTCGCCATCAGTTCGTAGGTATCGTCCTGCATCGCCAGTTCTACTGCGATCTTGAACATATTCAGGCAATACATGCCCATCCAGCTTGTGCCATCCGACTGATCCAGGTAGCCGCCAACAGAGGGCGGAAGCTGGCTGCGATTGAAGGGTCCAATATTATCCAGACCCAGAAAGCCGCCCTGGAAGAGATTATTTCCCTGCAGATCCTTGCGGTTCAACCACCAGGTAAAATAGAACAACAACTGCTGGAAGATACGCTCCAGAAACTCGCGATCTGCGTGCCCATACATTTTTTGCTCGATCTTGTAGACGCGCCACGCCGCCCAGGCCTGGATAGGCGGATTAGCATCATCAAAGGACCACTCATATGCCGGCACCTGGCCGTTTGGATGCATGTACCACTCGCGGGTGAGCAGTAAAAGCTGCCGCTTCGCAAAGTCGGGATCAATAACTGAGAGGGGAATAGTGTGAAACGCCAGGTCCCAGGCGGCAAACCAAGGATATTCCCAGGTATCCGGCATCGAGAAGATTTCGCGCGCGGCCACGTGAGTCCACTGACGATTTCGGCCCTGCTTACGGGACGCCGGCGGCGGAGGTCCAACCGGATCACCGTCGAGCCACTCTTTTACGTTGTAGTAATAAAATTGCTTGCACCAGAGCATCCCTGCAAAGGCCTGGCGCTGGATGTTACGCATATCCTCGCCAAGCTGAAATGGCGTCACAGCCTGGTAGAACTCGTCCGCCTCGCCTCTGCGTACGGCTAAGATGCTAGCGAAATCTGCGCCGAAGGGATCAGTAGTGCTCTCTTGATTCAGACGCAGGCGCACGATCTGTGTCTCGCCGGGAGCTATAGAAAGTTCATAGTGGGCAGCCGCCTTGGTGCCAGTCTGTTTGGGATTCACGGCATCCTTCTGTCCGTGAATAATATACTGATGAAACGCATCCTTAACATATGCAGACGTGTTTGAGCCCCAGCCGAACTTCTCCTTATTCGTATCGTTCTCGGTATAAATCACTTCCTGCGCGTGCTCACAGAAGAGATGATAGTGACCAAAATTACTTTCCGGACTGGACGCATCGATCACTTGATAATTGGGAGAATTGGATACAATGGCCTGTAGCTGCGGCTTAGGGGCGGAAGGGAACCAGGACCAGGTATTGCGGAACCAGAGAGTAGGCAACAAATGAAGTGTCTTTGGCGCAGCTCCCCGATTGGTTATGCTCACCTGGATCAGCAGATCGTCAGGCGTATTTTTGGCATATTCCACAAGAACGTCGAAATAGCTATTATCAGCAAAGCAGCCCGTGTCCAACAGCTCATACTCAAAGCTTGCAGGATCGGCCTTTCTACGCCCATTCTCATCCACCAGGTCGGCATAGGGGAAAGCCCGCTGCGTATATTTGTAAAGACACTTCATATAAGAATGCGTTGGAGTATTATCAAGGTAGAAATAGTATTCTTTTACATCCTCACCATGATTGCCCTCAGTATTCGTAAGGCCAAACAGACGCTCCTTCAAAATAGGGTCTTCGCCATTCCAAAACGCAAGCGCGAAGCACAGCTGCTGCTCAGCATCAGAGATACCAGCGATACCATCCTCACCCCAACGATAAGCTCGCGAACGCGCCTGCTCATGGGTTGTAAAATTCCACGCATCGCCACCCGCACTATAATCCTCACGCACCGTCCCCCACTGCCGCTCACTCAAATAAGGTCCCCACTTACGCCACGGTGCCTTCCCCTCCTGCATAGCCACCAGCCGCTGCCCCTCTTGAGTCTCCTGAATAGTCATTCTTTTCTCCTTCTACTTATTGTCACTTATACACATATTGCTATAAGCCCGTTTCTGCTACTATTTAGCTACTACAATCATGTGTCTATATAGATCACAACGAAGAGTTTCCTACTAAAGAGGCGATGTGATAAGCTAAACTGGTGATGATTTGACCGGTGTTGAGAAATTCCGGTGCTATGTTCTATTTAGATTTCTTCATGGAGGTACCGATGGAGATACCGAGCTATGTTGGTAATACAAAACTGCGTAAGTGGGTTGGAAAGATGGCTGAGTTGTGTAAGCCGGACCAGGTTCACTGGTGCGATGGCTCGCAGGAAGAGTATGATCGTTTGTGTGAGCATATGGTTGAGTTGGGTACTTTTGTCCGCCTCAACCCGGAGAAGCGGCCCAATAGCTTTTTGGCTCGTTCGGACCCGGGCGATGTTGCCCGTGTGGAGGATCGGACCTTTATTTGTTCTCTGAGCAAGAATGATGCTGGACCCACCAATAATTGGGTGAACCCTAGAGAGATGAAAGAGAAGCTCAACAGCTTGTTCGATGGCTGTATGCAGGGGCGCACGATGTATGTTATCCCGTTCAGTATGGGGCCGCTGCACTCGCCGATTGCTCATCTTGGAGTCGAGATCACTGATTCGCCCTACGTTGCGGTGAGCATGCGTATTATGACGCGCATGGGACGCGTGGTCTACGATGTTTTAGGAGAAAACGGCGACTTTATTCCGTGCATGCACTCGGTTGGCATGCCGCTCAAGCCGGGGCAGAAAGATGTTCCCTGGCCCTGTAATGATTCAAAATACATTGTTCATTTCCCTGAGGAACGCTCGATCTGGTCCTATGGCTCGGGCTATGGAGGCAATGCGCTCCTGGGCAAGAAGTGCTTTGCGTTACGCATCGCCTCTGTGCTCGCACGAGACGAGGGCTGGCTGGCGGAGCATATGCTCATTGTGGGTGTTGAGAATCCTAAGGGTGAGAAGACTTATGTCGCCGCCGCCTTTCCGAGTGCCAGCGGCAAGACCAACTTCGCGATGCTCATCCCGCCCCCAGCCTTTCAAGAGGAAGGCTGGAAGGTTACGACGGTTGGTGACGATATTGCCTGGATCAAAGTGGGACCGGATGGCAAGCTGAACGCGATCAACCCTGAGGCCGGGCTCTTTGGTGTCGCTCCTGGCACAAGCACTCGCTCCAATGCAAACGCGATGGCGACTATAGAAGCTAATACTATCTTCACCAATGTTGCGCTCACGGACGACGGCGATATCTGGTGGGAGGGCATGACGCAAACGCCACCAGCACATCTGATAGATTGGACAGGGCAGGACTGGACGCCAGACAGCGGACGCAAGGCGGCACATCCAAATGCACGTTTTACTGTATCGATCAGCCAGTGCCCGGTGGTTGATCCGGCGGTTGATGATCCACGGGGGGTGCCGATCTCGGCGTTTATCTTTGGTGGCCGGCGCTCAGATGGAGTTCCGTTGGTATACCAGGCGTTCAACTGGATGTATGGAGTCTACACTGCGGCTACTATGGGCTCGGAGACGACTGCAGCGGCGGCTGGCAAGGTCGGTCAGGTGCGCCGCGACCCATTCGCGATGCTGCCATTCGCAGGCTATCATATGGCGGACTATTTTAACCACTGGCTGAACTTTGGACGGCATCTGCCCAATCCACCAAGAATTTTTAGCGTGAACTGGTTCCGGCGCGATGCAGAAGGCAATTTCCTCTGGCCTGGCTTTGGGGACAATATGCGCATTCTGAAGTGGGTTGTTGAGCGGGCACGCGGTCGTGCAGTCAGCATTGAGAGCCCGATTGGCTGGATGCCACGCTATGAGGACCTGGACTGGCGCGGCCTGGAAGACTTTACACGCGAGCAGTTCAATGAGCTGATGTCGATTGACCGCGATGCCTGGCAGCAAGAGCTGCTCTCGCACGAAGAGCTCTTTATGAAGTTGTACGACCGGCTGCCAAAAGAACTGGTTTTCATTCGTGAATTGATTCTCTCTAGCTTATGGCGCTCTCCCGAGCGCTGGGGCCAGGCACCAGAACGTGGCCTTGAGGAGATACACTAAAGGGGACGGACAAGAAAAAGTCAGAAGGAGTTTCACAACCAATGCGCTACTTTGAAGATTTTCACGTGGGGGACAGCTTTGATCTGGGAAGCAAGGAAGTAACGGAAGAAGAGATTATCGCATTTGCGCAGCAATTTGATCCACAGCCGCTCCATGTTAATCCGGAGGAGGCAAAGAACCTGGTCTTTGGCGGTCTCGTTGCCAGCGGCTGGCACACGATGGGTATATATATGCGTATGTTTGTTGATGAGATATTAAACAATACAGTAAGCCTTGCCTCACCAGGAATTGACGAGATTCGCTGGCTTAAACCCGTACGGCCAGGTGATGTGCTGCGCGGAACGTTTATCGTCACCGAAAGCACTCCATCCAAAAGCCGGCCAGAAATGGGCGTTATCCGTTCGAAGTGTGAGGCATTCAACCAGAAAAACGAGCTTGTCATGACCATGATCGGCATCCATTTTATAGGCCGACAGCGCTAGACGAGCCAGGAAGACGGAAAGAGATATTATTCACCGCTGAAGCGCAGAATTGCACAGACCAATTTATCAACAGGCATTGAGAGTATGCCCTTATGCGGAACGAGCCATCCTGCTAATAATGCGCGCAATTCTGCACGCTTCTGCTCATCATCGGGCAGGATCAGTATCTCTTTCATTTCCTCAACCGCGATATCGAGAGAAGAAAAGCGCATACCCGGCGGGAGATCGACAATCTCCACATTGGCGTAGATTCCCATGTCATACATAACATCGAGCGCATGAATATAGGATGGCATGGGGAGACGCGCGGCACCGTGAAAGTGTTGCCAGAGCGGGCTACTAATCTCATCGAAATGCGTTGCACGCATATAGACGTAGCAGGCCTGACGGGTAGCCTTGCGCATCTTATCCAGAAATACGTCTACATCGCGTATAGAGTAGAGCACATGGCTGCAAATGACCATATCGGCAGCAAGATCGTCAGGAGCATCCTGCCAGGAAGTAGGTATAAAAGAAATATTCGACAATTGCTGCTCCACCGCGTCCTGACGCAGATAACCAAGCATCGCAGCATTTGGCTCTACAGCTGTTACGTGCTGTAC
>CAXTXB010000032.1:0-1176 GCA_964247965.1 uncultured Dictyobacter sp. | reverse complement strand
GCCAGGGAGAGGGTGAAACGGCCAGTTCCAGCCCCCACATCAAGGACGGTCGTCTGTGGCGTAACTATCTCTCGCAGACGCTGGAAGAGCGGATCTTCGCCGGGCGTTTCTTTTGTCGCACGGTGGAAGTTGTGTGCGCGCCGATTCCAGTAGTCGGCACTGGTGCGCCCGAGGCGTGCATAGGCCTCATCCATTTGTTGGGCGCGAGCATCAAGAATCTCGCGCCAACGCTCCAACGCAGTCTGCATACTGATGATCACCTGCCTTATAGCATGAATTTCAAAAGCACGGCACGTTTTCCCGCCCTACCGTCTCAGAGCCGAAATTCTATACAAGCCTTATTTTGCCACCAGGTATTCTTGCGGATTGCGCTCGAACGAACGCTTACAGGCAGGGCAGCAGAAATAAAACTCTCGGCTATCGTACGTGCTATGATGTCGAGCAGTCGCTATCTCCACTATCATATCACACACCGGATCAATTGCAGTGCCGGCAGAAACCTCGCTGGATGGTGCGGCATCAGCCGTTGTATTACTCGCTACAGTTGTCGTCGTATTGCTCGCGACAGGTGTAGAGCTTATCTGACCACGCCGTCGCACCTGCACCAGTTCGGCAAGGATGCTTGATGCTATCTCTCCTGGCGTTACGGCACCTGTATCAAGCCCGGCGGGGGCTTTCAGACGGGCAATCTGCTGCTCTGAAAGCTGAGATGTGCGCAGATAGTCACGAATGCCATCCGCACGTCGATGACTTGCGACCATGCCTATATAACGCGCAGGACTGCGCAAAGCCCGCTCCAGCACATCTTCATCATATTGTCCGTGCGTGGCAACCAGGATATAGGTCTGTGTATTTATATCAATCTGGCTCAAGTCGGCAGAGTCCGTCTGTATTACTGAGAAATCAAGCACGGGAGCGAGTCGAGCGAGCGCAGATGTTACTGGAGAGTTCCCAACCAGGACAAGCTGCGGCAGAGGTAGATGTGGTTCCATATAGATATCGATAACGCCTCCACTCGTACAAGTCATAGGAAAGACGCGTACATCCTCGCGTGCTATGCCTTTGTCTGAAGCACCAACGCGCAGTAGATAAGGATCATCGCCTGTACGCAGCGAACGCAAGGCCTCACGCAGCACGACAGGCTGTGTGCAACTGCCACCCACCCACCCCGTAAGT
>CAXTXB010000031.1:19553-22291 GCA_964247965.1 uncultured Dictyobacter sp. | reverse complement strand
ATGTTTTTACGCAAAGCGTAAAAACATGTAGAAATATAAAAATGTATAATAACGAAGAAGATCCATCTACTACACCTCCCTATATGATAGGGCAATAGCAATTATTAGCATTACTACCGTAAAGCCGAGTAGCACCGCCAGGTTGTACGGCACGCTCGCGCTTTCGTATCCTAGCAGCACTCCGCGAATAGCACCGACGCCATAGGCGAGCGGGTTGAGCAAGAGTACGGTGTGCAACCAGGGGGGCACTTGTCGCGTCGGGAAGATTGCTCCGGAGAACATGTACAGCGGGAGCGTAATAAAGTTCTGAATGGTACCAAAGTTTTCGAAATCCTTGATCCACATGGCGATTACCACGCCCATACCAGAAATCGCTAAGGCTGTGACAAACGTTGCAAGAATTGTCGCCGGCACGCTTAAAAGTGTCAGATGCACGGAGGCCAGGGGCGCGAAGATTAATAGGATGAGCGCTTGCACCGTTGAGCTGGACGCGCCACCCAGGCATTTGCCGATGACGAGGGTTGAGCGTGGAGTTGGGGCTACCTGTACTTCTTTCAAGAAGCCGAATTCGCGGTCGTAGACGATCGAGATGGCCGATTGGAGTCCGCTGAAGATGACGGTCATGGCGATGACGCCGGGAAAGACAAATTGTTCGTAACTGAAGCCGGCAATAGAACCGAGCGAGCCGCGCAGACCAAATCCTAGCGCGAAGAGCCAGACAAGCGCTCGCGCGACCGCTCCCAATAGACGCGAGCGCTGCCGCCACAGACGTACCATGTCGCGCTGCCAGATCATGGCGATGCCTTCTGGATCAATAAAAAATGCCGCCGTCGATCTGTTCTTCGGCGAGATCTGAGATACCGGCTGGGTTGGCTGTGTAGTTTTTAGCATTGATAGAACTCCTCTTCTAGCGGCGCAGGCGGCCACGATTGCGCAGCCGCGATCCCATGCGGTCCTTGGCGCTGGCGGTCTCGTCGCGAATAACTCGACCGGTGAGGTGGACAAATACGTCTTCCAGTGTGGGAGCGGTAATGTTGACTCCGCGTACGTCAATCCCTGCCAGCGTTAGCTCGCGGATGACATTCGCGGCCAGCGCCTGTCCATCCTCGCCCTCGACGTAGATCGCTTGCTCATCGCTGCGTACAGCATAATGATCATGTTGTTTTAGCAGGCTTTCAGCTCGTTCGGGCGTGGATGTCGTCAGCTTCACCACGTCCTGACCCACCATACGCTTGAGCGCGGCGGGTGTGTCGAGGGCGACGATCTGGCCGTGGTCGATAATGGCGATCCGGTCACAGTATTCGGCCTCTTCCATATAGTGGGTGGTCATAAAGATGGTTAGCCCGGTTCGCTCACGCAATTGCAGGATGTGTTCCCAGACGCTGCGCCTCGTCTGTGGATCAAGCCCGACTGTTGGTTCATCCAGAAACAGTGTCTGTGGCTCGTGCAGCAGGCCGCGCGCAACCTCTAGCCGCCGCTTCATGCCGCCCGAAAAGGTTTTTACCACATCTTTCCGTCGCTCCTCTAAGCCGACCAGTTGCAGCACTTGCTCTATCCGCGTATCCCGCGTCTTCACGGGTGTATGATAGACCATGCAATGATAATAAAGATTCTGCTCCGCCGTGAGGTACTCGTCCAGCGTTGGATCTTGAAAGACGATGCCTATGCTCTGGCGCACCCGCATCGATTCGCGTTCTACATCATATCCATTAATCAGTGCTCGCCCGCTCGTAGGATGTAACAGGGTACACAGCATCTTGATCGTGGTACTTTTCCCGGCCCCGTTAGGTCCCAGAAAGCCAAAGGTTTCGCCTCGCTCAACCTGCAGATCAATCTCTTTTACTGCCTGTATTTCTCCAAAAGATCGAGAGAGCTTTTCAACTGTAATTGTCATAACTCAACCTCAATAACTCTTGTTTAGTGGTTCTACACACTTTATATTTCTATACCCTTTTGCTCTTCGAGCAAAAGGGTATAGAAATATAAAGTGTGTAGAACCACTAAACAAGAGTTATTCATGATTCTATCTCAACAATATGTCTTAAAACTGGCAGTACAGCTTGTAATTGGACAAGTTCTTCCTGGCTGAGATGTGCCAGGCGGCGTTGCAAGTTCGCGCGCCGGAACTGGTCATACAGCTCTACGGCTCGCCGCCCACGTTCGGTCGGCGATATCCAGACGACGCGCCAGTCCTGCTCATCGCGTATTCGCTCGACGACTTCTTGCGCCAGCAAGCGCTTTATCATTGCAGTCACAGTCGGCGGCGCGACTCCTAGCTGATCGGCCAATTCTTGCATCGTACAGCGCTGATGCCGTACCAGGATGCGCAGTAGCCGAACCTGCCCGCTTGTTGCCCGCAGTTCAGAGATATCCTGCCACTCCGGCTGCTGGACATCAGTTTCACCGGGCATTCCAATGCGTACCTGCCGCAATAAGCTCGTCACAACATCAAGCAATTCGTCTGCAATACCAAACTCGTTTGAAGGGCCGTTTTCTGCCATTACTTCACCTGATACGCCTGAGGACTACTCTTTTTATTTCATTCAGGATGTTGATACTTAGGCTGTCTATCATTTAGACAGTCTAAGTATATAATAGTTCTATCGTCTCGGTCAAGTAAAATACTCTTCAAGCTTGTGGATCTAATGACTCATCCCAGATTTGATACCATTGGGAAACTTTTTTGGGTGCGGTTTATATTGGGGGGGCGCGACAAAATTGAGGCGGAAAAAGTTAGG
>CAXTXB010000031.1:0-19543 GCA_964247965.1 uncultured Dictyobacter sp. | reverse complement strand
AAAAAAAACCCCAACTAAAAAAGTTTCCCAATGGTATCAAATCTGGGATGAGTCATTCCCCTTCGTATTAAAAAATTTGCTTTTTTTCTATACTTTTTCGGCTTCTGCCAGCTGTTTCAGTTCGTGTGCACGATCATCAACGATGAGGACCTGACAGGCTTCAGGCGGGAACGCCAGGTGTACTTGTTGCCCGACCTTAAAATCGCGCGCATGCTGGTTGGGAATATCAGCGGTAAGTGTGGTGCTGTCGTTGACATGGACATGGAAGCGCGTGAATGGTCCCAGGAAAGTGCGTAGTTCAATAACACCCGCAATATAATTATTGCCATGCCCTGTCCCATCTGGAGTTGGAACAGCGCCGACACCCGTATCAGGAAAAAGCGAAACTTCTTCTGGACGTACTATAATCAGCACGCGGTCTCCATTGTGTAGCTGCGTGAGATGCGTAGTAGAAAGTGTGTACTCGCCAACCTTACACAGACCCTCTGAGATAGACTCAACAACGCCATTGAACTGGTTGCTGTTCCCAACAAAGGTGGCGGCAAAAACGGTATTGGGGTTACTGTACACTTCCTCTGGTTGATCAAGTTGCTCGATCTTGCCTTTTGCCATCACCGCAATACGATCAGAGACCGCCAGGGCCTCTTCCTGATCGTGCGTGACATAGATCGCAGTCATCTTGAGTTGCTGCTGAATGCGGCGAATTTCGTTACGCAGCGAGACACGCACCTTCGCATCGAGCGCCGAAAGTGGCTCATCGAGCAGCAACACCTTGGGTTCAACGGCAAGCGCACGTGCGATGGCAACACGCTGCTGCTGCCCACCAGAAAGCTGGTGTGGATAGCGGGAACCCATCTCGCTTAGCCCAACCAGTGCCAGCAGTTCGGCACAACGCTGCTGCACACGATCTTTTGAAAACTTTTTGATTTCCATACCAAATGCAACGTTTTGTGCGGCGGTCAAGTGCGGAAAGAGTGCGTAGGACTGAAAGACCATCCCCATCGGACGCTTATTGACTTGCCGATTTGTGATGTCTTCTCCATCAAGTGTAATTGTACCTTCAGTTGGTATCTCGAAGCCAGCAATCATGCGTAGAATAGTGGTCTTGCCACAACCACTTGGTCCCAGCAACGTGAGGAACTCGCCCTGGTTGATGGAAAGATTGATATGCTCAACGGCGGCGGTAGACCCGAAGTACTTTGCGATGCCTTCTAGTTCAAGAAAAGCCATAGTTGTTACCTTCTTCCCTATTTCGCAGCTGTAATTTGAACATCGTGTCGTGCGCCACCAACTCTCCGTCCAACGAAGAGGAGAATGACGAGAACACAGACAAGTGTGAAGAGAAAGCTGACAATCGAGAGCGATGCTGCTTTATGTGCATTATTCTGACCTACCTCATTCAGGTAGATAGGAAACGTATAGATACCGAACAGCGAGGCGAGCGTGAACTCGCCCATGGCGGTCGAAAAGGTCAGCAATGCTGCACTAATCACACCGGGGAGAATATTGGGGAGCACAACCGTTAAAAATGTGCGCCACCAACCACCACCGAGACTGTACGCCGCCTCCGTAAGAACGCGTGTGTTGATCGCACGAAGACTATTGTCAATCGGACGATAGACGAATGGCAGGGACACAATGACATAGGCACATGCCAGGAGTGGTGGCGTGCTGACAATATTGAACGGTTGGCTACTAAGCAGTGGCACGAGACCTAGAGAAAGAATGTTAATGAGAATATTTGAACTGCCGTACACCTCATTGAGCCCCAACGCGAGCAGAATCGCGGGTACCGCAAACGGAACGAGCGAGAGAAAATCGAGCAATGCGTGAGCCTGGGGCACGCGCAACTGCATCCAATACACCGTTGGAGTCACTAACACGACTGCAAGCACCGTTGCGGCGAGTGACAACTCTAGTGATATTATCAGCGTTTTCGAGAAGTCTTTGTCCGCGAATATCTGCTGATAGCTACTAAAATCAATGCCCGCGCCCCCTGAAAGACCAAAGAGCAGCGTCGCGCCTAGTGGAATCACCAGGTAGAGTACAAATAGGACGAGAAAGAGTGTATCCCACCCAAACATAAAGCGAGTTGTTTGTTTTCTTTGTATACTCATAGCATTATCTTCCTTGCCATCTGCTTGCGCGACGAAGCATTGCCGTATAGAGTGTGACAGCGAAGAGCAGGACGACAACCATGCCAACAGCAAGCGCGTTGCCCAGGCCAGGATCAATGCTAACATTGCCATTAACCGCAAACGCGATCTGAATTGTCACGAGATTAATGTTTCCTTGCGCTAACGCGAAGGCAGTAGCAAAAGCACCAAGCGAGTTCGCGAACAGCAGCATAGTCGCTGCGATAAGCGAGGGCATAAGCACAGGCAGGGCTACACGTCGCCAGTAGGTTGCACCTGATGCGCCCAGATTCGTCGCGGCCTCGCGCCATTCCGGTTTCAGCGCACTCAGGGCTGGAACCGTTAAGAGCACCATTAATGGCAACTGGAAGTAAGTATAGGCGAGTACAAGTCCCAGGAAGCTATACAGGCTGAAACCTGCATTATAAAGGCTAAAGTGAAACAGATTTTGTAAGAGTACAGTCACCAAGCCAGTCACGCCAAGCGTAGACACAAAGGCGAATGCAAGCGGGACGCCTGCAAAGTTTGCAGCAATACTCGAAAAGCCAATCAACAGATTTTTGAGCCAGTTTGCACGCGAATTGTACACACCGTAGGCCGCAAAAAAGCCAACAACCGCACCAATGAGGGCTGTTACCAGCGAAAGACTAATGCTATTTTGAAATGAGTGGAGATATGTAGCGCTTGAAAGCAAGCGTTGATAGTTGTTGAGGGTAAATCCACCTGTATCACCACTTGTAAAACTATCCTGAACGATAATGAGTGCCGGTAGCAATTCAAATAGAAGACAAAAAAGCAAGAATGGGAGCAACCCTAACCAACTAATGAGCGAGTAACTCAGGCGAAATCCTCGTCTAGCCCTTGTAATAGCTTTCGCTGGAGTATGTGTCGTCGAAGTTTCAGCCGCCGTAGGTATTTGCATATTCCATGACCTCCACAAAACACATATGGAAGGTTTCTTGTTATGGTAGTGAGGAGAGAAAAGCGCGGCTTCTCCCCTCGTCACCACAACAAGAAATCTTCCTGTTGATGAACTTCAACATTTAAATATAGTATAAAAACAGCACGGTATATACTAATTTAAAATGTTAAAAATCATAAACTACTGACCGATAACGGCAGGCCAGTTCTGTGTCACGGTGTCTGCCGCCTTTGAAAGCTGGGTAAGGTCGGTAACGAACTTGACGTTCGAGTACTGCTCTGCGGCAGGAAGCTTTGCTGCAAGCTCTGCCGGTACCTTGCCCGAGCTGAGTAATTTCTGGTAGCGTGCTGGATGTGCATATCCCTTCAAGAAGAAGAGTTGCCCTTCGTCGGAGAAGAGGTATTCAATCCATAAACGTGCAGCAAAGGGATTAGGGGCGGTCTTATTGATGATAGAGACGTATGGACCAGCAACAGAACCGTCAGAAGGAATAAGAACCTTGAGATTGGGTTTGCCCTTGAGCGTGTCGCGGAAGCCGAGTCCCAGGTAGTCCCACATGATACCAATGGCAACTTCACCCTTGGTCATATTGGCAATATTAGCGCGCGCGGGGCTAAAATTTCCCTTCTGCTTCAATTGCTTGAAGAAGTCAATACCCGGCTGAATGTCGTTGATGCTCCCACTCTGCGCAAGTGCTGCAGAGTAGACTGCGATGAATGCATCATTCGCCTGGCGTGGATCACCGTCAATGCCAACCTGGTTCTTGTAGTCGCCTGTGAGCAAGTCTTTGAACGAGGTCGGCGGATTTTTCACAATATCCGTATTGATGACGAATGCCTGTGTACCATAGTATTCAGTACACCAGTTGCCGTCGGGATCTTTGAGATTGGCAGGGATATCAGCCCAATTTGAATGTTTGTATGGTGTGACAAGGCCTTGCTTCACGGCTTGAGGGCCGAATTTAAAGCCAACGTCACCGATATCCCCATGTGGATGAGATTTTGACTTCGTGAATACTTCGAGTTCCTGGGCGGAAGAAAACTCCGCTTCGGCCTGGTATTCGACCGGTACATATTTCGCGGCGTAGCCCGCAAGGATGTCCTTATAGTCAGCCCATTCTGGTGGAATACCGATAGCTTGTAGCTTGCCTTCCTTCTTTGCATTCGTGATTAACGTTTGCATATCAATCGGGCCCGCCATATTGACGCCACTGCCCGTGGTGGTTGTGGTGGTAGAAGAAGAGCTGCCACACGCTTCTAAAAACGATGCCAAAGCAAGCGAGGAAACGCTGAGCGCACTGGCTTGTTCAAGAAAACGACGACGGCTACGGATGCTAAATACATTACCAAAATCTTCCCGGTTATTCATGTCTGATCTACCTCCGTCTGCATTATCTAACAAAAAGAGCAGTATCAGTAATCAACGCTATTAAAAAAATAGCTTTTCTACTATTCTTTTTAGCATACTGTTAACATACTCGTTTTTAGGCACTTGATACTGTATAAATTACAGTATTTTACACTACCTTAAAAAAATACAACATTTTACGCTACATTTTTAACATACTATTAACATGCTTGTTGTGTGTCAAACGCAATGGTAGCTACATCGCTAAATACAATGCTATTCAAATAGTACACGTAACTGAACACTTTGACGATACAAAGGATCACAATATTTTTCCCTCGTGTTTTCTCTAGAAAGCAAAGGGACATACAAGTAATAAAAGAAAAACAGGCATGCTCGCAAATAAACTGCCCAGATAATTCATGTAGATTCTTTGTTTTCTCGAATAAATCTCTTCTTTATGTTTGTTGAGCGGTTGAAAGATGAGGCCGAATGTGGTTTTTCTCTGAAAATCGGCGCAAGGAAATTCATGTGGATTCTTTGTTTTCTCGAATGCGACATCCCGCCTCTGCTTCGCAGAGGCGGGATGGAGAAGCATTAGAAAGCCCAGGCTTAGCGTGAGTTGGGGCAAACGTAGCGTTATTTTTCGTGTTTCATCACTACTCGAAGGCCGGCTTATACGCCATGCCGTCGCGGAAGGCGTTTAATTCCTCATTATCATTAGATATCGCATGTATAATGAGAAGTGTAGGCGGGTGAGCGCTCTTTATGATACCCCCAAGTCATTAAGAAAATTTTTCAGCCACCCGCCTCCTTTAAATAGACTTCTTCTAAATAAACTTCTTCAGGCGCTATGCTTGTCCTTCCATGACTTCTAGAATCATCTCGATCTCAACGCTAGCATTGGCTGGAAGTTGGGCGACACCAATTGCAGAGCGAGCATGCTTGCCACGTTCTCCAAAGACCTCAATCAACAGATTCGACGCACCGTTGATAACTTTGGGATGTTCTGTAAAGTCCTCCGCACTATTGACCATACCAAGCAGTTTGACAATCCGACTCACCCGATCCAGGTCTTTCAGCTCACCGGCAACAGTCCCTATTAGATCGATAGCGACCTGACGCGCTGCCTGGGCCGCCTGCTCAACAGTTACGTCGCGACCCACCTTCCCGGTTAACGTCGAGTTCTGCCCTAAAGATGCATGTCCAGAGACAAATAAAAGGTTGCCTGTCCGTACAACCGGCACATAGCTCCCAACGGGCGCTGTTTGAGGCGGTAGTGATATTCCAAGTGAGGCTAATTTCTCTTCGATGCGCATAATGTTTTCCTTCTTTTCTACCTTTTATCAACCCCACAGCACTAACACTGTGGCAGCAACAAAAGGAATGGGCCGACTACACTGGTTCACAGAACAGCTTTGCTATTCTTCCAAAGGATATCTAGAATTGGCCTCTTCTGCAAGAGCCAATTTTTGAGAAAGCGTTTGTGATGAAAAAGGCATTCAAACTAGTACAATACTGCTCTGTCAAGTTATATTGCACCTATGAGTCATCCCGAGCTTGATACCGTTGGGGGGGGGTTTTTTTTTTTTTTTTTTTTTTTGATTTCTACCCTCCCCACACACAAAAAAAAAAAAAAAAAACAAAAAACCCCCCCCCCCCAACGGTATCAAGCTTTTGAAAAGGCGAGAGTGAAGGATGCTAGAATAGTCTTTCTTTGCTTTGCTGCTCAAAAAATTGTAATGTAGACATAGCATAACTTCTTTTACGCGTTTTGATAGGAGGTGTCTATGGCTAATCCGGAGCATGTGGCTTTGCTGCAGCGTGGAGTTGAGGAGTGGAATCAATGGCGGCAGGACCATCATGATATTTGGCCCGATCTTAGAAATGCTCAACTGCAGAATGCTCAGTTGAGGACGATCGATCTGAGCCGCGCTGATTTGCGCGATGCGGACCTGAGTGGGGCTAATCTCGAAGGGGCGGTTTTGAACCGGGCCGATTTTCAGGGCGCGATGCTTACGAAGGCGATTTTGAATAGTGCGGATTGTCAGCATACTATTTTCCGGGGGGCGATTCTGAGTGAGGCTGATCTGCGCTTTGCTATTTTGACTGACGCGGACCTGACGGATACTGATCTCTATGGCATCCAGCTTGCAGGCGCTGAGCTGACGCACACATCATTTACAAATGCGAATTTCGCCCATGCGTATCTCCACGGCGTCGATCTGAGCCGGGCCGATACAAAGGGAGCTCTCTTCCACAACGCTTATTTCACTAATCCTGACTTCCATTCCGCACCTGGCTCTGGTGGGGAGTGAGTTTGGGTCGCTGGAGCGGGTTAGTGTGGTATTTAAGCTTTTTGGACGAGCTGCGTGCAACGTTGCCCAATGCTGGGGAGACGTTTGTGGGCGTGTTTCTCTCTCGGCCATCGTATCATGAAGCGACGTATGAGAAGATATATTATAAAAGTGATTATCTGGATGACGCCGCTTATTACACAGCACATGTGAGGGGTGCTGAAAAGAATAGACGGGTAATCCAGTTTGGTAGAGCAGCTAAGATCATTCTTGACTCCGGTGAAGCTGCCCTGGTGAAGATAGTGGGCGTCGGCTACAGCCATCCCTCGCCCCGGGCGGTGAGAACGGGAGTGTGGACTCCAAGGGATGTGTCCATTTCTATCGATGCCGATGGCCTATCGCAAGAGCAGGCGCAACGAGCACGCTTCATCGTCCAATATCTGGCGAGAGGTGGGTAAGAAAGCTTCAATCGAAATCTGACTCGATATTCGGATGGCCTGCTCCTTTTTTGTCTTGTATAATAGCTTCTTTCTCTCGAAATACACTAGTACTTTCTACTCTCTTGATCATCCTTCTTCTATGGTGTATGATGAATATGGAGTTGGTGAGCGTTGAAGTAAAGAGTTTGCATGCATTCATTTCGCGCGGGGAGGTTGGCAAGTGGGAAAACGGCCTTATTTATCTCTCGGTATTTTTAAATGGGTTCTTCGCTTTCTGTTGGTTCTGGTTCTTCTGTTTGTTATTTTTTTAAGTACTGGCCCCACTCAGAAAAAGCTTCTACCTCCTCCTCGCCCTCGTCCTCATGTGGTGCAATCGGCCTTCGTGAGGCGTTCGGGTTCCTCTTTGCTGCTCAATGGCAGAAAATTTCGCTTTTCGGGCACGAATCTTTACTGGCTTGGGCTGATGGAGACGGCGGAGCAGGGGGTTGCTTATCCCAGTTCTTTTGAGGTTGAAGATGCCCTTGCTACCGCGCGGGCTATGGGGGCGACGGTGATTAGAAGTCATACGTTAGGTATCTCTACTGGTTGCCGTTTGTGCCTGGAACCGGAGCGCGGAGTGTTCAACGAGGTGGCGTTCCAGCATATCGATTTCGCAATTCAGGCGGCTGAAGCTTACAATATGAAGCTTATTATCCCTCTGGTGGACAATTGGCGCTATTATCATGGCGGCAAACATACGTTTACCGATTGGCTCGGCATCTCTAACGAGGATATGTTCTATTATGATACGACGGCGATTCGTGATTTCCAAATTTATGTGAGCACTCTTCTGAATCATGTTAATATGTACACTGGCATTGCTTACAAAAATGATCCGTCGATCCTTGCCTGGGAGCTGGGTAATGAGCTGCGGGCTCCTCTCGGTTGGGAGCGGACAATGGCCGGCTATATTAAAAGTATCGATGGAAACCATCTTGTTGCGAGCGGCAGCTATAACTGGGATGATAGAAAAGCAATTTTCGCCTCCGAGCTGGCTCTGCCGTTGATTGATATCTATACTGGCCACTATTATCCACCTTCTATAACGGACCTGGAGGAACAGTCGACCCTGGCACAGGGGGCGCAAAAGGTCTTTATTGCGGAAGAATATGATTGGAATACAAGCGCGGGCGATTCGTTGAGCAGCTTTTTGACCGCGATTGAGCAAAGCAATATTGCGGGCGATCTCTACTGGTCACTCTTACCACACAGTGATATTCATGGCTATGTGCAGCAGAATGAACATTTTACGCTGCACTATCCAGGCAATACGCCCGGTATTCAGGCTCGCGTAAGTATATTGCGCGCCCACGCCTATGCTTTGCGCGGACTTCCGGTGCCGGCAGACGATACTCCTGGCCAACCTCTGATTACTTCCATCCAGGGCAATAAAATTTTCTGGCGTGGGGCCGACGGTGCCTACACATACACTATCGAACGTTCCAGCCTTGGCCCCGATGGACCCTGGACCATTATCTGCGATCGCTGCGCTACCGACGACGATACTCCCTGGGCCGATGTCTCACAACCCTCCGAACAGCTATGGTACCGCATAAAAGCCTCTACCTCTTCCGGCGTCTATGGTCCATACTCATATATTTACCCTTTTTCTCCATAAGCGTCCCATTTGTCTCAAATCATCATAATATTAGTTTGTTAATCTTCAATTGAGAGGATGTTCTCTCTGCTCGCTTATCTGCACGCCTTCGGCGTGAGCTTCTTCCTTTTTAATTGTTATGCATGTTTTACATTTCTGCACACTTTTGCGCATGTGCAAAAGTGTGCAGAAATGTAAAACATGCATAACAATTAAAAAGATCTCTATTCATGGGTCATCCCAAGCTTTTAAAAAATGATAAACACTATGTTTATCATTTTTTAAAAGCTTGGGATGACCCATGAATACGCAGGGGTTGATTGGAGTATGTCAGTCCAGGACTTGACCGCTTTAGAATAAGATTCACTGACCGATAGATCTTCGCAGGCTTATCCGAGAGATATAATCGCGCCTGTACGTTTATCGTTTCACCCTGCACGCTCGCAGGCAGGCTGATCGTTCGCTCTACTTGCTCACCTACCTTTAAGACCCCTGGAAATTGTGTTGGCATCGGCACGTTGTTGGCGGTTACCAGGACACTATACGCCATCTGTCCCGACTCAAAGCTGTGAATCCCTAATTTGACTGCGCTACCCCCTGCTGGTAAGAGCCAGAATTGGGTAAATCCAGGATGTGGCTGCTCGGCCATCCCTTCTTTTGCATAGCCTAAAGCGAAAATTGTGCCGAGCAGGGCTAGCCCGAACAAGAAATATTGGTAGATATGGAGCACTTTTATCCTTATCTCCCTCCCGGGTACTTTCCTCCTTCGTATCATGACTATAAGAATTCCCGTTACTGTGATGAGGCTCAAGCATACAACCCATGATACACTTTGCAGTCCGGATGCTAGCAGGTTTAGGAGAAGGCCACTGATGATGATAATGACGATACTTAAGCCGAGCGTCAATAGCAGGTGATGCGACATGGCTATTTTTCGTCGATAGAAGAGCGTTTCGGTCAGCATATAACCGGGTAGGACAAATATAAGTGGCAAGGCGAGGATTATTCTGAGCCAGGGCAGGGTAATTGGTATCAGTATACATAGAACGTTCAATATGCTAATTGCCAGAGCGACGATTAGATCAGTATTTTTCAGCCGCATCCGTTACTTCCCCCATATCGTATATGATGATATCCCCACTGTCATATACCGTCTCTATTCCATGTAGTGTTCGAAATTTTTCAAAGGCTTGTATATCTATCGGTTTGAGATGTTCGTAGGCTCCAGCCTCCGATTGCTCATAATAAAAACCCAGTAAGGGTCGCGAGCGCGTGAGTCGCATATCAACGACGAGATAGCGGATATGCGCGCTTTGTAAGAGCTGCATGTCGTTGGCCCCGAAGTTCTGATCCAGAAAGATTGGCGAGACGTCTAATCTTGTGTCGAGTTCTGATACTATGTATTGCTGACCATAGACGGCCTGCAGTATTTGATTGATGCGATCGGTTGCTACTCTGCTATTTTGGGCCAGGTGCGCGTGCGTCCATTCAGCGCTCTCTATGCCTTGCACCTCAATCGAGTGTCCGTCGGCTATCACTTCATAGGGTCCTGGAAAGACTGCCAGCTGGGGGCCTGCTCCCAGCACGACTCCACCACACATCATGATGGTAAGCACGGTGGTTATCAGGGCCATCTGCCGCCGTCGAAAGAGTTGCAGCGGCCAGAAGTGGATGAAGAAGAGCGCGAGCACATAGGAGAGAGGCAGGAAGAGAAAGGCTGCGGCCCGGTCGGTGAACTCTGAGCCGGTGTTGGTGAAACGGAACACCTGGATAAAGGGGTATAAGAAGGCGATGATCCCGAAGGTATAAACAAGCGCATTGGTGCGCTGCCGCCACAGGCAGAGAAGTCCAAATGGCAGACATGCTAATACGATGAAGAATGATGATATTGTGAGCCCCCGTTCCCAGATCGGCGTTGGATGATCGTTGTAGCTGATAAAGAGCTGTCTTGCCCCTCAGCCTCCAGACAGGATGTGCCCGAATTCTGTTACAGTACTCCCGGCGAAGGATGAGAGGTAGTCTATAATTGGATTGCCAGGCCGGAAAATACAGAATAGCGCGACACCCAGTGCAAAAAGGACTGTTCTGACCAGACCTGCTTTATAGATTGGAGCGAGACGCATCCAGACGTAGAGTAAAGCCCAGAGCGCGAGTACGCTATCCAGGAAATAGCTTGTAATATGATGGGTGAAGGCGAGTGCAACGATGATAAGCCAGGCAATTCCTGTTATCCTGATCAGGTCCACTCGCAAGCTCTTTAACGTTTCCGCGTTAAACTCTGGAGCGTCATTTCGCAGCAACAGCTCTTTAAGCTCTTTCAAACGTATTGCTATAGTCTGATAAGGAATAAGGACGACTAGTATCAAAACCGTTAAGGGAAATGCCAGCGACTCATAGCTAAACTCAGCATCAAACATAAGGAAATGGGGGTTGGTGATATACACTATAGTCGCAATGCTGGCGGCGCGATGCGATTTTAGTAGCTGCTCATATAATAAGAAGAGCGCCAGCATCATTATAAAACGCGCCACTCCTATGATAATAGTTCCGGCGTAAAATGTATCCAGGCCGCTCAGGGAACTCAAAGCATCAGTGACAACTTCTAGTCCTGGATAATAAGCGCTCACTGGCAAAATTGAATTTTCGCCATACAGATGTTTACTGTTAATAATATCATTTACGGTACGCATATGTAAAAATTCGTCGAATAGTGAAAAGTAGAGGGGACTCGTTAATACTTTTATGAGATAACAGCTTATACCTAATAAACAGAGGAGATAGATACGCTCGTTGCGCGTGGTGGCGGGCAAGAGCAGCCTGGCAACCACAGGCGCGAAGAGCAATACAATGCCAAGAAAGAGCAGCAGGCTTATGTCAGTTCCCATCTGCCTGGTCTGCGTAAAATCGTATGCAATACAGAGCAACCCGAGCGTGTTCATCAACGTGATAATAAGGCACCAGCTCAAGCCATCATGCCCTTCTGTCTCTTGATACGCCTCCGGTGCAGGATCGTTGATGCGTTCCTGCACTACAGCAATACTACGTTGAATTGGCCTCGGCAGTCTCTTGCTGATGCGTTGACATGTCTTGCCAATAGAAGAAAGAAGTATACTCATAGCTTTCCCGTTAGTTCCTGGTAGACCTGCTCAATACTGGGTACTATCGTACTCGCATAGAATTTTTCGACGCGCTTTTTTGCCATTGTCCCCATCTGCTCCCTTCGCACAGGATCGTCCAGCAGGGTCTGTATCGCTTCTCTTAAAGCTCTTGCATCGCCTGGCGGGACAAGAAAGCCGCACTCACCGTCAACGACAATATCGGTAAGCCCTCCAATACGCGAGCCTACGACTGGTCGGCCCATCGCCATCGCCTCTATTGCAACGGTCGGGCATGCATCCGCGCAGACGGAAGGTACAATAACGATGCTGCAGCGCCGCATGGCACCCATAACAGCTTTGTGCGGCCAGCTTTGCAGGTTAAGGCTGTTGGCTGGCGCGCTTACGGTCAGGTCTGATCCCATCTTGCCTATCAATATGAGCGGTGCATCCCCCTCTATTCCAGCGTAGGCCTGGAAGAGCACGTCTACACCCTTATCTCGCCTGACATCGCCGACGAAAAGCGCGTAATCTTGCTGTGGCAGCTGATTCAGACGCTCGTCATCGTTATCATAAAGCGTATCTATGTTCGACGGCACAAAATTATGTATCACTCGATAAGGTGCTCCATGTCGCTTAAGCTGTGTAAACTCTGCCACCGCCTGACTGACAGGCAGAAACATGTCGACGACGCTGCGCTCTGCCATGCTTGAGAGTGTGTTCAAGAAGATGGTTGGAACACCCCTGGCGTTCCCATACTGCATGGGAGCACATTGAAGGCACCTGGAGAGCGTAGGCCCGGCACATTGAGTCATATTTTGATACATCAGCCGTTTAGTGGCACACACCATGCTGTAATCGTGCAGCGAGACGACAAATTTTGCGTTGTGCAAAGCTTTCAGCGGCGTATAGGAGTGGAGTATCCAGTTATGCGCATGAATAATCTGTGTACGCTCGCTCTTGACGATACGGCTGAGTGCAAGCATCATTTCAGGATCGGGGAAGGGCGGGGCATACTGCCTGCCCTTCTCGCTAAAGATAGCACTCATACGCTGCATCGAACTGCGAATACGGTGAATCCTCACGCCCTGCTCGATCTCCATCTCGGGATCGCCGGCATGGCGGGTCGTCGCCACCGACACATCATGCCCACGCGCCGCCAGCTCTACGCTCAGGTTGCGTACATGTCGCTCTTCTCCTCCTATCAAAGGAGGATAAAATTGTGCCAGCATCAAGATGCGCATACGTTTCTCCCCACGACTTCTTTATAGAGCGTCAAGATCTGCCGGGTGCAATCGTCCCAGGTGGGTATATGCATGTGCGCGGGCGCGACGATAGGGTCTTCGATCTGCTGACACACGGCCCGCGCAATTCCTTCGGGTCCGCTGTTTAGCTCAACGGCGCGTGCCAGCCCTTGTTCGGCCAGCTCTTTCAGGCCAGAGTTGTTCGCGACGAGCACAGGACGCTGCAGGGCAACCGCTTCCATTACCGCAACTGGATGCGCTTCGTACTCGCTTAGCAAGGCGACGAGTGAGGCCTGGGCGAGCGTCCTTGCCATCAGCGAGCGGTCTTTGGCTGGGACGGCCCGGATCTCCATCCATTCGCTAACGCCCGTCCGTTGACCCAGCTCTCGCAGGGCCATTTCGTATGGTCCCTTCCCGACAATCAGTAGTCGCGCATTGGGATAGCGTCGGCGTATTGCGGGCAGTGCCGTAATAAGGTACTGGTGTCCCTTATATCTCTCTAGCCTTCCAACCGACATAATCAGCTTTTCATCATCGTTCGATTGCATAGGCAGCTCGATCTGCGGCAGGGTCGATCCATTGGATACGACGGCAAATTGCTTCGTAGGCAACTTCAAGACCTGGCGAAAGTAATCTGCTTCGAAGTGCGAGACACCTATTAATCTGCTGGCATGGGCGTAGAGCTGGCGCTGCAACTGCCATTGTGTCGCGCGCATACTGCTACGGATAGTGGACGAGTGCCCTCCGGTGTGAAATGTGAGTACATATGGCACGCGCGCCATTCTCGCCGCCGTCATAGCCAGCGGAGGTACAAGAGTATGGCAACCCTGGCAGTGCACAAGATCCCAGGCCTTGTTACGAATAATTGCGTACATCTCCGGTGCCAGGTAGTAATCTCGCTGCCGGGGCCACGCCTGAACGCGAAGGACGTTCATCCCCTCGATCACTTCACTACTCGCGGTCTCACTCGTGTGCGGATGAGTCGTAAGAATAGTGACATTCACCCCCGACTGCACCAGGCGTCTTCCCACTTCATGCACATGCGTCTCAATCCCCCCCATCGCGGGAAAGTATTGCGCGGTAACCATCAGTACATTGATTGAACTCTTCTCTGCCATACCCCCTCCACATCTTATATAGAATGTTTGTCGATTAGACCGATTTACTCTTTTGGATGACAGCCGCGAAGCCGCGGAGCGACCATCCCTTGCGGTCGTCGTGGCCTCGCTGAACTCAATGCTCATCCGCCACGACTTACATTCTTTGACTGGCTCGCTACGCGCAGCGAGCCGGTCAAAGAATGTAAGTCGACCCACTATAGTGTCCAGTTATTTCTCGCTCGTAAAGCCACTTTTGAAAGATTAGCAAACGTCATACTTGTGTCCGGCACAAAATAGTAGCGCCGTGGCGGCCTGTTTATAGCAGGGCAGCGCGCATGCCTGAACGGAAGGTAGCGCGGCCTTACTTTACCCAGGGGCCTGGTCTCATAATCTGGTAGCATTACGCGCGATTGATTGTACGCATTAAATCCATAATTCGAGTGCGGCAGGGCGATGGGCATAGAGATTGTTTCCAACACCCATAAGGCCCTCGCCTCTGAGTCGTCCCTAATGAGCACTTCCACGGACGCTCGTGATGACCAGACGGCCGCGTAGACCGTGGGCAACATACAGATGGCCTCTATATAGACCGCAACTACCCAACCGATGCTCAGCCCATCTAGCCCATAATGGGTCGCTCCCACGATGGCCACCCCTAGCTCCAGGATGCCCCCGGGCACTATGGCAAACAGCGCCCGCCCGACACGATCCTGAATGCGGCAGATGGAAATATAATGGTTCTTGATCGTCAAAGCAAAAGCGGCCAGAACCAGGATGCGCAACGTGGTCACCGCTTGCAGAGCATAGGAACCTCCAAAAGCTGTGAGGAGGACCGGTGCCATCAGTTGTAAAAAGCTAATAGCCAGCGTGCTG
The DNA here is from genome assembly GCA_964247965.1 of uncultured Dictyobacter sp. Taxonomy (GTDB): domain Bacteria; phylum Chloroflexota; class Ktedonobacteria; order Ktedonobacterales; family Ktedonobacteraceae; genus Dictyobacter. The sequence continues at coordinate 4,454 of CAXTXB010000031.1, read as the reverse complement.
ATCACGCACGACAACATAATAGTGTTGCGTGCCTTCTGCGCTAAAGTTGTTTGCTGCGCGGCATTCATCGCATGCAGCACAGTCGTAAGCGAGTTGGGTATGAGAAAGACAAAGCTCGCAAGCATCCACGCGACGTAAAACCAGGCGTTTACCCTGGCCGAGAGGAGCCATGTAACGAGTACAGGTAGCGCTAATGCAGGAAATGCCAGAGTAAGATTTAAAAGATGGTGTTGGAACGCAGCTCCTCCCAGACTACGCAACAGGCTCCATCGTGGCAAACACTTGCGCCCGAAACTCCCGCTTTTCACGATAAAAAAGAGATAGAGGGCAACGAGCGAGATTCCATTCGCGCCAGTCCAGGTTAGCGAGATGGACCCCGCCGTCCTCTGTGCAAACCAGGCACTGATAGCAAAGAGCAAGACGAGCTTGGCAATTGCAAAGAGCGCATTGCGCCAGAGCTGCCAGCTTCCACGCAAGAGCCCAATTAGCGCCTGATCAAGGACTAGCGTGACAGAAGTCAGGCTAACACCTCCGCCAAATAGTAGTATGTCTGAACCACTAGTACCCAACGCCTGAAATTGTATTGAGAGGCGTGCAGCAACAAAGGCAAACAACATACCAACCACCAGGCCTACGCCTCCCACTACGAGTAGAGCAGTGCTTAGCAACGAACCCGCCTGCTCTCGCTGGCGTGGTAGTTCAGTTATAAGTAACGTTCCCAGACCCAATATGCAAAAACTGCCAAGCAACATCATCGCTGAAATGGACGCAGAGCCGACGCCAACTGCCTCGGGTTCAAACCAGCGGGCGGCCACCCACCAGTAGGCAAACCCCAGCCCGGACGTTACGATGGTAGTCCCAACCAGCGACCCCGCGTTGACGAGCATAACAGAATTGGCTCGTATCCAACACAATAGTTTTGTCATTTTTTAATTCTTAATTGTGTATAAGCATAAGTTTTTTGTTTCATAGAAGTTATCTAACAGGTAGAATGCCACCCTTTCAAACAAAATTACATCTTGCCCTGCACCTGCCCTCCCGCAACGGGCTGAAAACCTCTGAGCACAACGTTAGTGTTCTTTGCCATGTGGACCATACCCTGACCTACTATATATCCATAGATGGTGAGTGTGAGCCCGACGACAATGGCACCTGCACGCGCCATGCCCACCACATCGTGCCTGATGAACGTATCTAACAATCCACGCAGCGCTGCCAGTGGCAAGACATGGTACATGTAGCTCCATTCAGAGGCGAGCCCATCTTTAGTACCGACAAGCTTTGTCACAACGGCCTTCGATAAACCTTCACTGTAGCAGCGCATACAGAAATACCTCCATTTCGTACGCCTGGCTGACACATGATGCAGGGCGATCGCTTGCGGTACGAAGAGAAAGAAACCCTGTCGGTTTTGTTGGCATGCCCGAATCGCAAACTCTGTCTCTTCACATCCGGTGGGACGATCTCCTATTCTGCCAGTATCATTGCGAAAACCTCCAACAGCATTAAACACTTCTTTTCTTACCGCCATGTTGGCCGCTATCGGGTTGCGTATCCGCGTTACCTCCTCATCCGCACCTCCCAGGTACGAGCATCCAAATACCCAGTAGAACTCTTCTGGAAACCAATCGGGCTTTTTTCCTGACCAGAGAGGCGTTAATTTCCCACCTACTCCAAGCACTCGCGGATCATTGAATTGGGAGCAGAGCTTCTCCAGCCAATCCGGCGTGGCTATGGCATCGTCGTCCAGGTAGGCTATAAGCGGGCTCGTTGCCAGCAGGCTGCCTGTGTTTCTCGCCCCCGATATCCCTCTGATATCGCTGTTCTCAATAACTGTGACTTGCGGGAACCTTGCCTTGACACTCTGCAAGAGTTGCGGATTATAGTCAATCACGACGATTATCTCTGCCGGCGACCGCGTTTGCCTTTGAACGGATTCGACCGCGTCCACTAGATTTTCATACCGAAGATCGGTGTAGCCGCAGATTACAACTGATACACTTGTTTCCAATTCTTCATCCCCTCTTCCCCGATCCCACATATTTGTCAATAGATATAGGCTGCACGCCCTCTCCACTCCTGGTTCTGCGCTCCTGAATGATCGTCTTTAAGACTCGCCAACCATCTCGAAAGGTGTTGAGATTGCTTTCTCCATGGATTCGCTTATGCTCGTAGCTGGGAATCTCCAACACGCTTAGCCTCGCCTTATGCATGCGCAGGTTGAGGAGCGTCTCAACTTCAAATCCATCACAGTCAATCGCTATATAGTTGAGGCAGTGCTGCCAGAAGGCATTGTAGCCATAACAGAGATCGCTGAATGTTGTGGTGAATAGCACATTGACTGCGCTGCTTAACAGATAGTTGCCCATCCGCCTTAGAAGCGTGATGTCATCGCTCCCTCCACCTGGGATGAAACGCGATCCTTTAGCCATGTCATATCCCTGGATCAGCGCCTCTACAAATCTCGGTATCTCCCTTGGGTCCGCTGAACCATCAGCGTCAAGCATCACGATGATATCTCCAGTACAGGCCGCAAAGCCCGCACGCAACGCGTCTCCTTTCCCCCTCCCAGCCTGTTCGATCACTCGAATCCCAGGATAGAGCTGACGTGCGACACGGATAGTGTCATCCTTCGAATGCCCATCAACCAGGATAACTTCTGTTACAACCGATGGAATACGTGGCAACACATGATACAGATTTAATGCTTCATTCCTCGCCGGGATGACAACACTAATCGGTGGATAGTGTCGACTCTCCAGCGTGGCCGCATACGCAGAAGAATAATGTTGTTTTTCTTGCATAAAATTATTACTCTACACAGCATACCTACTATGGATATGATCCCCTCAGGCTTCCTTTCGTCTACCTGAATGACCCCATAACTCTCACTCTACGTTAAAATAAAAAACCATCACAGCACTAAATATACTTACTTTTTCTTTCATTACGGAAAGCTTCTTATTTGCCTTACTACTCGCAAATAGCCTTTCCACTATCCATTATAATTTAAAACTAATTTAAGTCAACTCTTTTCAATTACAATATATTCATTTTCCATATATTTATATATATCTATGCTATAAATCATGTATTTGTAACAACGTATGCATTGTTGCTTCCGTTATAGAAAAACGGGTTAATGGGAACTCTTGAAAAACGATAAACGGTATGTGTTATAGGCTCTTTTTAACGTGCGCACGTTAAAAAGAGCCTATAACACATACCGTTTATCGTTTTTCAAGAGTTCCCATTAACCCGTTTTTTACAGGCTGAGAACTATTCCTATTTGCTGCTGCGATCGATGGTGTCGAATTCTTCCTGACTGAGCTTGATGGTGGCTCCCAGAACGTTCTCTTCAAGGTGTTTGACGGTTGAGGTTCCTGGGATAGGCAGCATGGTGCTGGAGCGCTGCAGGAGCCAGGCGAGGGCGATCTGGCTGGGTTGGGCGTTGTGCTGCTGGGCTATCTGCTTGAGCGCATCGCTTGCCTCAGAAATCTTTTCTAGCGGGCTCCAGGGGATGAAGCCGATCCCTTGTTGCGCGCAGATATCGATCATTTCTTCAGATTGCTGGCTCGTCATTCGCTCCGATTGTCGCCGACTGAGGTTGTAGTGATTCTGGACGGTGATGATGGGAACGATTTTTTGCGCCCTTCCCAGTTCTTCGACTGTGATGTTTGAGAGCCCCACGTGCCGTATTTTGCCTTCTTCCTTCATCCTGGCAATCTCGCCGACTGAGTCTTCAAATGCGACATTGGGATCTGGCCGGTGAAATTGGTAAATATCTATGGAATCGAGGCGCAGTCGTTTAAGGCTGCCTTCAAGGGCTTCCCGCAGATGCTGGGGCCGCCCGTCCAGCGGCCATCGACCTGGTCCTGTTCGTAGCAGGCCGCCTTTGGTGGCGATGACGAGACCTTGTGGGTAGGGGTAGAGTGCCTCGGCTATCAGTTCTTCGCTTACTTCCGGTCCATAAGAGTCCGCTGTATCTATCAGGTTGATACCTAGTTCAAGCGAGCGCTTGAGGACTGCAATGGCTTCTTGCTTGTCTGCTGGTGGCCCCCAGATTCCCTCTCCTGTGATACGCATGGCTCCAAATCCCAGGCGGTAGACCTTGAGATCACCTCCCAGTGTGAGTGTTCCGCTGGCTTCGGCGGGTCGCTGACTCGTATGTTGCATAATCGGTCTTCTCCTTACGTCTCGTTCTTTCGCTTTTCCTGTGTCCATCTCTTACCCGGTCAGAAGCTTCTTTCCATAACGATCTCTTTCACTCTCCGCTCTCTAGAATACTTCTGACACAGATTGACACCTATATTATATACACGATCTTGACGCTATTCCGTTTCTAGTGGTTGATGCCTAAACCTTCTCTTTGCTCGATTTTGTACAATGTTGAGAACGTGAGCTCGAAAAAGCAGCGTGCTCGCCCTTTTTCTCAAGCTCAAAAGTCCAAAATT
>CAXTXB010000030.1:3272-22436 GCA_964247965.1 uncultured Dictyobacter sp. | reverse complement strand
GTACTTATTCGCTATCCTTTTAATAATGGATGATCTCAAACTTTTTAAAAAATGATAAACATGGTGTTTTTCCCTGCTCTTTTTTATGCCTCCGACAGAAAAAAGAGCAGGGAAAAACACCATGTTTATCATTTTTTAAAAGTTTGAGATCATCCATTATTAAAAGGATAGCGAATAAGTACTGTGCTTGAGCTCATACATCCCTTGTTTACACAAAACACTTGTATACTGTAGAGGCATCGAACAGACAACCGCCGAAACGGCACCATAAGGAGTTCCCATGCTTACCATAGGCCCCGACGCGTTCCATGTGGCAGACGCTGAGCAAGACAATGATCTCAGTACTCACTCGTCAGAAGAGGGCTGCAACGAACAAAGCCATCATCAGCACTATCATCTACTGCGTACCTCCGGCAAAGTGCCGGCAGGTTTTCTTCACTATCTCACAAGCCTGGTGAGCAAGCAGGGATACGAAGTCGTGCTTGAAACCGAAAAAGAGGTATAACTCTCAAAAGCATGTCGTGCCATCTGGATACACAGCAATAAATGTTGATATGCATCTATAGTAGCGCGAAGGCAAGGGGACCTTGCTGATTGCGAATGAAGGTGAGCAGGTTCCCCAGTAGCCGAACGTTAGGTACTTCACTGAAGTCGAGATTTTCCCATACGAAATAGGCAAGAAGTCTTCTTCCTTTCATCATACTATCACACTTCTCGTTGCTAAAGAAGCATCCTGGCAAGAAAGCAAACGCGCGACACAACGACTCAAAAGCCTTACTTTCACGCGCGTTTCATACGATGATTAGAAAGAAAGAAAGAAAGAAAGAGGAAAACGATACAATTTCTTGAGCTTTTCGCGGGTGTAAGCGTTTAAAATAACAAGGAGGCAATCTTCCCTAACAATTCTTGAGTTCAAAGGATTCGCTGTATGAAACCTTTTTTACGTAGAAGCTTACGTTCGCATTTGTTCATCAATGAGGCAAGCAGAGAGAGTGCAGAAAGAGGAGCAGGTAGAGTAATGAGAGTGCTACTACTGCTTATACCCCTTCTACTGTTTTTAAACGCGTGTGGAGAAACCATGCCCGTAACAAAGGCGGTGCAACCGATGCCGACACTTGCGACGACGCTGTCGCAGGCTCGCTATGTAGTGATGATAGAGCACAACGTGGCCTATGGTCCGCTGGCGGCTGAGAAGCTGGATCTCTGCCTGCCCGAGAAGGCTGTGGGGGCGCGGCCCGGCGTGATTCTTGTACACGGGGGTGCCTGGGTGGGCGGTGACAAGGGCTCGCTCGGCGGACCCTGTCGCCTGCTGGCGCAGCGGGGCTTCGTTGCCGCGACGGTCAATTATCGGCTGGGGCTGAAGTCGGTGGCAACCACGCAGTGGCCCGCGCAGCTGGTCGATGTGCAACTGGCAGTGCGCTGGCTGCGGGCGCAGGCAAGCAAGTTGAACCTGGACCCACAGCGGCTCGGGGCCTGGGGCTCCTCCGCCGGCGGACACCTCGTCACCTTCCTCGGCAGCCTCAAGACCATCTACCCCGGAGATCAAGCCCCCCTGCTCGCCAACGAATCCCCCGCAGTCTCCTGGGTCGTAGACGAATTCGGACCCGTCGATCTCACCGCGAACAAAGACGCCCCTCTCAACGGAGTCTTCCTCACCCTCTTCGGCGCGAGCTACCAGCAAGATCCGGCCGCTTACCACAACGCCTCGCCCCTCTTCGACGTCGGCAGCCAGAGCGCCCCCACGCTCATCATCCAGGGCACTCACGACACCACCGTCCCACCCATCCAATCAATGGAACTGCGTCAGGCCCTGCAGAAGAACAACGTACCAGTAGAGTTCATAAGCTACAACGGCGAACACGCCTTCCACGGCCTCACAAAAGCGCAGCAGTTAGCAATTACAGCCCAGGAAGTTAATTATCTCATCGAGCTGGAGCACCCTTAAAACACACAGCCTCCCTACTGAGGGCCGTTGGTAATGATGGTTGACAAACAAGTCCACCCCGAGAGGACGCTGCTTGACCAGCCGCCACACGCGCTTCAGCACGCCCTCAGGCCTCCTCGCACCTATGTTCTCCCACAATAAACTCCTGGCTAGATTATGCTATCAACAATCACAAAGGATCAACTCTATTCGATCAATTTGCTATAATGACTTACATATCCTATAAATAAAGAATACTACATTGAAGAGCTTTATTAACATCCTAAAACGAACGAAAGAGCAACGTATATGGCATTAACTCAATTACCCTCAGAGCCCAACATACTTCAGGTGGAGGCAGATTTCCCTTTCGCAACGCCTTCCACCCTCTTTGACTATTGGACCATGCCGGCACTACTTCAGCAGTGGTGGCCGCCAGAAGCCGAAATTGTGCCACAGGCCGGAGGAACCTACCATCTAAGTTGGCCGCGCATGAACTGGCACCTGCATGGACACTACACCTCCTTCGACCCTGGGCAGCAGCTCAGCTTCACATGGAAATGGGACCCGGGCACACAGGACATCGGCGAGAGAGAAGTCAAGATTATCTTTGAGCCAGCAGCAACTGGCGGAACACGGCTCCTACTCACCCACACACCCACACACCCTATATAGATACTCCAGAGGATCAAGAAATACGCATCGAGCAACACCTGACTGGATGGCAGCATTTCCTTTCACTCCTACAACAATTGCTTGAAGCAACAAAGTAAGGGCTACTGGAAAACATGTCTTTACCTACCATGGACATTCTGATAGTGTTAACGCCGTTGCCTGGTCGCATCACGGCTCCCACATTGCCACTGGTTCTGCTGATAACACAGTACAGATATGGAGCATACAGAACTGAGACAATTCCGGGTTAGTGACTCTATAGCGTTTCGTATGCATGAGTATATACTGTAGAATCCAGTTGAGTATGTTTTGTGGTGCTAGCTAACCGATGTGTTAGAATAAAAAGAAAACCGGTTAAGCTAGAGATCGTGGAGCACGATAGAATAGATCAGTTTGATCAAGGATGGATTGATTAGAAACGAGCGAGACGCGATGGATATTGCGAGTTTTGTGATTTTGATTTACCAGGTGCCGAGCCAGCCCTCGGCGGCGCGAGTGGGGATATGGCGGGAGTTGAAGAAGATGGGAGCGCTGTACCTGCAACAAAGCGTGTGTATTCTGCCGGCGACTGAGCCTCTGTATGCGGCATTGCATAAGATTACGGAGCGGGTGAGCGAGCTGGGAGGCAACTATCATCTTTTACCTTTGAATTCTTTGCCTCAGGACGAGGAGGCGAAGATCGTGGATGGCTTTATCGCGCAGAGTAACCTGCAGTATGATGAGATCATTGAGGACTGCGAGGTGAATTTTAAGAAAGAGATAGAGTTTGAGACGTTCCGCCAGAATTTCACATATGCGGAGGCGGAGGAGATTCGGCAGGATCTAGAGAAGATTCGCCGCTGGTACGATCGGGTGGTGGAGCGCGATTGGTTTGAGGGGGCGCGGCGGGAGAGCGCGCTGCAGAGTATAGATGAGTGTGAGAAGCAGCTGGAGGAGTTTGAGGAGAAGGTGTTTCTGAAGCAGGAGGCGGACGAGTCCGGCGAAGGTTCTTTGCTAGAGATCGAGAAGAGGTCCTTGCATCCTCGCCGGATCGATCGCAGCAATCCACCTAAATCGTGATTTATATATTTCTACGCTCGATCCCCTGTAGCGAGAATCCTCTCGGGGTATGGTGGCTGACCCTCTCCTACGATGAGGATATGACGATTCAGACGCTACCTGATGCACCAGTCGTGGGCATTGACGTAGGCATTAGGCATTGCCAACTTCGTGGTAAATGCCCCACGAAGTGAGAGGATCTGGCCCGCATACGTGGAACATTGCCCTCAATCTTGAACATTGGACATACGTTTTCAGGAAAAACTGCTCCTCATCAGGCTTCTTTCACCGAAATCCTGTAAATTGGCATCCTTAACGGAAGGAAGATAAGCATTTTGTGGAGGGAAGTAGAATCAAAGAGAAATCTTCCAGCTCCTTACTCACTCTTGTACGTTGGCCGATCATTGTTTTTGACCGTGAAAAAGTTCACTATCTAAGAAGGGTTCAACATGGTATAGTGATGGAAAGAAGGATATGGCTGTATCGGCTCGACTCCAAGCAAAAGAGAAGAGGATCAATGATCTGGAGTAAGTTAAAAAGGTCTCTTGAAGCCCTTCTGGCCGATGCTGTGAAAGAGCATCTTCAGCTCCATCTTACCCGTTACGGCCCAGGGGTGAGTTCTCTGATGAACAGGGCCTGGATCGCCTGGGATGGAGAAGAAATACATACGTTCTCCACCATCAGGCAGCTTGAAGCCGCTCGCACTATTGCTGCTCAGATAGATGCAAATGGTGAGCAGAAAGAACCTCCTGTTTTTTATGAGCCATCTAAAGACGTGGTGGAGCGACTGGAACAGCGCGGAATCTATTCGCGTCAGGATTGGTATGAAGCCTTGGAGACCTACCTTTCCCTCTCGATTGAGGAAGCTTTACGCTCTTCTCATGCGCTCATCAGAGCCTGGGCCATGTTCGATAGATGCCTGGGAAAAAGACGCCTGCGCTTCATGCAGTTCAAGCCAACCGATCCCCCCTTCATTAAACGCTGGTATCAGCTCAGGTGCCAAGCCGAAGGCATCGCTGTTGAGAGTGCAGGGCACGATCATGAGGAAGCGTCGCTCTCCTGGGTTAAAGGAAGACCTTCCAGATGTTTTTAGAGAGCAGAGGGCACGCGCTGACGGAACATGGGTGTCCATAGGAAAATTCCATGGGCCTCGCACAATTTAGGTGAAGGATAAGTTTCTCTCGTGAAAATTATCTTCTTTTTGAACGCAAACAACATTCGTTTCTGTGGCTAAAGGAACCAGAAGTTGGAAGAGCACACAAGGGAAAGCAAAGTTCTTGCTCTCAAGAACACAGCCGCGTTCACCTCCTTCCTGAATTGAGGCGCAGCAGGTGCTCTTTGACTTCCTCAACTGTTCGTGGCCTCTCATCCGGGTTGTGAGCCAGCATCTGCTGCAACAGAGCACGCAGTTCATCTGGAAGGGCGAGTTCTTCCCACTTGTGTTGTCCATCCAGTGGCTCTTTTGCCGTGAGTAGGTGCAGGAGCGTAGCTCCCAAACCATAGATGTCTGTCTGGATGGTGGGTTGAGCCTTGCCATATTGCTCCGGGGCGGCATAGCCTGGGGTGCCCAGTGGTCTGGTTTCGCGTGTCTGCTCCCTGTCGTAGCGCCGAGCGATGCCAAAGTCGATGAGATAGAGCTGCCCGGCCCAACTCTGCATGATATTGGCAGGCTTGAGATCACGGAAGATGATCGGAGGCTCTTGCTCGTGCAAATAGCCCAGCACCGAGCACAATGTCGTGCCGATGGTCAGGACCTCGGATACCGGGAGTGGTTGACCACCATCCAAGCTCTCTTCTAGTGTCTCTCCATCAATGTACTCCATGACCAGGTACCAATGCGTTTGATCGGAAAAATGGTCGTACATGCGCGGGAGATTGGCGTGTTGCAATTGAGAAAGATGTGCAAGTTCACGATGGTAACTCTCCGTGGCCTCAATCGCCTCCTGTGCGTGAAGCTGGCCTATGGTGATCTGTTTGATTGCAACGAACTGACGGTGGCGTGCGAGGTCGTAAGCCCGATAGACCTGACCAAAGCCTCCCTCTCCCAGTCGCTTGATCACTTCGTAGCGCCCCTGCAGCAGAAAGCCTGCTGGCAATGACGCAGGAAGAGGCGCAGAGGGAACTTCGTACGCCCCTGCAAGTGCGTGAGACGATGCGTGCTCTTGCCATTCCTTCACCAGCATGTGAAAGACGTCGGTATTAGGGATGAACCCCTCGAACCAGCTCTGCCAGTGGCCTCGCCGCTTCATCACAGTCTGGCCTTTCGAATTGACAAGCGTCGCTTCAACCTCCGACCAGGGGAGGAAGCGCTCAGAGCCGTTTTCCTGATGAACAATGCCAGCAGCGCTGACGGTGATCTTGCCAAAAAGCACCTCTTGCCGCGCGGCGAGGCGTTGTCTGGCCTGTTTCAGCAGGAGAGGGGTGACCTGCTGTGAGATCCGGCGAAACAGGTCCTCATGCTGCAGGAAAGAGCCGTCAAAGACGATTTTCACCCGTCCCTGGAGGGTATACGAGTCGTATGTATATGGGTAGGACGGGTAGGTGGAAGTGTGTCCCGTGAGGATCTCGTGCTGCAAGACGTAGATGTCTTCCCAGCGCAGCGTCCGCGTGTCCTCTCTACATTTCTCCACGATTCCTTTCTCGTAGAGCAGGAATATAGTCCGACTCGTTTTATCCCTGGCATAGGCTACTACTAGCGCCAGGACAATTCCCAGCACGATGAAGATAATTCCTCCGAGGACCGTGGTATGACACACAGCAGCTCCAAATAACACGACAACGATGAGAATCAGAAATTCTGGGAGCGTATCAGCGAACTTCGGCGGAGCCCCCGTCTTCCCACTTTTGTCTCGATAAACCAGTTGAAGCTCTCCAAGTTGAAGATGCGGCGAAGGCGGCTCTTTCTGCTGCATATACTGTTGTGACATAGCGTCTCTCCTTGCCTCCATGGGCCTGTTGTCGGACAACTCCTCGTTGGCATACTTCCCCACAGCTTGAGTCAGAGGCTGCCTCTGATCACTCTTGAGATCATTCCTGCTTGTTTAAGACGCAACCAGTGTGATTTTCACTGCACCTGGTCTCACTGTCCAACGCCGTAAAACACATCTTTGCGGTTCATGTGTGTTCGCACCACGGATGACGGGCCGCGAATCCGTCAGAGACATGGATCACCTGATAGTCCATTCTCAGCCAGCGTGTGCTCTACTTATCGCATCAGATGCAACGTTTCTTCATGCCCGCCTCGGCGATAAATGATGTCCCGTTGGAGAGCGTACCCACGACATCGGGCAGGTAGTGATGTGGTTTGTTCTCAAAGGTGTAGCCAATCGCGAATGGTGCGTGTTGCGGAATCGGCAACCGATAGGCGCGCGCAAACTCCGAGCCAATATCGCCACGCACGTAGCTTTTCACCTGGGGGTGATACTCAAGCCACATCAAGAGACGTTCTTCGAGCTAGCTACAAAATGGTTGTCTGACAACTGTGCCCGTTTTGAGACTGGGAACCCATCCTGAAATGGAACGGCCAGCTATTTTGAACAGATCAATACCCTGTACTTCCGGTGCAACCATGAGCATCCTTACATGATATCCGCGTTCGTTTTCTGTTTCTCGGCGATCCCCACCAATTCCTCGATGAGGAAGGCAATTTACTGATTCTGGAAAGAGTATACCTGATGGAAAGCGATTTTTCCAGAAACGTTGTCCTGGCGTCCAAGATTGGGGGCACTATTTCACGTTTGGGGGCAAGGGTATCTCACTTCGTAGGACATTTACCACTTCGTGACCACGAGCACCGGCAAGCACTACGGCTCGTTCCATAAGAAGCTACGAGCACGTCACAAGCGGGATCAAGCCAAACGCCGACACAAGGCGAAACTGCGAGCCTGCTTAGAGAAAAAGCGTGTCAAGAAGCTGCCCTCCACGAGCAGTCGCACGGGCAAGCGATTGATGCGGCATGTGAAGCAAGAGATCAACCGTGCCGTGAATCAGTGCTTTGCTGATCCAGAGCACGAGGGGGTGCAGTTTGCCTATGAGCAGCTCTCGGTTGCTTCAATGCGCTTCAAGGCACGAGCCCAGAATGCCTATTTGAAAGCATCCAATTTGGGGCAGATTCCCGCCCAAATCCAGTGGAATGCTCAGAAACGAGGGGTGCAGGCAACCCCGGTCAAGAGTGCGTATTCGTCCCAGGAGTGCAGCGTGTGCCACTACACGGACCGCAAGAATAGGCCGAACCAGCAAACGTTTTGTTGTCAGGTCTGCGGCTTCGAGGCTCATGCGGATCACAATGCGTCGATCAATCTCAGTCGGCGTGTTGGGGATAGAGCGTTGCGTGTGTGCACAGACCGAACTGCCATCAAAGCCATGCTCATGAGGCATGGAAACAGAAACAGGGCATGGGACACAGCCGCCCAGTGACGCGCAGGAAGCGAGGAACGTCCTCTCTTTCGCATGTTTCCACTTGACTTGTGAGCTCTCCTGTTCTGTGATAGGTTACCCGTAGTGTAACCTGCCGCCTAGTCGGTTGTTTCGTAAACAGGCGTAGCTGAACCCAAAAAGCAAGCGGCCAATGGAACGCTAGATTTTTTGGAACTATTCTCAATTACAAGGTGATAGACAATAAGTAACATCCCCTCAGGCCCGAGCTGGCCAGATACTACCGTAGAGCTGGTTCATCCGTAGTAGATATATGAAGAAAAAAGTGTTACAAGAATTGGTCGACCAATCTGTGATTGTGAATAATCTCGCGATGCACTTTGTGACCAATAGAGGTCCTGTTCGTGATGAGGAGAATGTGATCATTTTCGTGCATGGGCTGACTGTCTCCTATCGTTATATGCGTCCGGTTGCTTGCGAGATGGTGGATTCTTACAGGGTCTATATTCCTGATCTGCCGGGGTTTGGGAAGAGCGCGAAGCCTGTGCGGGCGCTTGCTCTGGATGGGTTGGTTGATGCCCTGGTGGAGTGGATGGATGTAGTTGGCGTGGAACGGGCGGTCTTTGTGGGCAATTCGTTGGGATGCCAGGTTCTTGCTCGCCTGGCCCTGCAGTATCCAGGGCGTGTGACGCACCTGGTCTTGACGGGTCCGACGATGGATGTCCGCGCCCGCACTGCCCATCAGGAGATCACACGCTTTCTCCTCAATATCCCTGGAGAGCCGGCCTCGCTCTATCCCATCATAATCCAGGATACACATGATATTGGACTGCGTCGCCTCTTGCAGACGTTTCGGTACGGTTTGCAGGATGATATCGCACAACATCTTCCCTTTATCAGTGTGCCGACACTTGTAGTACGCGGCGAGCAAGATCCTATTGCGCCACAACGCTGGGCTGAGGAGGTCGCAAAGCTGCTTCCCCATGGACGATTAGTCGTTATTCCTTCCGCCGCACATTGTGTAAACTACAACTCGCCCCGCCAACTTGCCCGCTGCATCCGCGCCTTCTTAAAGCAGGGAACCACGCTGCCGAATTCCGCTTGATTACGAAGATAAAAAGATGTTTATTCTCCTACAATTTTGCCCGCCAGAAAATCTTTTGCCGCCTGATTAAAGATCTGGGGCTGATCGAACATACTGACATGGCCGGCATGTATAATGATGAGCAAATGCGCGTTGTGCATCTCTTGACGTAGAACATGACCAAGCGAGGGAGGAACGATCGTGTCTCCCTCGCCCCAGACGAGCAGTGTTGGAGCAAGCACGGCCTCGACTTCTTTCCCCAGATTTTCCTTGAGAAGACTCTGCGCGGCCCGCAGCAGGGTAAAGGGGCCCATGCGCAGGGAGTCCCATAGGAGTATCCAGGCGAAGGGAACACTGAGATAGCGCACGCCCTGGAGCAAGGGGAACAGATAGCCCCAGATGGAGTCGACCTCGTGCAGGATGGCGGGCGAGACCAGGATGAGTTTCAAGACCCTATCGGGGTGGTACGCGGCAATCCAGAGGCAGATAAATCCTCCCATTGAATGACCCAGCAGGTGCGCTTTTTGGATGTCCAGCGCCTCCATCCACTGCAAGAGCCAACTGCCCGCTTTCATGAGTGCGAACTGCGCATGCGCCCGCCGCATGCTCCCAAAGCCCGGCAGATCAACAAGGTAGACGCAATGGTGCTCGGCCAGGCTCTCCACGTTGCGCCCCCACCAGCGCGTGGAGCCGGCAAGCCCATGAACCAGGATCAGGGGCTCTCCCTTACCAATTTTCTGGTAAAAGATGGGCAGGCCATTGACCTCGATCGAATAGGTGGGAAGATGCTTGCTTCGAATTCTGCGCATTGAGGACTCTCTTCTGGCTTGAGTTCTTTGTCCATCAAGTATATCACGAATGCTCCTGTGTAGGGAGCAATCCCGCGCGGTAATCCGAAAATCGGGGAAGCGCCCCCGCCACCCTCTGCGAAGCAGAGCGCGCTGATTGGATCAGCCGCATCGAGAAAAAAGCTCCTGGCGACGAGTTTCAAAAAATTATGTAACATATGTTTTTTGTAACAAGTATGGCTTGTAACACACGTTTATTGCAACAAGTTTTACACTCGCTTAATACTGACATCATCGTTTATTAAAGGACGCAACATACTATATCTACATGGTCGATAAATACATATATGTAACTATTGCATTATTGACCAGGTTAGTAGATTAATTTTTCTCTCTCTTTTTCACGTGTGTACGTATAGCACATCCTTTCATAAGGAGGTTCAGACATGATGCCTAAAGCATGGGAAGGCACGACAACAGTCAATTTGCCATCCCCCTTGAACATTATTGTGTATGTTATCATCTGGGCGGTAGTTATTGCCGGTGTATTTTTTGTGTACCGGCGCGGCCGCACGATGGGTCACTGGACTACACAAGACATTCTTATTATTGCGATCATGGGCGTACTGCTTGAAGTCTATGACAATCTGATTGGGGACCAGTTTATTACGCCGATCATCCAGCTTATTCCATTTGGACATCTGCTCGCGTTGAATGATCTGCCCTATATGTTCTTGCTCATGGTGGGCATCGCGCTCATCCGCAAGCCAGGCTGCGCGACGGCGATGGTTTTCCTCAACTACATATTGATGCAATTATTCTATAGCGGTACCGGGATCAACATATTGATGTGGCCCTATGGATTACTCCAGGGACTCTTTGTAGACTTCTACATTATTGCACGCGGTGGACACGTCTTCGAGAAGGGCGATTGGAGCGCGGTCGTCGATGGCTTGATCATGGGCGCACTCAGGGCGTTCCCGGCCGTCACAGTACAAAGCGCCTTTCTGGGTCCTCTGATTGAAGGCTCGACGAAGACGCTTGGGTACATCTTCTTCTATACGATCTTCAACGCCATCGGAAACGGTATTGAGGCTGCGATCTCAGGTCCGCTGGCTGTACGCATCGCTCGCTCGGTCAATCCGGCTGCGCTTCCTCCGACGGCGACAACGACGAGGAAGAAAGAAGGGATAGGGAGCGTACCGGTTAGCAGCACGCTCGGAGAAGGGAGAGCCTCATGAATACGCGTACACTCAGACGTATCGGGATTATAGGCCTGATCCTTACCTTACTCGTGGGTCTCGACGGTATGTATATGCTCGCGACCAACTACAAGCCCGATGATGCAGGGAGCAACACGCTGCATATGACGGACGGCACGACGGTATTGATCGCGGCAGCACTCCTATTGATCGTCAGCATCATCGCCTTCGTCATGGCGAGCCAGGCGGCGAAACGAGAGGTTACTTCGGATACAGTGGGCGTCACACCAACGCGAGTGGCTACGGCGGGTGCCGGAGTGAACGACGAGGTGGTGGTGAATGACGAGACTGGAACCTCGGACGCAACCAGAGACGCAACCAGACCGGAGATTCAGAGATAATCATGCCTGACCTACACGTAGATAATGTGTCGTTTAGCTATGCTGGTTCTGAACGGCAAGTATTACGTGAATTGCAATTAACCATTGCTGAAGGCGAATTCGTCTTAGTGGCAGGGCCATCGGGGTGCGGGAAATCAACGCTCGCACTCGCGTTGGCCGGGTTAATTCCATCACGCATCGCCGGCACCTTTGAGGGCCACGTATACCTGGGGGAGTTGGAAGTCGGGACGATGGAGGTACACGAGTCGGCCCAGCATATCGGTATCGTTTTCCAGAATCCTGACAATCAGTTGGTTCACCTCGATGTAGAGTCAGAGGTGGCCTTTGGACCCGAGAACCTGGCGCTGCCCCACGAGGAGATTGAGCGGCGCGTCAACGAGTCTCTGATGTATACAGGGATGGAGCAGATGCGCAAGATGGAGATCTTCGCGCTCTCGGGCGGCCAGAAGCAACGCATCGCAATCGCGGCCACCCTGGCCATGCAGTCGCGCATCCTGATCCTCGATGAACCCACCTCGGACCTCGATCCTGTGGGGACACAGGAGGTATTAGGTGTACTGCGTACACTCAATGAGAAATATGGCTGGACGATTGTCCTAGTCGAACATAAAATCGACGAAGTTGTCCCCTGGGTTGACCGCGTCCTGCTGATGGACGAGGGCAAGGTCCTTCTAGATGCTCCACCCCGCAGCGCATTCAAGGATCGAGCACCCTGGCAGCGGCTGGGAGTCTCGGTCCCGCAGATAATAGAGCTGGCTTATGCGCTGCCCGATGTCTTTCAGCAGGCCATGCCCCTCACAGTCGATGAAGCGTATGGCGCCCTGATAGGCACTCGTTACGCGCAATTCTTGCAGCAGCATGCTCGACAGCAAATGAACGGTGCTGGGCGTGCAAACGATAATAGTACTGCAAACAATATTCTGGCCTGGGAGCAAGTCAGCCTGGCATACGGCGATAAGACGGTCTTGAACTCCGTCAACCTTGTCGTGAAGCCTCAGGACTGGCTGGCAATCGTGGGCGCGAACGGAGCGGGTAAAACATCGCTAGCCTCGCTGGCCATGGGATTCCAGGCTCCAACGGCCGGCAAGGTCCTCTATGATGGAAAAGCGGTCGTCGCCGGCAAGATCTCGCAGCAGGCCGAGCACATGGCATACCTCTTCCAGGCGGCCGATACCATGCTCTTCACCGCCACCGTAGAACAGGAATTGACGTTTGGAATCCGGCACCAGCGCGGGAGCAGACGACAGGAGAGGATGTCGTATGACGTCAACCAGCTGCTCGATATCATAGATCTCAGCGCCTACCGGCAGGCGAATCCATTTAACCTGAGCCATGGACAGCGTAAGCGCCTGGCAATCGGCGCGCTACTCGCCCGCTATCCGCGCGCACTCATACTCGACGAGCCAACAACCGGTCAGGATGAAGGACTTGCACGTGCTTTCCTGCAATTCCTACAAGATCTGCGCGAGCGCGAAAAACTTACGTACATCATGATTACACACAACATGGACGCCGTGGCGCGCTACGCCAATCGCATGGTTGTGCTCAACGACGCACACCTCGTCCTGGATGGCACACCTGAAGAGGTCTTCGCACATACAGACGAATTGACGAGCTATGGTGTACTCCCACCACCTATCGCACAACTGCACTCACGTCTATGCGCAGGGCAGGTGCAGCGTGTCGCGCTCAACGTCAAGACTCTAATCGAAACACTCCAATCAGTAGAGGCACTTTCATGATTATCTCGCTGCAACACTTCCTCCTACAAACGCTGTTGGGGCGTACCATACTGGGCTATCTGCTCATGTTCGTCGTCCCGCTGAGTCTGCCTGTCATCTTCGTTACGCTAGTCGGCGCGCAAGGGCTCCGTCACCTTTTTTCCTACGAGCCGAGGCCGGGCTTTGTACATGGCCTCGACCCACGCATCAAGGTCCTTTATCCATTGGTCATTGGAACATTGAGCGTACTACTCAACTGGAACTTCGTCTACTCACTCATCATCTTCACCATCATCCCCTGGATTCTCGTGCGACCATCCTCCGCTCGTGTACGCGTCGTGCTCACCATGGTTTTTGCCCCTACGATAGCACTTATCTGGTCGCAGGGTATGTTTTACATTACATCACACTCAAACGCACACCTGCTCTTCATCTTCCCTCCTACCCTGAGCTGGATCGGCACACCCGGCATATCTACCGATGGCCTGCTCAACGGCGTGCAGCAGGCCGGACGCGTTATCGTCGCCCTCTCAGCCACGCTTATCCTTCTGCTGACCACCACGCCTGCTGAAATTATCTGGGCATTTTACAAGTTCCGTATGCCGGCAGCAGTTGGGCTTGCATTTACCGTCGCCTTACGCTTCTTACCACAGCTGGTGGAGCGAACGACGGTCTTGCTGCAGGTCTTGCAGGTACGCGGCTATGATCTGAGCCAGCCGCGCTGGTGGGAGTTGCCGGCCTGGCCCGGCTATATATCACGCGTGGTCGTCGCAATTCCAACAATTACCGTCCCTCTGCTGATCGGATCGTTACGCTCGACATCGGTGACGGCGATGGTCGTGGACGCACGGGCATTTGGGTCGAAGCGCGAACGCAGTTCATTGCAAGAGCACAGACTTACGACACACGATTACTATGCGATTGCCGCCCTGGTGGCACTGATTGTGTTGTCACTCACCCTGATCTTCCTGCATATCGCTAATCGCCAGGGATAAATGCAAATTTTACATTCATTTAAGAATGAAATCATCCTCTATTAAAGAGCGCATATTATGCTCTATGCATGATATGCGTTTTTGCACATCCAAATACTCGGTTTTTCATCAGGTGACGAGCTGGGCGTAGCGACAATCCTTTGCGGTTGTCGTGGTAGCTCAACGCTCGTCGACCACGACAACCGTAAGGGATTGTCGCTACGCCCAGCTCGCTAGTAGAACCATTTTGCTCTTTATTCAATGCTATGGACAAGTTATTTTTCTAAGCTTGTTGAACCTATGTTTTTCTCTGTCATAGCAATGAATATGCATCTTAAAATCATTTCAAGTACAAATTATTCACAGCGATATCTATTTTTATTTTTCGCGCATTTTCTATTTAATGCGTTTTTGTATAAGGGGTAGAGATATGCTTCCTCAGTCATGGGAAGGTACAATAACGGTCAACTTGCCGGCCCCAGCGAACATTATTGTGTATGGGATTATTTGGGTTGTAGTTATTGTGGGCGTATTTTTTGTGTACCAGCGTGGCCGTGTGATGGGACGTTGGACAATATCAGATATTTTGATTATTGCGATCATGAGTGTGCTGCTTGAGGTCTACGATAACCTGATTGGCGATCAGTTTGTTACGCCGATCATTCAGCTTATTCCCTTTGGGCATATTTTTGCTTTAAATGATCTACCTTATATGTTTCTGCTTATGGTAGGCATCGCACTCATTCGAAAGCCGGGCTGCGCGACCGCTATGGTTTTCCTCAATTTTATGCTGATGCAAGCATTCTATAGCGGTACCGGTATCAATATATTGATGTGGCCCTATGGATTACTGCAAGGACTTTTTGTAGACTTTTACATTATTGCACGTGGCGGATATGTTCTTGCGAAGGGGGGTCGGAGCGCGATGGTGGACGGATTGATCATAGGTGCGCTCAGGGCAGTTCCGGCCGTTACGGTGGAAAGCGCTTTTCTGACTCCCTTTATTGGGGGTGAAATCAAGACGCTTAATTACATCTTCTTCTATTCGCTCTTCAACCTGATCGGGAATGGAATTGAGGCTGCAATTTCAGGCCCAACTGCCGTGCGCATTGTTCGTCCGGGTCGGCAAAGCAACGAGGAGGGCTCCACGCATGCTAATTTACTCGGTCGCATCGGGGTTATAGGCCTCATCTTCACATTTCTCGTAGGCCTGGACGGGATGTTCATGCTGGTAATCAACTACAGGTCCTATGATGCAAACTACAACACACTGCATCTGGCGGATGGCACGACTGTATTAATTGCCGCAGGCCTTCTGTTGATTATCAGCGTCGTCGCGTTTCTCTTATCAATCTACACCGCGAGACGAGAGACACAGAGATGATCATGCCCAGCCTGCACTTTGAAAACTCCATCGAACTTTTCCGATTGACACAGACGAAATGAGCGACGCTATTCGGCGGCTCAAAGATTCTATGAAGATCAACGTTGAGTTTGCCAACCCGGCAGACTTTATTCCTCTTCCACCCCAATGGGAGACGAACGCGAAATTCATCGGCCGTTATGGCTCAATCGACGCGTTTTATTTCCTCTAAAAACTTTTGCTTCATTCAGGGCAGCATATAATCATAATTCGAGTCGCAAACATTAAGATCAAAACGAACCTTGACAAAAAGAAATTTATTAGGTACCCTAATTATTATGAAGACAGATGAGGATTCTTTAGCGAAACGGTCGGCGACTGTACATGAACTGGCGAAGCAGCTTGGATTGCGGTCGATGATGATCAACCAGTTTTTTGCGAAGTATATGGAGCTGGATGTCCTGACATACTCACAGGCGTCTGTGCTTGCTTTATTGCTTAACCAGCAGCCTCTGCGGTTGATTGATCTGGCTAGTGCTCTGCATGTGCGTCCTCCCAGTATGACCGAGTTGATTGGGCGTATGGAACAGCTAGGTTGGGTGCAAAAAAGCAGTATAGCCCATGACAGGCGCGGGGTCGAGGTGACGATGACCGAGAAGGGAAAGGCGCTTATCCAGGCATTGGAGCGGAAGCAGCTTGTGATGCTTTCTCAGCGCATTGCGCTGCTTTCGGATGAGGAGAAAGAGATCGTTGAGCGTGCTTTGCCGGTATTAGATCAACTATTTCATAACTGAATACTCAGTTATATTTGGAACGCGTTTCATTCAAAGGAGAACGATCATGCGTACGGCGGTCTGCGAAGCTTATGGTATTGCTATTCCTATTTTTGGTTTCAGTCATAGTCCAGATGTTGTTGTGGCGGTGACGCAGGCGGGTGGATTTGGAGTTCTGGGTGCCTCGGGGATGGAGGCGGAAGAGCTTGACCGGGCGCTGCAGATGATCTCACAGAAGTGCGAGGGTAAGTCTTTTGGCGTCGATATGATTATTCCCGAGAATTATGTGGGCAGCGAAGTGGGCGGGCTGGATATGGAGACGCTGCAGCAGCGTATTCCTCAGGGCCACCGCGACTTCGTGGCGGGGTTGATGGATAAGTATAACGTTCCGGAATGGACGAATCCTCATGGTTCCACGGCCTCTTCAAGGGCGGGTATGGGTATCTCACTGAAACGGGGCGAGGAACTGGTCGAGGTCGCGCTCTCCTATCCTATCAAAATAATCGTTAACGCGCTGGGTGTGCCGCCGGCGGATGTGGTGGAGCGTGCCCACCAACGCGGTGTGCGCGTTGGTGCGCTGGTCGGCGCGGTCAAGCATGCACTGCACCAGAAAGAGGCCGGCGTGGACCTGATTATCGCGCAGGGCTTCGAGGCCGGCGGGCACACGGGTGAGATCGCGAGCATGGTGCTCGTCCCCCAGGTTGTAGATGCAGTTGCGCCCATTCCCGTTCTCTGCGCGGGCGGTGTAGCCAGTGGCCGACAGCTTGCCGCCGCGCTGGCCCTTGGTGCACAGGGCGCATGGACAGGATCAATCTGGTTGACAACTGAGGAGGCGGAAACGCCTGCAGTGGTCAAAGAAAAGTTTCTGCGTGCTACCTCCAGCGATACTCTACGCTCACGCGCCTCCACGGGCAAGCCGGCCCGACAATTGAAATCTGCCTGGACCGACGAGTGGGAAGATCCAGCCAATCCCGAACCGCTGCCCATGCCTCTCCAGATTATGCTCAGTAGTGATGCGCGCCAGCGTATCGAACATGACGCATCTAAGGGCGGCGAAGGAAGCAAAAAGCTTATTAATTACTTCGTCGGGCAATCCGTCGGCATGCTCAACACGATCCGGCCGGCCGCAGACGTTCTGCGCGAGATGAATGACGAGTGCGATGCGGTGTTCAAGCGCCTCGTAGATAATGAAATGCCGCAAGCTTGAGAGGAGATTCTGGTTATGGCAAGAGGAATTGTTTTCAGCACACAGCGGCTGCATAGTCTTTTCGAGCCGCACAACATTGCACTGGTTGGCGCATCAGAGAAATCCACGTGGTCGCTGATGATCCACACCGGCCTGCAGGCGGGAGGATTTGCCGGGCGCGTCTACTACGTCAATCCACGTAACGCAACTGTACATGGGGAGACAACTGTAGCGAGTCTTGCTGCCATCAAAGAGCCTGTCGATCTCTGCTATATTATGGTCGGAACCAACGCGGTGCTCTCAGTCATCCATGATATGATCGACGCCGGTATCCACAATGGAATCGTGCTCACGGGCGGTTTCGCGGAACAAGACGAGCATGGCCGCGAGATGCAAGACGAGATCACCCGGCTCGCGGCTGAGCACGACCTGGCCCTTATTGGACCCAACTGCATGGGCTTTATCAATATCACACAGCATATCGAGGCTATGGCCGCCCTGCCCCAACGCCCTCTTCTTCCAGGCTCGATCGCGCTTATCAGTCAGAGCGGCGCACTCGGTGGCATGATGCTGAACTACGCCCACAGCCAGAATGTGGGGCTCAGCATGCTCATCAGTACAGGCAATGAGGCCACGATCTCGGTCACCGATGCGCTGCAGTATGCGGTGGAAGACGAGGCGACCAGGGTGCTCGCTATCTTCATGGAAACTATTCGTGAGCCTGAACGTTTCGTAGAGATTGCGAAACGAGCCTTCTCCCTTGGCAAGCCCATCGTTGCGCTTAAGGCCGGAAGCAGCGAGGCCAGCACACGGGTGGCGCTCACCCATACGGGAGCGTTGACCGGCAATGACCGGGTTATCGACGCTCTCTTACGCCAGCTTGGAGTTGTACGCGTTCACTCTCTCGAAGAGCTGATCCTGACTGCGAACCTATTTGCACAGGCCGGGCAGATTCCCGGCAAGCGCTTAGCCGTCGTGGGCATCTCTGGTGGAGCCTGCGACCTGGCGGCCGATCTGGCCGAAAAGGTCCATATTTCGTTGCCGATATTCGCCGAGCAGACCAGGCAGGCTCTACGCGAGCTGCTACCGGTGCTTGGACCGGCCAACAATCCGCTGGATGTGACTGGCGCTGCCATGAATAATCAGGCATTGATGGGCAATTTGCTGGATGTCGTCTGCCATGATCCTCAGCTAGATGCAGTCCTGTGCATAATGGCTATGCCCACCAATGACGCTCCCGAGTCCCGCTTCCAAAAGAGCATTCTGGCCGGTATCGGACAGGCATTGCAGAACTCGCCGATCCCCGGCTTTCTGCTAGACTTTGCCAGCAACGATGTCCTGGCAACGGGAAAAACATTTCTTGCAGAGAGCTCCACGCCTTTTGTCAGCGGAGGCATACATCATGTGATATCAGCGCTAGCAAAAGTAATGGACTGGACACAGCAGTACCAAACTTCACAGATACAGAGGGAAGCGCCAGAACAGACAGAAATACCGGCGTATTCTTTCTCCACGATACCTTCTGGTAGCTGGTCGGAGCACCAGGCCAGAAACTTCCTGGAGCAAGCAGGCATTCCCGTCATTCCAGCGCAGCTAGTAACCGGCGAAGAGCAAGCAGTGAGCGCGGCACGGGAAATCGGCTTCCCCGTCGCGCTCAAGGT
>CAXTXB010000030.1:2168-3262 GCA_964247965.1 uncultured Dictyobacter sp. | reverse complement strand
ATCCTGCACAAAAGCGACGTGGGCGGTGTTAAGCTCGGTGTGCAGAACGAAGGCGAGGTTCATGCCGCCTTCGCACAGATTATGAGTAACGCACAGGCCATCAGGCCCGTGCCGCGTATCGAAGGTATCCTGATTAGTCCCATGCGGTTCAACGGCGTTGAGCTCCTGGTGGGCGTGACGCATGATGAGACCTGGGGTCAGGTGCTCACCGTTGGACTCGGCGGCATCTGGGTCGAAGTATTGAAAGATACTAGCCTGCGCATCCTCCCAGTTTCCCACCCAGACATCCATGCCATGCTCGACGAGTTACAGGGAAAAGCCCTGCTACAAGGCGCGCGCGGCTCTCAAGCGGCCGATATAGATACCCTGGTCGACGTTATCTACCGTATCAGTCAGTTCGCGCAAAGCCTGGCCGACAGGCTGGAGGCCCTGGAGATCAATCCCTTAAAGATTGATGGAACAAGAATCGAGGCGTTGGACGCAGTGATTACATGGAGATAAAGACCTTCCTCTACGGAGCTCCACCTTTGTGGATACACTTTTTAGATCACTCAGGAAAGGAAATGGTATGCATGATACAGATGACAGTCACGACGCGGCTGTGATACAGAAGCCCGTGCCCACGCCCGACGAAGCTTCACGACCCTTTTTCGAGGGCGCGCGCGCGCATCGATTGATGATACAGAAGTGCTCATCGTGCGGAGCAGTGATGTGGCCGGTGAAGACAAGATGCGATAACTGTTTGCAGGCAACAGTGACATGGGTACAGGCAAGCGGAGAGGCCACGCTCTATTCATTCACGCTTATGCACCAATTGTTACATCCAGGCTTCGCCAAAGAGATTCCTTATAATATCGGACAGGTGGACCTGGCGGAAGGACTACGCATCCTGACGAACATAGTGGGATCTCATAACGAAGAATTGGAGATTGGGATGCCTCTGGTGGTCACATTCGAGAATGTCTCGGACGAGGTAACACTACCGAAGTTTAAGCCCGCTAGCTAGTAGTTGACCCGCTGGCTCCGCGTAGCGACAATCCCTTGCGGTTGTCGGGCTCGCTGGTTTCGCTGCTCACCTACCACGACAACTGCAA
>CAXTXB010000030.1:0-2158 GCA_964247965.1 uncultured Dictyobacter sp. | reverse complement strand
CCGCCGTTCCAAGCGGGTCATGCCTATAAGGAATGTTTGAAAGCATTGTAGCACACGTACAAAGTGGAAGAAACAAAAGATCGAGTAAAGGAGCTCGCTATGACTTACCAATACGTGATATACGAGAAAAAAGAGCATATCGCTTATATAACGATCAACCGACCTGAAGTGATGAACGCCTTACACTATGAGGCAAACGTTGAGTTGAGCCAAATATTTAATGATTTCAAGGATGATGACGACACATGGGTGGCGATTCTGACAGGCGCGGGGCAGCGGGCGTTTTCTGCGGGCAACGATCTCAAGGCAACGGCAGCGGCTAGCGCGAGGGGCGAGAATATAGCGGACCAGGCCGCGGCGGTGCCATTTGGAGGTATTACAAGCGGTTTCACCTGCAATAAACCCATTATCGCGGCCGTGAATGGCGTCGCGGTGGGCGGAGGTTTCGAGATGGCACTCGCCAGTGACTTGATTATAGCCGCCGAGCATGCGCGCTTCGGGCTGCCAGAGCCGCGCGTGGGGCTGATCGCGGGCGCGGGCGGCGTGCATCGTTTAGCAGCGCAGATACCGCTCAAACAGGCGATGGGCATGATGCTGACAGGCAAGCAGATTAGCGCTGCAGAAGCATACCGGCTGGGGCTGGTCAACGAGGTGGTCGCGGGGACAGAGTTGATGGCCGCAGCCGAGCGATGGGCGCGCGAAATCCTGGAATGCTCTCCGTTGTGCCTACGCCTCACAAAGGAAAGTGTGCTTGACGGGCTAACGTATTCTACCGACGAGGCGATGCGGCGGGACCGACCGCGACTGGCACATCTGCTTGCGTCACAGGATTTCATTGAGGGACCAAAGGCGTTCGCGGAGAAGCGCAAACCGAACTGGACGGGGAAGTAAGCTGAACTCGAAAGCGGCTCTTTGCAGAGGGAGAAGATTAAGCTATGAGTATAAAAGGTAAATGCGCAATAGCGGGCCTGGGCGTGACAGCGATGGGTAAGATCTATGGGCGCAGCACAACTGACTTTGCCGGCGAGGCAATCAAGCTGGCGCTGGATGACGCAGGCCTGAAGAAAGAGGAAGTGGACGGGCTGCTGATTAACGCCAATCTCTCATCAGAGATGAGTCCACAGTTGCAGATGACCCTGGGCTTTGAGGATCTCGCCATGCTCAACGTCATGAGCGCGTACGGTTCTACAGCCAGCACCATGATTCAGTACGCAGCGATGGCGATTCAAGAGGGATTGGTGAACGTCGTGGTCCTGGTGTACGCGGACGCTCCTCTGGTACCGACCCGTTCCACAGGTGCGGCCTATAGCGCGGCAACTATCTCAATGGAAGGCATGGCCGCGCTACCCACGGCGTATGGCTACTTCGGCGCTAATCCCGGCTATGCGCTCGCCGCGCGCCGCCACATGTATCTCTTCGGCACGACCAGCGAACAGTTGGGTGCCATCGCCGTCTCACAGCGTAAGTGGGCGCAGAAAAATCCATGGGCACAGATGCGCAAACCGCTGACG
Source organism: uncultured Dictyobacter sp. (assembly GCA_964247965.1). Classification (GTDB taxonomy): domain Bacteria; phylum Chloroflexota; class Ktedonobacteria; order Ktedonobacterales; family Ktedonobacteraceae; genus Dictyobacter. The sequence goes on along the minus strand of CAXTXB010000030.1, from coordinate 647 downwards.
ATTGAAGACCACCAGAACTCGCGCTATATTGTAGAGCCGCTGCACCTCTTCGACTGCTGCCTCGTCTCCAACGGTGCGGTAGCCGTGATTATTACCTCCGCTGAGCGCGCCCAGGAGCTGCGGCAGCCGCCAGTCTATATATTAGGTACAGGGCAGGGCGCGCCAGGGGATGATCAACGCACCGATCGCGAACCTGGCATTTATACGGGAGCGAAACAATCGGGGGCGACCGCGCTGAAGGCCGCGGGCGTCGAACTCAAGGACATCGATGTCTGCGAGATCTACGATTGCTATACCTATACTGTTCTAGTGACTTTAGAGGATTACGGCTTCTGCGCCAAGGGCGAGGGCGGCGCGTTTGTCTCTGATGGCAAGCTGGGACCTGGAGGGTCGTTGCCCACGAATACGGGCGGGGGACAGTTGTCGTCGTACTATATGTGGGGCTTCACACCGCTATCGGAGGCAGTAGTCCAGGCGCGCGGGCAGGGAGGCGAGCGCCAGGTTGAGAAGAATGATCTTATCCTGGTAAGCGGCAACGGCGGGGTTCTCAACTATCACTCGACAACCATTCTCAGCAAACACAATTAATTCATATAACGGGTCATCCCGAATTTATGAAAAATAATGCACATTGTATTTTCACTTGC
>CAXTXB010000029.1:0-22522 GCA_964247965.1 uncultured Dictyobacter sp. | reverse complement strand
CATCATTTGTCGTCTTCTGGCCTCATGTAGACAGTGGTAAGCCCCTTTACAACGTAAACAATCCATTCACTTTTGTACAAGGTCTGGATCTACAGGGTGGTACACGTATCCAGCTCCAACCGAGAGTGAATGCGACACAGGATCAACTGGCGACCACCCGTAACCTGCTTGAGCAGCGCGTCAACAGCGGCCTGGGGGTCAAAGAGCCCAGCGTGCGCATTCAGAGCGGTGTCACAAGTAGTATTGTGGTTGACCTCCCAAAGTTTAGCGGCAACCAGGAAGATGCAGTAAACACCCTGCTCAAGACCGGTGACCTTGCTTTTTGGGACACAGGCACACAAAGCTTGCCAGATAATAGCGCTTTTGATCCCAAACAATACACGCAGTACAATCCGGGCGGAAAGCCGCTCTTTACAGGCAACGATCTGGACCCAAATGCATTAAGTGTTGGACAAGATCCACAGACTGGTGCCTATCTGATCAACTTTGGTATGAAGGGTGATGCGGCCGCGAGATTTGGCACGTACACATCCAACAATGTTGGTCACTATCTTACTGTCACATTGGACAACAAAGTTGTCACCTCACCTCGAATTAATGGTGCCATCACAACAAATGGACAGATTACCGGTCAGTTCACTGAAACAAGCGCAACCCAGACGGTAAACTTGCTCAAGTATGGTGCCCTTCCTATCGCCCTTGACAAGGTCAGCGAGGAAACGATTGGTGGTACCCTTGGTCAGGAAGCTATTACAAAGAGCTTGCTGGCAGGTGGTATTGGGCTGGGTATGGTCATTTTATTCATGCTCCTCTACTACCGTTTGCCAGGATTTCTGGCGGACATCGCCCTGGTCCTGTACGCGCTCATGACGTTGGCCATCTTCAAGATGATTGGTGTTACGCTAAGCCTGGCAGGTATCGCAGGTTTCATCCTTTCGATTGGTATGGCGGTAGACGCTAACGTGCTGATCTTTGAACGTGTGAAAGAAGAGCTGCGGGCAGGTAGATTGCTGGCTTCGGCAATCGATATTGGATGGAAACGCGCGTGGCCGTCAATCCGTGATTCTAACAGTTCCACGCTGATCACCTGCGCAGTGCTCTATGCCTTTGGAAGTAACTTCGGCGCAACGATTATCGTTGGCTTTGCCACCACCCTGTTTCTGGGTGTTGTTGTGAGTATGTTCACCGCCATCGTCGTCACCCGCACGCTGCTTAATCTGCTTGTGCCGACTGGCGTTATCAATCATCCTGCCTTGTTTGGACTGCCAGCCGATGCCATCCCCGCATCAACCGCACTGGCACGACGCAGCAGCGCGGTATAGAGGAGAGAGCAGTGTTCAATTTAGTCAAATATCGCTACTGGTTTCTGATTGCCTCGCTTATTGTGATTGTTCCGGGGCTGATCTCGCTGGCGATCTTTCATCTTAATGTTGGTATCGACTTTGCCGGTGGTTCTAGCATCGATCTGCGACCGCAGCGACAAATGACCGATGTGCAAGTCGCAAACTTGCTTAAGCCCTTCAATCTGAAAAGTCCGCAGATTATCCTTGGGACAAATAACCAGATTGATGGCTCAAAGAATATCTGGGTACGTCTGAATACGCAGATTGATGACAATACGCAGAATGCGTTTAAAACGGCACTAAATGCAAAATACAACAAAGAGCTAAGCTACGACTTTATAACGGTTCCTCAGAGTGGCGAAAAGGCTTTTACACTTGTCTCTGTGACTGGTTTCCAAAATAAACCTCAGGCCAGTGATATACGGACCGCGCTGGCGAAGTTGCCCAACACAAGTGATCCAAACGCATCACCGACCTCGTCCAGCACTTCAGCAGCTCCAACTGCGACCGCGGCAGCGACTCCTAAAGCAAGTTCGACTCCTAAGGCAACTGTCAGCCCAATTATTAAACCTACGACGCAGCAAAATGGCGCTACAACGACTCCAGTGACGGTACAGGATGTTAGTCAGGGGACAACTAACCAGACTATCAATATTCTGACCTTAACGACTATAGGCAAAGCAAATAGTGGGAACGGAATAAACAACCAGGCAAATATACCTGCGATTCAGGCGGCCTTTCTGAAGAATGGCGGCCCGTACTTCCAGGTGGTGAGTAATTCACTGGTTGGTCCTTCAGTAGCCGGTCAAACGACGTTGATGGCCTTTCTGGCTGTAGTGGCGGCGTCGATCTTTATCCTGCTCTATGTGTGGTTCTCGTTCCGCAGGGTGCCAAAGTCGTGGCGCTACGGAACCTGTGCTATCATCGCCCTCTTGCACGACGTTCTGGTAGTGCTGGGCGTTTTCTCAATTCTGGGTGTACTGTTTAGTATTCAGGTTGATGCATTGTTCATCACTGGCCTGTTGACGGTCATCGGTTTCTCGGTGCATGATACCATTGTGGTGTTCGATCGCATCCGCGAAAATATGCAGCGCCGCACGACTGAGACGTTCGAGGAAGTTGTCAACGCGAGCCTTATACAGACGATGGCACGTTCGTTGAATACTTCGCTCACTGTGCTTCTGACATTACTGGCGCTGACGCTCTTTACTGGTGTAGGGACAAGCATCTTCTCATTCACGTTGACCCTGCTGATTGGTATCTTCAGTGGTACGTACTCGTCGATCTTCAATGCGAGTATGCTCCTGGTTATCTGGGAGAATGGCGAGCTCGGTTTGGGACGACTGAAGGGCCAACGTGATCAGGTACCTGCCAGGCGCGAGGCACGTGAACTTGTGCGTACGCGAGGCTAGGTAGAGACTTGAGACGATCGTAGCATAAAGGGCTTCCCTCACCCAAGACCTGCTTGAGAAATTTCTTCATCGTAAATTGTGCTTCGTTCGTCCCTATTTTTGAACAACGAAGCGCAATTTACGATGAAGAACTTTCTCAAACAGGTCTGCTTTCTCCTGAGCATGTTCTAGCTCCTCGTCCAGGTCGGCCAATGGACGTGTCCATAAACGAATCGTCCATACAGTATTATCACTTGCTTCGGGATCAACATCCACGCGCAGTACACGCCCATCGTGATTGTAATCTAAGGCATCGGAGACACGTAGTAACGCTGCGAGGACTGATACGCGCCTACGAGCGGCGGGAGAGAGGATAGCATATTCTTCGTGCTCCTGGCTTGGCAATGCTCGGCGGTGGTAGCGCGCAATACAAGCGATCTCATAGCGCTCCTTCTCCGTGAAATCTGGTAAGGGAGTGTCTTTAATCAAGCGAAAAGAGTGCTTATGATGGCGACGGGCATCAACTAGCATGCCCGCATTATGCAGGAAAGCTGCTCTTTCGAGTAAACGTCGAACCTTTTTACCGCCTTTGTGCAAAGGGTATGTCGCTTCAAATAGCTGCATAGAGAGACGCACTACATGACGTGCATGAGGCCAATCTTCTACAAGCAGGCCTCCACTCAAGCGAATTTCCTCATCAGTTGGCTGATCACGGTCGCTCCAACTTAGATCCTCAATTGGATTTCGCGTCATCATATCAATGCTCCTCCTGATGTACATTCCATCTGGCTTACAAACACCTTCTACATTAGCACATACATCCTTCCCAACTTATTAGCAGATTCTTCATTTAATACGTGTACTTAAGAATTAGTCACTATTTTCTGATTACTAACAAGCTGAGAATCACAAATGATTTTCTACTCTTACCTCCCTGCATTCTTCATTAACTATCTAGCAATGCTATAATCTTGCTACGAAAATCCTGCTCTTTAAGTTGCTTCCAGTGACGAAGAAATGCTGTGTATTGGTCTTCGCGCTTTTGTTGCACACTGCTTACAAGTGACTCCAGCCCGCGCCGCTCTTCGACAGATGGTGGAGCATGTGGGTCCAACAGAGAAGCAAGCATAGCAGGATCAACCATATCTTTTCCTTGTTGCTCTTCCGTAACATTTTTCAAAGCGTAGCCCACATCACTATCGTAACTGCCCAGGCAGAGCCGTAGGAGCGCAACCATCACATCGCTATCGTGGATAGACCCCAGTTCTTCCTGGATTTGCGTAATCTCTTGCATAATCGGTCCGCGTTCCTGTGGGAACGTCTCCTCAAAAACTTCAAGCGTATAGCGTAGACGCTTTGCCGCAATCCGTAGACTGTGTAATTCATGCACGTTATAGGGATCGTCAACATATACATCCCACGTGTACATCTCTTCGAGGCGTGTCTTCGCTATGATACGGGCATTCATACCTGTTGGAGCATGGGCATCAATATTTGTAACAACTTTAGCTTTTGCCATCACGAGAGCCTCCTTCTGGTAGACAAGCCTCGACCTGCCGCAGCAATGTATCCTCATCAAGTTCTTGCAAGCTGACTTCCAGCTTCTTCTGATGCTGAGCCCGGTATCCCTCCAGATGTTTTATAAGCCAACCTACACCAGCTCTTTCGATGGCACTGCTTTGTTCAAACTGCGCTCGTAGGTGCTCAATCATTACATCCGTATCACGTGCCATACCCAGGATATCGGCAACATCTTTAACATGTCTATAAACCTTTTTGAACTGCTTTGGATCGCAGATAGACTGGTAGGCATCCAATACAGCACGCAGGCGCCGGGAGGCAACACGCATCTTATGCACAGCCTCGATATCCTCGTGCTGCAAAACATCCTCACGCCAGGACAACATTTTTTTTGTACGGTCCCGCAGTAAACGTCGCCCCGATTGTACAAATTCTTCACTATATGGCGATGTATCTTTTTTCTCTGAATTAGTATGCTGAGCAAGCTGACCGCGTTTTTGTAGTTGCTCCAGCCAATGTTCGCCGTGACGATTACATGCCAGCAGGACGCCTTCACGCAGGCCATAAGAGCTGATGCGAATCTCATGTAACTGCAGACGCTCTAGCATCGCACAAACTATTAATAACCCCGCTGTAAGGATGCGGGCTCGCTTTACATCTAGCTGATAACGCTCTGCAATCTCCTCGGCTGGAAGGGCACAAAGTAATCCTTCACAGCGAAGCAAATCATCCAGCGTTAGTCTGTTTTGCGAAGCATTCAGACGGAAAGCACGCTGCGCTAGAAGCAATAACGAATTAGCACTCCCGCCGGTAGCAATGAGTACAGGAGGCAGATATTTAATGTTCAAGCGCGTCAAGTATGTCTGCAAAAAGATACGTGCGGTGGCGATATCATCAAGAGCAGGTGGGTTCGACTCAAGATAACGATCATGCAACCAGCCAGAACCAATAGGAAACGAGGTATGCCAGTTAATCTGCATTTGTTTTGCAAGAACCAGCTCGGTGCTGCCGCCTCCCAGATCCATCACCCCAATGCGATTTACTGCATTATCTTCCTGAGCTATCTCGTAAGTCGCTCCATAAAAGGTCAGAATGGCCTCAATATCTCCACTAATCATGTTGACGGACAGATCTGTCTCGCGTTTTATATCTGCCAAAAACTCATCTTTATTATTCGCCTTGCGAATAGCTTCTGTCGCTACAGTCAGAACAGATTGGACGGAATGTTTTTTAGCCAGAGCTTGATAATCACGCAGCACTGAGATTGTTTCATCCCATTTTTGCCGTGAGATACTGCCCGTAGCATTCACGCTCTCGCCGATGCGTACCAGCCTCTCATCAGCCTCCAGAATATCAAGTTTATTCGCTCTACACCTTGCAACAACGACACGAACCGTATTACTACCAATATCGATAGCCGCATATACAGGCGGACTCTGCTTATGCATAGAAAACTCCAGTTGAGTGGCACACCGTATCTGTGCTCCAAACGTCTTCAACTATTCCTTATAGAATAGTGTGGCACCTAGAAACATCTGTCACCAGAATGTTTCTCAATGAAATGTTCACACTATTATAACACGAACTGGCATCGCTATAAAATAGTTCGCTCGCTTGCTTATCTTAGCCTGACCCAGCTCCATCAATTCTCCTTTAGTAAAATAGCAAAGAAAAAAACTTGACAGATATGAGAGGGATGCTGTATTATATTGCCATCCGAGAAGGACAAGCCGAAGTGGTGAAACTGGTAGACACGCAACGTTCAGGGCGTTGTGCCTTAACTGGCATAGGGGTTCGAGTCCCCTCTTCGGCACCCCGTATCCGTACGACGACATCGCAAGCCCCATGTACAGCGGCTTGCGATGTTTTTATGTTCTCATTTTTTATCTAAATGTAGCAACGGATGTAGCAACCACATTTTACACGGGTACAAGTGCCCCACTTTCCCCATTATCATCCTCATCCTCATTATCTTCTTGACTACCAATTATATCATTTAGTCTTCTCATAGCATCCTCTTGCATGTTGGGTAACACATGAGAGTAGATATTCATGGTTATGCCTATATCGTGATGCCCAAGCCGCTCCTGTACAATCTTTGGATGAACGCCCATCCCTAATAGCATTGTTGCAGCACTATGGCGCAAGTCATGAAAACGAATATCTGGTAAACCCGCTTTCTTTAAGAGCTTTTTAAACTCCTCAAGAATGTTATGTCCAGGGTGAATATGCCCTCCTATTGGAGAGCAGAACACGTAGTCGTGATCTTGCCAGAACTCACCAGCATTCTTTTTCATCACCTCTTGACGTTGTTGGTGCCTTATCAGGGCGCTTACTGCAAAGACAGGTAGAACTATGCTGCGACGACTCTTTTCTGTTTTCGGTTCCGCTTCTTGGTATCCACCACCCATCGAGGTGGGTACACGGGTCAAGGACCGTTGAACTTGCAGTGTGCACTGATCCATATTGATATCACGCCATTTAAGACCTGCAATCTCACCACGACGCATACCCGTTGCAATGGCAAGAACAAAAAGAGCTTCATTTGGATGCTCATGGATAGATTCAATAAAGCTCTGAATCTGTTGTGAAGTAAGTGGATGTATCTCAAAAGAAGTCTTGCGAGGAAGATCAACACGGTCGCATACGTTTTGAGCAAGAATACCCCAACGCATTGCACTCTTTAATGCTTTGTGTAACATGCCATGAATAACAAGTACCGTGTTTGCAGAAAGACCCTCTTCTAACTTCTTTGTGTAAAGAGTCTGGACGTGTTGAGGTGAAAGCTTATCTAGCTTAATCTTCCCAAGTGTAGGAACAAGATGTAAGCGTATAATCTGTTCATATCTCTCATAGCTACGAGGTCTTATTTTTTGCTTGTAAACACTCAGCCAGTAGTCAAGGTACTGAGTTATCGTGTCTTGTGGACCAACAGTTAATGTACCTTGTTCTTGCTCCTGAGACGCTTTTTTAAGCTTCCTCAGAGCCTCTTTCTGTGTATTGGAATAGAGAATCTTCCTGCGTCCATCATTCAGAGTAAGACTTGTTACCCATTTTCCGTCGCTCTTACGTTGATATACAGAACCTTCACCATTTCCACGCCTCGGCATAAGGTTACTCCTTCTCAAGAAAAAACCGCCTCACCTAGCTTTGTAGCAGTGAGGCGGTTCAGTGATAATTTAATCAAGCTATGCGACATGTTGTTGGCGCTGTGATATCCATTCCTGTAACGCTACAGAAGATATCCGTACAGCGCGCCCAAACCGTACAACTGGCAAACCCTCAAACTTGATAAGCTTGTAGACTTTAGATCGACTAAGGCTTAGCAGTTGCATCACTTGAGAAATGTTGAGCAACAACGGTTGTGAAGAAAAATCATACTGTTCTTGCATAGTTGGTTTCTCCTTGTTCAATCCCGTAAAGACTCTTCTATGAATACTACAGTAAACTTGTCTGTAACTTGTATGGTGATTGCATTTTTCCGCTACGAGTGGAAAACAAACCCGCAAACCCGCGACCCGCTCTACAGGCGGCCTCACGTTGCGGGTTTCATTTTGGCAAACCCGCAACAAACCCGCGACTTGCTACAATGTAAGAAACAGTTGTCCAGATGCACATGCCGCCTCCTGTTTTTTGCGGTTGCGCGTTGCTCGTGCGTGCTGGATATGATCATCCAGGTCATAGCGCAGATGACAGGCTTGACAGAGTGCAGCGAGATTTTCTCTCCTCACATCATGCTTCTCATGTTTATCGCCGGGTTTCCCGTCTGCATAGGGCGTGCCTAAATGAGCCACGGTCAACACTACCTTCCCTTTTCGCCCACTTGGAAGCGGCGCACCGTTTTCAATGTGACACCACTCACAACAGTTCCCCGCTATGCGTCGAATCGTGCGCGATACCTTGGGCCAATTGGGCGGATAGCGGCTCTTATCCATTGGCATTGTTCCACCTCCTTATAGCGTCGTATCATCAGAATCAGAATAGGAACGGGGCATAGGATAGCCTTGTGAGCGACGGGAGCGATACCCCATCTTGAGCAAGTCTGCATCCGACAGCGTTGGATCGTTATAGGGCCATGCTTCCGCAGGCTCCACAATCAACGGGTAGATGCATTTGATCTCATACGGGTCTTCAAAGTAGACGACCTCTTGACTGAAATGCAGTTTGACACCAATGCGCGTAGGCCAGTTCTGAGTTACAAAGCCTTCACCCTTGGGTGTGTTCACTGCATCAAACATTTGTAAAGGTGCTTCTCCTTGCGGGTTTGCGGGTTTCGCGGGTTTGTTTTCCTTGCGTTCAGAGGTGAATTCAGAAGGAATACCACCCCTCACCCCGCCCCCCATGCTTCTTAAAGAGGGTTCAGGAGGTAGAGAATCCTCCTTTTGGGGGATAGAAACCCGCGAAACCCGTACATCCGTCACTTTCCAGTAAATGGACTTGTTGCGGGTGTCGATCTCTCCTTTTTCCAAATGCAAGCCACTTTCATCAAATTGTGTCCCGACCCGTGCCGCTAACGCTTTCCCTAGTCGTCGCTTGAAGTCGCCTTTCTGAATGTCTGCTAGATCATCAGGGAGCGCATTATAGAGTCCAGCTACACCAAGGGTAGTATCTCCATCGTCAAAGGAGCCTGACTTGATATCTTTGGTCAGTTTCGAGACCAGAACGCCTTCACTTCTATAGAGCTCATACCATGCATAGAGGAATGCTGCCCATTGTGCAGCATCATTATCACTTTGTTCGTAGAGCTCGTCTTGATTGTCCAGAAACGGGCACTCGCCGAGCCACACATAATCGAGAATGCCGCCAATGGTATCGACCCACGGTTGAAAGCTGCCCATACGCCGCTTTTTGCCGACCGGACGCCCCGCCGCAAACCACGCACGTGCAAGCGTCAGCAGGGCCGCGATAATATCCCCGCGATGCTCTGGTACCCATGCTTCCAGATCATGCTTGAAGCCACTGCGCATCCAGGGTTTATCATCATGGGCGTCCATGCGTATCCAATACGAACGCCGGGGCAAGTCTCCACCAATCTGAATATTGTTTCCCGTTGCCATCCAGGTTGCGCGCTGTGCATAGACCCCATTCTTACTTTGTCCCAGGATACGTTCTTTGATGATCGAGGATGTAAGCGCAGCATCGAGGCTTGCCGCCTGAATCTTTGCCTTGATGTTATCAATCGTGATAATCGTTGCGCCCTCCGCAAGCGTGGAAGCAATGCGCTTGCGCCATTCATCATCATCATAGGGCGCAGCCATCATTGCCGCCTTACGCCCGGTGGCGATCATTGCGACGGTTTCCGCTAATAAGCTTTTGCCGGTGCCTGGCCGCGTGGCGTCGATGAGGGCAAGGGGGACATGACCGTTGATTGCCTGTCGGATGAGTGGCGTCAAGAGTAGCCCAACCGCGTTGGCATAGCTTGCATCGTTCTCATAGGGAAATTCGCCCATCACTTCGTCGATGAGGGCTAGCGCACTCACAATATCTTCGTCTGTCGGCTGCTCTGGCACTGTTGGGACTTTCAGATGTGGGACAGGTGTATAGACCAGGCGAGTCAACGCATCATAGCCGGGCGTATCAATCAGCGTTCCATCAGGGCGAAACACGGGAAACTCCACGATGCTGTCCAGAGGTGGAAAGGGCCATTCTCCAAGCGTCAAGATGTCTTTGACGGTGTTATCGGGTGGAGCAATATGCTGTCCCCCTCGCACGTTCATCTTTACAAAGTTCATAGAGCGTGCAAGGATACCTTTCAGTGTTGCCTCACTCAAGGTATCAATGAAGGGCGTGTCATCCTCCTTTCGTTGAATACGGACCAATTGCCCATGTCTCACATAGATGGGCGTTTTCGTGGTGATAAGATGGGTTACGGCTTCGGCTGCCAGTTCTCGCCATGGGCGGTTCGAGTGCAGCACCCCTGGTAAACCATCCGCTTGCAACATCTTGGCAATGCTCGAAAAGTCCTCAGCCTGTGCGTTACTCATTGAACATACTCCATAGCGTGTGTTGTTGGCATTCTTGATGCATCTCTGCCTTAAAATCGTGCAGATCGTGGGCGCGTGCATAGTCAGTGATCCACCGCTCCGCCAGTTCCCGTGTATTGTCGATGCTCTTCTGTTTGCCTGCCCTATGGTTGCGACCACCACAGATGCAAGTACATTCGGATTGTGTTGCTTCATAGCATCTCGCATCACAGCGCCCGATACATCCCTGCGATGTGTAGACCGCAATCAAGGTAGTCATAGCCGCCTCTCTACTCCTGTGTTGGGTGCCAGTCCAGAGACCAGTGAACGGTAAGCGTCTGCATGATCCCGTTGTATGCAAATTGACTTGCGCCTGGGTAAATCCACCAGCGGGATGCATGCTGTGGGAAGCGTTGCCCTTCTTCGGGGATATCTCGTCCAGCTAGGTAAATGACCTCTGTGTTATAGCTGTCGCGGTAGTGATACTGTGCAGGCAAAGGCGGTATCGGGTGTCCTGATTGTTGCTCAAAGGCTTTGGAGCCTAACGCAAGAACCAGAAAGAAACCTTCGCGTGCAAGCAGTGCGCTCACGTCCTGTGCTGGAGGGCAGGTGTTGCAGAAGCTTTCCAGGGCTGCGAGTCGTAGAAGTGTTTGTTGCATAAATGTCTCCTTTCACTCAGTCCTACCAACTCCCGTTGAGTTGGCATGAATGAAGGAAAGAAAGCCCTCATAGCAGAGCTACAAGGGCGAAACACATCACAGAACTATGCAAACAATGCAGGTTGTGTCCATCTAGGTGTATTGCGAATACAAGCAGGATTTCTCCACACACATTCCACACGTGTCAGCCCGTAGGGGGTATGAGCGCGCACGGCTGATGCACACGTCAAGGTGTGTTCAATGCATTCCCAACCCTGCAGGGCTTGCTGATACAGTGGGTGAGTATAGCCAGAAAGAAGAACCATACCTTTGACCTGCAGGACACATGCTAGTAACCGCTCATGATCCTCAAGGTTCATTTCGTGGTGATAGCATCTCCCCTTGCGCCTCGTCTGCTGCAAATAGGGAGGATCGAGATAAAAGCATGTCTCAGGGCTATCATAGACCTGGAAGACTTTTTCAAAATCTCGATGATCTATCTGCACCTGAGAGAGACGGCCGACACATTCCGCAAGATGAGCAATGCCATTCTGCCACTTCCTTGCAGGGTTTGAGCCAGGGGCTTTTGTACAACTCCATCCAGTATTGCGGATAGAACTATTCATGCTTTGCACCACCCCACAATACCATTGACGTGCTTGCTCTACAGGATCATCTGTTTCTTGCCAGTGCTTTAGGCATGCGTAGTATTCCTCGCGTGAATAGGGGGTAAGAGCCAGTGCTTGACTAAGGCATTCTGCTTGCTCTGGATCACGCAGCACCTGAAAGAAGTTCACGACACCGCTATCAAGATCATTGAAGACTTCTAACTCACCTGGTTCTTTAGCAAAGAGCAATGCACCAGAACCTCCAAAGACCTCGACATAGACCTGATGTTCAGGTAAAAGAGAGACAAGCAATGGAGCTAACTGCTCTTTGCCTCCATACCAGGGGAAAGGCTTTTTCACGGCCGTCACTCCAATAAAAAAGCCCCTGCAGTGTAAGCTACAAGGGCTAGCTACAACATCAACTTCATTTGTCTTGCTTTCAGAGGGGTATAATGTGGAGTACTGCGAAATGTGCTTAACCATGCCCGTGTAGCATGAACATGGCGTGCGCGTTCTAAGCCTCGTATCTCGACAGGCGGCCGCCTATAAGTATTATCACGCCACTCAGCATATCCCCATTGTCCCATAGCTGGAAGAATCGATGGACCTGCACTATCCGTTGAAAGGGCAATTCCCCATTGATCACACAACCACAAGAGCTCACCCAATGCAGGCGCATAGCAGACACCCCAAATGTGAACTCGCTTGACACCCTCTCGACCAAGAAAAGGAATAACAGCACGCATCGTTTCACGAAACACAGGCATCATTTGCGCAGGCATCTTTCCTGTAATACACCACCCACCTAAACCAAAGATGTCACCATCTTCTAGCAATGGCACAATCTGTTGAGCACATCGCAAGTACTGTTGTGCAGAGACGCCTTGAGCGGAAAGAACAAGCTTTATACCCATACGATGCTGTGCAAGATATGCAGCTGCGTGCACTGTCATTTCAACTGCATACTCTGCATCTTGTTCACTCCATCGTGCCTTCCGCCTGATACCTCCCTCCCATTTCTCATCTATGAGTACGTCATAACTTGCCCGATGAGTGACTTGTACTGCATACTCATACATTTTTGCATGGATCACTTGCCGCTCTAGTGCTGCTTCCAGGCTTAAACGTTCATCTATCCCATCACTAAATGCCCCGCTATCCTGAATCACTTGTGTCTCAGGGGGAACCTTTACGCGATTGCGTTTTTTCTTCTGCACCGTCTTCCCATAGACAGGAGCAACACAGGCAAATGATCCAGGGTCTACAGGATGATGGTTCCATTGTTGCTCATTCAAACCACAATAGAATAAGATCACTTGATTCCCTCCCATAAAGAAAGCCCTCATAGCAGGGCTACAAGGGCTGAATATCGAACGGACAAGAACAACTTATTCATACAAGCTACGATGAATGCTACGCTCAGCATCGAACCCGTTGGGGTATCGCTTGCGCAGCTTCTCGACATTCATCTGCATGATATCTTCCAGGGAACAATCAATAGCATCGCAAGCTAGAACGACATACCAAAGAATGTCGCCGAGCTCTTTTTTAATGTGGGCCATGTCTATAGGATGATCTTGGAAGAGGTGCTTTTTCATGTGATCCGCTACCTCGCCTGACTCACCAGTAAGACCCAGGGCGGCCAGCGTTAGCTTTTCTTGAGGATCGTCTGACCCCGCATAGGTTCTCAAGACTTCTGCTTTGTACTCCTCACCATTCATTCTTGTTCTTTCTCCTTATAGCATGTCTGCAAACACTGATATACGGCGAAGCCGATCCCAACGCTTTAGAAACATCACTTCTATGATTTCGCCCTCTTCAGGCGTCGTTTTTCTAAGTGGCTGTGCATACGATGAGAGCTCCTCAAAAATGCTCAGTGCATGAAGTGCACTCTCTATACAGTACTCCGGATCATCCGCATGCTCTTCTGCTAGCTGTTTTACTTCAGCGATGCCTTGAGAGACACGCCACAACCAGAGAAGTCTTTTCAGTAGATTCATTGCTTTCTCCATAAGAAAAGCCCTCATAGCAGAGCTACAAGGGCTACAGAAGCTTCAACACAGCTATACATCTAACCTTATACATAGAGGAACAAGGCATGAAGGGCTTGACTCACTGCTGCTGTAAAGGTGGGAGCCGTTCCACTGGATTCCACGCATTGCCACACGTACCATTCTTGCTCACCACCAGGGCGCACAATGATAATGGCGACTGGAAGGTTTCGCAACACCTCGATCATGTCTTGCTCACGCCTGTCAAGACCAAACAGGAAACTCATATAGTGCATACTTCACCTCTCATGAAAAAGCCCTCATAGCAGGGCTACAAGGGCGCGATCAGAACGGTATCTCAACAATGCTCCTATCTGATCTGATACCTCTTTATTATCTTGATGATGCCAGATTGCACATCCGTCCATGCCCTATCTTGATTCGGCCAGCGTGTCACCTCTTTCTCATTTGAGGGAAGAACTGGGAAAGAGCGCAACGGGGAGTAGTCCCAAACGGACGGTCGAAGTAAGACAGAAACTATTCTCAACTGCCCTGCTTGCTCTAGCTGTACTGCCGCAGACAATTCTGCTTGACACCTATCCGATGCAAGCCAGTCAGCACTCACAAGAGGAACAAACAAAAAGGATTGTCTGAGATGATCCGCCATTTCGCGTTGCCACTTGCTCCCAGCGAGAATGTCTTGCATACTCCATATCCTGCATCCTATCTGGTTTTCTATTGGTTTGAAGACGATCTTCAAACGATTGCCATGGGGCTTGTCTTCCTCTGCGAAACTGATATAAACAAGCATTTTAGCTTTCCTCCTGCCTATAGACCGAGAAGCGTTTGTCTTAAACGACTCACAACACGCACGAATAACGCATCGCTCGAACTTCCCTCGCTTATCGCTTCGTTAATGAACGGTGCTTTTTTGGCGAATGGAGAGGGGAACGTATTCCACTCACACGATCGAATAAGAAGCGGCATTGCTCGATCCGCTTGTAAGATCATTTCGCGTAACGCTGGCTGATCGAACACCTCTGAGAGAAATGTTTTGGAAAGACAGCCGATCACGACATAGGGTTGCGGTAGAGCAGGCACAACCGCATTCGTTGAAAGCATATCTTCCACGTAGAGCGGATTGACCCATTGCACCCCAGGCAAAGAACGACGAGCCGCCGCAAGGTGTTTCCAAAAATCGGTAATGTAGCGTTCATCGGAACGACTGGCAAGAATAAAAATGGTAATCATACAATCCTCCAAGCTCACTTTTGAAAAAAGCCCTTCTAGCAGGACTAGAAGGGCTGATTATGGATCAACATAACTTATGCTATCTGCTTTTGCGCTACGTGCTCACAAACACACTCATACAGACGCTCCCATGCATCGTCAATAGTGGGAGCAGAGACAAAGCAATGCGTGCCTTTCAGAAACACACTTCCATAAACAATGGAAGTGCCAGATGTTTCTACTTGTGGAAGTCTGTCCCACGGAAACGTGCCGCTCGTCATGGTAACTATTTCATCACGATACCAAGCGTTGCGTTCTGGGTAGAGTTCAGTGTGTGCCGCTAGTGCATCCCATTGATACCAGAGACGATAGCCCTCTTGCTTGCGATGACAGAATTCGAGGGCGTCACGATATCTCTGAAAAGAAACAACTCCTTGCGTGTGCCGTGGACCAAGGGCGTAAGGGATACCATGCTCTGCTTCCGTCTCCCAATAGGCATGAGAGCCACATCCTAACCAGACGCTCCCGTCTTCGTTGCGCTTCTCAATCCGTAAGGGATAGTAGCGCCTCTCGATCTCAGCAATCACCACGCCATAGGCTTCGGGTAGTGTTTCACGTGCTGCCATGCACATTATCCTTTCTTTTATAGGTTCAATTTACGCGACACGTAGGAGGCCGCGCTGATGTAAGAGTATGCGGTGTTTGAGCATTTCAAGCCGGACGACGGTTTCACGCATCCGCATCCAGTAGTCGTAGCGCCCATGACAGGTAGGACACAGGGCGAACAGTTCAGGATCGGGGTTTAGCGTATCGTGGAGGCGAACGTGTGCAGCATGTAACCAAACCTGGTACTCCTGCCCCGTTCGGTTACTTAGGCGGGTTGCTCCATGTCGAATGTGACAGTGTTGACAGCGCCAGCCAGCCCCACGTTTACACTGATGGGATAAGGAAGGCCAGTTCGCAGGATACAAGCGTTTGCGCTGCTGCATCATTGGCACACCTGCTCATTGAGAATGGTGTGCAGGTACCGACACGTTGAGGCTGCAAGATACCGGGTCCACTGCACACCACCTAAGCGTATCGCCCGATCCACCGCGCCTGGTCCTGCTTCGTACGCCGCTAATGCTTTGGCATAATCGCCATCGTAGCGTTTGAGGTATATCGACATGAGATGAGCGGCTGCTTTGAGACTGACAACCGGATCATGTGGATCAATCTTTAGCTCCCTTGCCTTCTCTGGCATAAATTGAGCAATCCCAATGGCTCCGGCTGAAGAGACGATATCAGCCTGAAAGCCGCTTTCATCGTTCATTTGTCGAGAAAAGGTCGTAGGAGAGATACCCTCTTCTTGCGCGTCCTGCTCTGCTAAGGCGCGATAATTGGGAATCGTGCCTGCCTGTGCAGTTGTGGGCGTCACAAGAGCAGTCAGCCCACTCCACAACGCCTGAAACTGTGTTCGAGAAAGCGTACCCAGGTTGTAGCTAGAAGAGTCAGCGAGAAAAACGCTCTGCGCATTGCCACCCGTTGCAACAAGAATGTGGCCGCCTGGAAACTTACGAGACCTGCCAGGGGGAATGCTCACAATCACAGGCGTCCCTTTGTTGCCCAACGCTATCACTTGATCCAGTGTATGTGTATGATCAATCGTCGCTTGAAAGCCAAAGGCGCGGGCGGTACGTGCTAAACCGTTTTCATCGAGCAAGCCGAGTTGCGGTGAAATAGCGTTCGCCGCTATTTCTGCGTGCAAGACATCCGCAATACGCAGGTGTTGACCATAGCCGTTCAATACTTCTGTGAGAGACGTTGTTGAGCACGCTGATGGAGCATACTCATAGTCTGCCGGTGAGTTATATTGTGCAGGATCAAGCTGATAGAGGCGGGTCACATGGGCAATAAAAGAAGAGGGCTGAGGACTAGTCGTGGCTCCTCCCGGATGATTGCCCCCAACAATGAAGCAGAGGGCAACCACGACAATAAGACCAACGATCAAGCCGGTTTCTGACTTCTTTTCCACGGGGGTTCCTCCCAAGGAGTTCCCCACACGTTTCTATCGTGTATACTAGGCGCATGAGGTGTAACTCCTTTCACAAAGGTTGACCCCCTATGCTTCATAGAGGGTCAGAAAAGTAAACAAAGTGGGTTACACTGCCGGTTTGTCTGTTGTCGCAGACAAACCGGCATTTTTGTAGATGCACAGCTACAACCATGGAACAATGGAGTGAAGAGGATACAGGGCATCTGGTGCATACTGTTTCAAAAGGAAGTATGCGATAACGGCAAGGACCAGGAGCCACAAGACCCTTGAGAAGAAGCCAGAGGAACGCGCTACCGGGCGCATAGAAGGGGCTGAATAGGGCGTAGGGCTCATGGTAGAGAACTGCCTTTGATTGTAGCCATTTAGTCTATTTTGGCGTCCAGGGCCAGAGGTGAAACAGGCAAGCACAAACAGAACCACGATAGCTCCAACAAGTTGAGGTATTGAAAAGGTCATAGTGCATCGTTCCTTTCATGAAGAAACCCACTATGCTATACTGAAGGCAAGCATGTGGGGTTCAAAAACTCACGGACAAACGCGGTTTTCTCTGCCTGTCGCCAAACATCAGCAGAGAAGCCGCCTTTTTATTTGCTCCGTGGACGAATGATAAAAAACCAAACAATAGAGGCACTTATAAAGAAACTGCCAACAATTTCACTATCTTGAAGAAGGGTATGCAGCATGATTTTCTCCTTTAGGTTCGGTCGCATTCCGCAACTTGATAAAAGTACTCTTTATTAATCGTGGCGTCAGAACAACGAATGCCCGTTCGATATTGGCAGTCAAAACAGACAGGAATGTAGTTTGTTCCATCCATTGTAAGGAGAATATAAGTATCCGTCGCTTCCTCACAAAAGGCACAGGAAAGCACATCTTTCCTGTGCCTTCCTCCACTCACAATTCGTTGATCCTCATAATCAAAGTAGCGACGAACTGTTATTGTTGTTCCAACCAATATCGCAATACCGGCAATAGTCAGCCAGACAATAATCACCGCAAGAGGGGGCATAGCATGAATCTCCTTTGCTTACACCGCTAATTGACGCCCTTGCTTCGCACTCAGAAAGCTTTGCATGCGCGCTAAGTAGCGGTAGCGCGTTGAGGGCCTCATGGCTTCGACTTGCTCCCACGCTTCGTCTACTCCACTGAGCAAGCCTCCAACAATCACCATGGCATTTTTTCGGGTGCGCTTTGCCGTCGGATTGTACCAACGGGGAATTTCGCCAGGAGCGTAGAAGTAACCTTCGTCTAGGGCCAAAACAGGAAGTGGGGCACACGTGGTATGCTCTCCAACCACAATGGCCGTGATATGGGGTCGATCCAGATTTAAACGGTAGTGGAAGTAGTCACTTGAGCTTGAGAGCGTGCATGCTTGATACTGCTTGCTGTCAATTTCAAGGAAGTAGGTATAGTTGGGTCCATCAGCAAGTACTTTGACATCAAGCAAGGTTGCTTGCTGCTTTAATAATGCGGCAACTTCGCCACGCTCTAAGTTCATACGCCTTTCTCCACTAAAGAAAAGGGTGCTCACGAGAGCACCCTGGACAATAAACCCTTAGTTACGCATCTGCCAGCCATTGCCACGCTTATCACCTTGATCATTGAGCGACCGCTCAACAGCCTTGATCACAGCGTCAGCTTGCAAGCCTTCAACCCGCATCAACAGATTTTCCCGCCGCTCTTGCTGTTTCGCCATATTCTGTGACTTGCGAATATCCAATTCCGCGTCGTTCAAGTCTTGAAGCGCATCCGCCATCATTTTCATATTGGCTAAATGCCGTTTCAGTGACTTGAAGCCCATGACGGAAATGTAGAGCAGAGACGCAATGTCAACAGCCGGGGGCATGGCGACACGGAAGACAAGCGCCGCCGTTCCTCCGGCTATGCCGCCGATATGGTTCATGGCTATAAACCACTGCGCTAAACCCGATGCCAACGAAAACAGCGCAAAAAAGAAAATGGCTGAGAGTAACTTATAGACATACCCTCGATCCGACGTAACGCGCCGTAAGGCGGTTGCGCTTGCCAGTGACATCATTGCCAGCGACAACTCGCCAAAGTACGCGCCAGCGTGGACACCTAAGCTCCATCCGTTATTCCAGTCAAACGGGCCGCCGTACGCATCGCCAATTTCTCGCCCGACCGCAAGCGCCATAATAATAGGAGCCACATAGGCTAGGATCAGGAAGAACCAGCGCCCCAACTTTTCCAGCACATTCTCACGGTCTTCCTCAAACCCTTCGATCATTTGGCGATAGCGTTCAAGCCGTTCTTCAATCGTCTCTTTGGCGCGCATTTTTGCAAGAAAGTCTTTTTCTTGCTCCTGCTCAACCTTCTTGCTCCGAGGCCGCAACGGGATAGGATCATTCGACCGGGATGATCCAGCAGGTTGCGACGTATTTCCTGATGGTTGACCCTTAAACACGCCCATTAAGTTCGTGAAAAGATCACTGAGAATATTGCGCTGCGCCGCCGCCGCTTGCTCCTCTTCATCAGGATTATTCGGGTCTGATTGTGACCCGTTTCCCGCCTGCGCGTCTTCATCTTGAGCGGGTGGTGAGGTTGCATTTTCGTCTTGATCATCTGCAAGACCTGTGCCTCCACCTAGATTGTCTGTATTTGCCAATTATTTACCCCCTCTTTGAGTAAAGCTGCTTTAAATGGGCCTAAAGAATGATCAAATCGCACCAAAGCCGTGCTCTATTCTCACATTGCTCTTACATATGCAAAGATACGTCTCACATTGACTCCATCTGAAAGTGAGAAGGATGTGAGACGTTACTCTTTACAAAGGGTTTTAAGCGCTCTGTGAGGTCTTTGCATCATTGCCGGATGGATTTGTTGCTTGACGCTCACTCTTACGGAGTTGTCGAACTTTGTTACGTTTTTGGGCGTTATCCGCTCGACGAGCAAAGCGACTAGCACGAATAAGCTTATCATCCATGAAGACAACGATCTCAGTCAAAACGCCTGCGATGTAGGCTTTGTTCGCATTAATGGCCTCTTCGCTTTGAGCGTTGAGCATGTTGCGTAACTCGGTCAATGCTTGAAAGTCCGCATCATTGACAGGTAGATTTTTCTTTTTGTCTTGTGCTGTTTGTGCCATAAGCAGGTATCTCCTCTTTTGCTTTTAAGCCTTAACTGCTAAGGCTCATCATTGACCGCTCCACACGTGAAACGGGCAATGTCAGCCTAGCACTGATGGAGAATGAATGAGGAGAAAGAAACGGGGAAGCGATTGAGGCTAACAACGAACTACGAAACAATCTACAAAGTCACCTACTCTACGAAAATACCAAGCTTCACTACAAAACAATATTTAAAATGCCCTCCGGGGTCGCCACAGCTAGGCTGATGACCGTTCACGAGACAGGTAGGCCGTTACGCTGAACTCTGTTCTTGATCTTCCCTGTTCTCATAGCGGTTCCTCCATATCCTCTATGTAGGGGTAGTGTTGCAAGTTAGCACCTCAAAGGGGCCGTTCTCTGTCCTCAGTGACTTCCCTATCGGCGACTGAGTAAGAAGTGCAAAGGGCGACTAGTAAGCCTGCCAGTTGTTGTTAGGGCGAAAATTCATTCAGTTGTTCAAGTGCTATAAGGCGTCTTGTTGTCGCCAGGTTAGAGCTTAGGCTATGTCCGAATCTCTACTTAGTTCACAATTCATTCAAAGTTCACTAAGTTCACAATGGCAAGTATACATTCCCATTTTAAAAATGTCAACCTTTTTGTCTTTATTCGTAAAAATCACAAAGTTCACAATTTAAAGATCAAGAAGGCATCATTTCCTATATAATTTGTTCTAACTTCACATTTATCACAAATTAGTGTATACTTGATGTAATTAACAATTTATACAAAAACTACAAAAAGCAGAGGTAGGTAGCATGAAACTGAGCGATAATCATATGTCTGGGAGGGATGTTCAGAGGTTTCTAGGCATAAACGAACCAAGGTTAAGAACCTTGGTAAAGAACAAAACACTTTCAAAAGTTATCCCACCCGGAAGACAAACAGCGGTCTATCTCAGGTCAGAGGTCGAAGCATTTGCAGAAAGATGGGAAGCATTCTTACTTCTCAAGGAGCCGCCCAAAACAACATTTTCTGTAGCAAATGTTGACGATATGCCGTCTGAATATGAACTAGCGAAACGAATACTTGGAGCAACAATAAGCGTTGAACAACGCCAAGCATGGCTTAGAAAGAACCCTGAAAGCGACTTTATCGTTAAGCATGGTTCTAAGGTCGTTGCATACCTTCAATTGCTGCCAGTGAAACACAAAACAATAGAAGACTTCATGGATGGCAAAATTAGAGGATGGCAAGTGCCAGAAGACGATGTAGAAACATTTGAGTCGGGAAAAGAAGTTGAGTGCATCTTAATGGGGACAGCTAGCGACCCTGATATGGGTGAGATAGTCAGAGAAGGTTACATGCTTGTACTGATTCGGGGCCTAATGGGAAAACTAAGAGAATGGGGCCAAAGAGGCATAAAGTTGACAAAAATTTATGCTACCAGCGAAACCCCCACAGGAATATCGATGGCACTGCATTTAGGTATGGAAGAAGTAAAGCCACGTCTAGGAAAGAGATTAAGGTTCGTGTTAGATGTAAACGACACAGACTCTTTTCTGTTCAACAGCTATAAAGAAGGATTGTCAAAGTGGGCAAATGAGCAGAAAATAGAGACTCCACCTAATCATAAAAAGCGTGTGCCCTCCAACGAGAAAAAACAAGCTAGTAGTGTATAAGTTGAGCAACATAAAAAGACACTTGGATCAACTGTCCAAGTGTCTTTTTATTAATTTATTTACTGCTTCGGTAAACGTTCTAAAATGAGATTGAGCTTTTCATCTTGAGTGTCAAAACGCCTATCTATATTATCAAGACGACCTGATACACCACGTATATCTTCCTTCATCGTCCGAATATCGCGTTCCTGCTCCTGAGCTAGGCCCCACGTTCTTGCTGCAAATTGATCGCTTGCTCCAAACTTTGCCTTAAGTTCTTCTGTCTGCTGTTTTCCTTGCTCCTCTAGCAGTAAAAACCTCTGTCCAACCTGCAAAAAACCTTGATTTATAGTAGCAAATTGCTGAGAAAGATTTTTTTCTAAGGTATCAAATCGCTGATCTACAACACCAAATTGTCGAGAAATCGCTTTTTCTAAGATATCAAATCGCTGATGCAAAGACTGTCCTTGCTCAGAAATCCGCCTTTGCTGTTCTGTGATCTGTCGCTGTAGTATATCGACCCGCTCACCGAGTTGTGTTATATCAGAAATATGTTCAGACTTCATAACAGATAGAGCACGCTCTAATTCTTGCAGACGCTCTTCTAATGTTGGCATAGTACCTCCTATCCCAATCAACGCCTATCATCTTTCTTTCTGGTAGTATAACAGACATTGGGATACAATGCTAGAAAGATTTCCTACAGAGACAAAAATACAAATTGGAAAGCTCGATTTTTGTTGCTACAGAAATATGTAGCAATTATCATCCACTACCAACGAGATAAAGGAATGTAGCAATGAATGTAGCAACCCCGAAACACATCAAAACTACAACAAATCACACAAGAAATAGCAGAGGAGAAGGAGAAACACATCAGACACAAGGAGAAATACTAGAACATAATCTCTATCGTTTCCCCTCTTCGGCACCCCGTATCCGTACGACGACATCGCAAGCCGCCTCTAGAGCCGCTTGCGATGTTTTATTTTTGGGAATGGTAAGTTTTGACAGCAATTTTGGTTCTCCGTCAAGTTAAGTGAAGGGAGAATGTGGTAAAATGAAGGAGAACAGTA
>CAXTXB010000028.1:12713-22599 GCA_964247965.1 uncultured Dictyobacter sp. | reverse complement strand
TCAAGACGCGCGGTTTCGGGTGTTACACCCCATGGCTCCATCAGTTTCCACGCAGTCTCTGTTCGTCCCAGCTCGTCAGCCGAGACATCCGCTCGACGCATGAACTCGAAGCGTCGCCGACCAGGGCCACTGTTGACTGCCGTCGCTGGCTGGACCGGATCGCAATACTGCGTAACAAATGCATCCCACTGTCGATGATCCAGCGACTGATAATCGACGACGAGCCAGTCCGCCTCAAATCCCGTGTCGACGCTTTCGATGCCAGCGAGTTCGCGAACGACGCTGTTGGCGCCGTCGGTGCCGACGAGCCAGCGGCCTTGCAACACATCATGCTGTGAATGATCGTTGGTGCGGAACACTGTTAGCGTGATCGAGTCCTCATCTTGGTCGATGGCAGCGGCAGACCAACCTCGACGCAGCTCCACCGATGGCAGGGCGTGTGCTATAGACTCAAGGACCGCCTCAAGGTCGGGCTGGTAGAACCCGTTGACGTTTGCCCAGCCGGACTCTGCTGATCGGTTCCAGTTGATCGCGCGAAGCAGCTTACCTTCCCCATTGCGAATTTGGTAGCCACCCCGTTCTCCGCGCGACGGTTCGAATAAATCGGCATGCTCACGCATGACCCCAGCCGCCTGCAGGATACGCAGAGCCTCGTGGTCAATCGTGCATGCCCGTGGCATCGGATAGCGCGACGGCCATTTCTCGACGACGGTCACGTGCCATCCCTCACGTCCGAGGAGAATTGCCGTCACGAGACCAACCGGACCCGCGCCCACAATGAGGAAGTCGACCAGACCGGACGTCTCATCAAAGTGTGGTGCATTCATGGGACTACCATCTCCTCCTTATGTGCGTGCCATAAATGGCATTCAGGAAATCACGAACGCGGAAAGATGGCTGAGCTCGAACGTTTCGGCACTGTGTTCTTTGCTCATACATTCACTGCCTCGTCGTTGAGAGTAGTTGAGGTCCAGTAAACATCCGAACCTTTCGGATAGTTACTATTGTACGCTGATTGGCGAGCTATTGTCAAGCCGACTTACACGCCGACCAGGGCAATTGCCCACTCAAGAAGGCACCACCATATCAATGAAACATCATGCGCCGCAGGCGCATGATGTTTCATTGATATGGTGGTGCCAATGTGACGGCCTGTTGCTTTTTGGCGGCGAGGGCCTCTTTCGTTCGCAAACTGATCAGGTCACGTTCCAATTCCACGAAGAGCGAGAAGAGGGTGATCACAATTTTAGAACCCAGGTGAGCACGCGAAACAAGCGCTTCTCCACAGCTTTGAGCACGATCCAGATGAATGCACTATCAATCGACTATGCAGAAAAGACTTGTGAAAGCCCAGGCGTGTGTGCTACACTCGTCACAGATTGAGCTTGATACCAGCGATGGTACGAAGCCAATACAGGTGAGCTTCTCGATCACGAATACTGGTTCATGGGCTGGTGACGAGGTTGCTCAGGTCTATCTTGCTTTGCCCACAAGCGCAGGAGAGCCTCCTAAACGGTTGGTCGGGTGGGCAAAAGTTCCGGTGAAATCTGGTGAGTGCAGAGAGGTCACAGTGACGCTGGACCCCAATTCTACGTCGCGTCCGTTCTCTTATTGGAACACTCGCCTGGCACGTTGGGAGATCGCCAACGGTATGTATCAGCTATATGTAGGGGCCTCCTCTCGTGACATTCGCCTCACTGGGGGGCTGCACCTGAATAGGTAGGTAGCGAATCGAGAACCTCTTCAAACAAGTTAGATATGCAGTGATGCATGGTCGTGGCAACAGAAACATGCGTGGAGAAAGAGATACAATGACTCAACAGGAATTGATGCAGAGCAATGAAGCAACGAATGGTATTATCACCTCTGTTCGGTTCGAGCACCTTCGTGATGCGCTTGGAATAGGAGAAAACCGCCCTCGGTTGTCCTGGACTCTCGCTTCCACGAGTGATCCGTGGTATCAGTCAGGCTATCAGATTGAGTCCTATGAAGGAGATGGACGATTACGAGAACGGACGGAGCGGATCGAATCCGAGCAGTCCGTGCTTGTACCCTGGCCGTTTGCCCCCCTTGTATCATGTGAGTCTCTCGCTGTACGTGTACGTGTTTGGGACAGTAATGGGCAACCGTCGGCGTGGAGTGCGTTCTTTCCTGTGGAGGCAGGGTTGCTCACGCCTTCCGACTGGACGGCTTGCTTCGTAACTCCTGACTGGAAAGAAGACACGAGCCGAGCGCAGCCTGCATCATTCATGCGTCATGAATTCACCATCGGATCTGAGATTGCACAGGCGCGCCTCTACATAACAGCGCTGGGTACTTATGAGGCAATCCTGAATGGGGTTGTCATCGGTGATGCTATTTTGAACCCTGGCTGGACCAAGTACGACTCCCGGCTGCTCTATCACACCTTCGATGTGACACATCTGCTCCACGAAGGGCAAAACGCCTTGGGTGCCATACTCG
This sequence comes from uncultured Dictyobacter sp., assembly GCA_964247965.1. Taxonomy (GTDB): domain Bacteria; phylum Chloroflexota; class Ktedonobacteria; order Ktedonobacterales; family Ktedonobacteraceae; genus Dictyobacter. The sequence goes on along the minus strand of CAXTXB010000028.1, from coordinate 20,136 downwards.
CCGATGGCTGGTATCGTGGACGGCTTGGTTTCAATGGAGGGCGACGCAACATTTACGGGAATCGACTGGCACTTTTGGCTCAGCTTGAGATTATCTATTCTAATGGAACGCGTGAGCGCATAGTAACCGACGAAACGTGGCGTGCTACCCATGGACCCATTCTCGCTAGCGATCTCTACGATGGAGAAACCTACGATGCTCGCCTTGAACTCCCTGGCTGGTCAAAACCTGCCTACGACGATTCCGACTGGAGAAATGTGAGAAAGATCGACTACGACTTCACAACCCTTGATGCTCCATCAGGTCCACCTGTACGACGTATCGAATTACTTTCTCCGATTGCCATTACGTCTTCACCTTCAGGAAAGACGCTTGTTGATTTCGGTCAGAATCTGGTTGGTCGACTACGCGTGACCGTCCAAGGAAAGGTGGGACAGAGCATCACCTTACGTCATGCCGAAGTGCTGGAACATGGCGAGCTAGGTGTACGCCCGTTGCGTCTGGCACAGGCCACTGACCATTACATACTTCGAGGTGCTGGTGTAGAAATCTGGGAGCCGCGTTTCACTTTTCACGGTTTTCGCTATGCACAGGTGGAGGGCTGGCCCGGTGAATTACGTACCGAAGATATTTCTGCTGTCGTCTGTCATTCTGATCTTGAGCGTACGGGATGGTTCGAGTGCTCAGATGCACTTGTCAACCGACTCCATGAAAACGTAGTGTGGAGTATGCGTGGTAACTTCCTCAGCATTCCCACGGATTGTCCACAGCGCGACGAGCGGCTGGGGTGGACTGGCGACATTCAAGTGTTTGCGCCCTCGGCGTGCTTCCTCTATGACAGCGCGGGTTTTCTTACCTCGTGGTTAGCGGATGTGGCATTAGAACAGAAAGCTGCGGAAGGTATCGTGCCCTTTGTGGTTCCAAATATTGTGCCGATGCCTCCCATCGCGACAGCAGGGTGGGGAGATGCCGCAGTCATTGTGCCCTGGGTGCTCTACCAGCATTATAGAGACAAAGGCATTCTGGAGGTGCAATTCGAGAGCATGCGGACATGGGTTGATCGTGTCGCTGACATTGCTGGAGAAGGATACCTGTGGGAGAAAGGCTTTCAGTTCGGGGATTGGCTCGATCCCAATGCTCCTATCGACCATCCGCAACAGGCGTGTACCGATCCGCACGTCGTCGCCACCGCATATTTTGCTCGCTCAGCAGAATTATTGGGACAGGCTGCAGGTGTCCTGGGGCGAACAAGGGAAGAGGAGCGCTATCTTCACCTTGCTGCCCGGGTGCGTGCGGCCTTTGATGCCGAGTATGTGACTCCTGCAGGGCGGGTCTTGAGTGATGCTGAGACTGCCTATGCACTTGCGTTACAGTTCGGACTCCTCAAGACTGCTGAGCAGCGTCATCATGCGGGCCAACGGTTGGTTGAACTGGTACGGAGTCATGGCTACCACATCTCTACGGGCTTCATCGGAACACCGCTTGTCTGTGACGCGTTGTGTAGTGCCGGAGAGTACAACGCAGCTTTCCATCTACTCATGCAGCGCGAGTGTCCCTCATGGCTCTATCCAGTGACGATGGGAGCTACCACGATTTGGGAACGCTGGGATAGCTTGCTCCCGGATGGATCAGTGAACCCCGGCGAGATGACATCATTTAATCATTATGCGTTAGGCGCTATTGCTGACTGGTTACATCGTACTGTAGGAGGTCTTGCTCCATCCGCTCCTGGTTATCGCCACCTTGAGGTACAGCCACATCCAGGGGGAGGCCTTACCTCTGCTCGTGTGCGGCACAGAACTCCGTATGGTGTCGCTGAGTGTGTATGGACCATCCACGATAGACAGATAGAAGTTGTTGTGGTTGTGCCACCCAATACCACTGCTCGTGTTACCCTTCCTAAAGGTGGGATACCGCTTGAAGTTGGTTCTGGCACACATCGTTGGGTCTATCCTTACCAAATGCCTGATCCTTCTCCGCGCGTCCTCGATATCAAGCTCGACAGTCTCATTGATGATCCAGAAGCGTGGAACACAGTGGTGAAGACGATACGTGAACATCTTTCGGGACTAGCTCAACATATGGATATTCGCACGCTCATGCTCCAGAACAGCCACATGACGCTGGAGCAGGTACTGTCACTCCTACCCTCGGCTGACCGATTGCCCTCTGCTCTTGAAAGCGCGTTATCTGAAGTGAAGACTGGGTGACCATGCGTAGCTGTGGGATGTATTCTACATAGAGGGCATTCGGCACCACGGCAGCCAAGCTGATATAGAGCTCCATCAGGAAATGGGGAGCAATCTTGACATTAAACGCTTCGGCTAGGTGTGACTGACCCGATTTGGTAGAGGGTGTAAATCAGAGTTCCGTTCAGTTTGAACTAGTATGGTCTTGATCTTTCAATTCTTAGCTTCTACAAAAAACAGGTCAATAACAAGCCTTTGTAAACCAAGAATATGTAGTATTCAGGTCAAGGGTCCTTGAAGGTGGATAAACTCGTCATAGCCACGTGCCCTGGTTGAAGTTCGTCTGTTGCTGTCCAAGTTCTTTGGAAAAGAGTACTAACTGCGTCACTTCCTCGCATGATATCTGCCATTTGGATGCAGGCCATCACGTAGTGATCGGGACGCAACACGATGAAATGATCTGGGTAGTCAGCTAGAACGGCTGCGAATGTCTGATCCAGTTCACGTACCATTGTTACACCAGGTAGGGCACACCACTCTGTGCCCTGAGGTAGTATAGCTAAACGTCTTGCCTGAAGTTGATTCCAGATAGAATCAGTGGCAGTAGCGAAGATAAGATCGGGTCGAGAACTTCGCGCTACGAGCGTGAATTCATTTCCTAATATAGTATCAAGCAACACGTTCCGATTATCTTGTGTCAGGACGTGTGGCTGTGGAAAGAGGCGTCCAACAAGAGTACGATGTTGCCTTTGATTATCGGGCATGATGAAGCCGGACAAGAAACGAGGTTTCGGCTTGAATTTCATTTGTTCAATGTAGTCTCGTGCTGCTGGATAGATGCTGAGAACGCGGAACGCACCCTGAATGGCCCAGGCCGACCAAAGACTATGTGGAGCCATAACGACGCCCATTTGTAGAGCTAACTGGATCATTGCCTCAGCATGAGCACGTCGCTCTTGCTCGTAAGTATCGAGAAGCCCTGGACCGATGCGTCCTTGGATGACTGCCTCTAGCTTCCAAGCGAGATTATACGCATCACGTATACCACTGTTCATCCCCTGCCCAGCGAAAGGAGGAGTAAGGTGTGCTGCATCGCCTGCAAGGAACACTCTCCCCTTCGACCAATGTGTGGCTAACCGGGCATGAAATCGGTACACAACCTTACGAACAATCACGCTGTGTGGGGCCGCCCCGTACGTGTTAAGGAGATCCTGAACCACCTCTGGTTTCAGCAAATCCTCATCTCGCTCATAGGAATGTAGCATGAACTCGAAGCGGCATGTGGAATGTGGGCCGGGCAACATGATTGCGGGCCTATGCGGATTGCAGAAAACTTTGGTATAGGAGAACGGATTATTTGAGCCCTCAAGGTCAACAATTAACCATCGTTCGTTAAAGGTTGAACCTGCCAAAGGGATGCCAAGAAGATTTCGTATCGTGCTGCTTGCTCCATCACAGCCAATCAAGTAGTCACATCTAATCTCGACGCACTCCTTCCCCGGTCCTTTCACACGCACTGATACACCATTGACATCTTGTGTGAAGGACTCAAATGTATGCCCAAAAACGGTCTCTACATGTGGAAAGCGACTAAGTGCTTTGTGAAGTTGTCTTTCAAGTATAGGCTGACGAAATGCGTTGCGCCGTGGATAACCATAAGGCGTTCCAGTTGGCTCCACTTTAGCGAAGAGACGTCCACTCGCAGTGTAGTAGTGTGAGCCATAACCAGGGACAGTCTCTGCCAGCACCTCCTCAACTATACCAATAGCCTGCATAGTATGCAGAGACTCGTCGTCGATAGAGACTGCACGAGGCTCCTGCACAGTTGAAGCGTTGCGCTCAATCAGTAATACTCGAATGCCTGCGAGGCCTAGGAGGTTTGCTAGAGTAAGTCCGGCAGGACCACTACCAATAATGATGATGGAATACCATGCTGCCAGCTCACGTGAAGATGTTGAATTCATAGCTTTTGCTCAGCTTCGCATGAAAGCTTGTCCCCAGCAGTTAAGCGTATCTGGCTCATTGGACTAATTCCCTGGCTGAATATGATCGAGTTGCGCTAGCATCTGGTATTCCTCCTAATATGCGCACTGCACCTCGTAATTGTTGAATTCTCTCTATACATTGAATTTACGTCCCAAAAGTGGTAAAGTAATTCTAAGCATTTCAAATTTCCCAAATTATGAAACGTCAATCTTGAATAATAAGAATATATCATTCGGTCTCACTCTCTGTCAAGAAGAGTTTAGAGGTTCCGCACACCTTTCGTGAGAAGAACGAAAAAGTAAAAAGGAGAGCTTAATTATGACGGTTTCGGTGGATCGGCGTACAAAGCGTTGGCAAGAGCAACGATGGATAGTAGACAACATCATTCAAACAGTAGGCGTGGAGTGGGATCAGGCACGCATAGGCTACACATTAGGTCCTTGTGGACCTGATGCAAGCTACGATTTTAATCAGATTCGGCAACGTGTAAAGAAATTTGCTGATATCGCACCACAGTTTGCAGCAGCAGCTAGAAGACGCGAGACTATTGCTCAAGAGTATGAGCGAGAGGGGCGTTTTGTGGCTGCTCGTGAGTCTTATTTTATTGCCTCAGCTCTATGGAGTGCTGCTCAATGGCCCCTTTTTGAAAATAGCAAGGAGAATATTCAGTACAACGAGCGCAAGATTGAATGCTATAAAAGATTTATCATGTACGCTCCTCATAAAATCGAACGGGTAGAGATTCCCTTTGGGAAAGATTCACTTCCCGCCTATTTCCACCTGCCTTATGGATGGAATGGTGAGAAGGTTCCCTGTATCCTCACTATTGATGGCATGGATGCTTCAAAAGAGATTATGCACTCAATGTACGGTGATAAGATACTCGAGAGGGGAATGGCAAGCCTGGCAATCGATGGTCCTGGTCAAGGTGAGTGCTGTGTCCGTAACATTCACGTTACCAGGGATAATTTCAAGGACGTTGGTCGAGTAGCCCTCGATTGGCTACGCCAACGTTCAGAAATCGACACTGAAAGACTTGGTGTCTCCGGCCTAAGCTTCGGCTCATTCTTTGCTACACAGGTAGCAATGGCAAATGAAGGGCTAAGTGGCTGCGCTGTAGCGCTCGTCTGTCACGAGCCAGGGGCACATACTATTTTTAATATGGCTTCACCAACTTTCAAATTGCGCTTTATGTACATGGCTGGTTATGAGAACGAGGAGGAGTTTGATCGCTTTGCCGAGGGACTACAGCTTAATGGAGCCGAGGTGAAATGTCCATATCTGGTTCAGGCTGGTGAAGATGACGAGCTAAGCCCCATTGAGTATACTTATCAGTTATTCGAGGAAATTCCAACTGCAAAGAAATTGGTGGTGTATCAGGGGGAACGGCATGGTATCGGTGGTGGTCCCGCAGCCAATCTTGGGCCAAACTGGGTCACCTCTATGGCTGACTGGTTCTGTGATCGCTTTGCAGGAAAGCCTATGCCTGACGAACGCGTCTATATTGACGTTACGGGCAAGCAACACGTTACTCAAGTATAGAAAGTGTTCCACCGGTATGAGTGAGGATGTACGCAACCCACTCATACCGGTGGAACACTTTCTACCCCTCTGGATTTACCATCACAAAACGAGCATCCCCTATTCGCTCCCAGATGACCTCAGCAGCTTTGTTTACATCGGACAGGGTAAATCTATGAGTGATAAGGTCAGAAATATCAAGGCGATGAGCAGCTACTAACTGAATCAACTCCTTTGCATCACGTCGCACATACCCGTTTGATCCCTTCAATTGATAACCATTGATGCGAAATTGGCCGTAAGGGATAACGAGCTTTTCGATATTGCCACCAGCGAGAACCGTTGTGCCTGCCTTCCTCAGAGCAAACGTTGCTTGAATTGTTACCTCTGATGATGCTGGCAGCAGATCGAGAACCGCGTCAGCCCCTTTGTTACCGTTCAAGGAGCGGATCTTCTGAGTCAAAAGCTGCTTCTCACTCCAATCCTCTGCAAGCTCGTCGGTAGCAATGATTTCAACAAGATCTGGCTCTAGTGCTTTTGTTCTCTCAAGGCTCTCTCTTCTTCGTGAAATGGCAATAATCTTACTAACACCAAAGAGTGGCGCAACCTTCACCGCCGCAGATCCCACACCACCCGTCGCTCCAGTGACAACAAGCGTTTCTCCAAAGTTGAGTTGTGCCAGGCGAAGCGCCCTCAGTGCCACAGCAACACTGTGAATACGTGCTCCAATTTCAAAGGGGATTGACTCTGGCAGGGGATCAAGATCCCAATCAGGAACTTTCATATATTGTGCCAGACCGCCATTATGATATTGTTGATACATCGGCATCCCCTGCTCACTGTAAACTGCGCCACCAATTACGGACGCATATGGACACCATGACTCCATATCAGTGCGACAGTAGTAACAGTTCCGGCAGGAGAGGATAGGATGAACCCGAACTCTATCGCCTTCTTTGAATGCGGTTACCCCCTCACCCACCTCTGCCACAATGCCAGCAGTTTCATAGCCGAGGATTGTTGGCAAAACACGCATTCTTCCTCGGCTTCTCCATAAGGAAAGCACACCTCGTGTGAGTCCAGTAGCTTGTACTTTTACGAGAACTTCTCCTGCTCCAGGCTCTGGAATGGGAACCTCCTCAATCCTAAACTCCTGGTCCCCCTGATGAATCCTCGCGGCAGTCATCGTGCCTTGCATTATCTTACTCCTCGCTTTAGCGCGAACAGAACTTTCTCTACTTATAGATCCAGGTCACTTAGCCGTCGGCTAATTGTAAATGCTGCCTCGCGTACCGCGTGTATCACGGAAGGGAGCACATCTTCACTTAAGCGATAGGTTAGTCCAGCAACACTAATACCAGCTACCAACTGGCCGTTTGCCCCAAAGATAGGAGCCGCTACTCCTCGCACTCCGATGTCAACTTCTCCCTCCGTCACCACATACCCGGCCTCACAAATGGCAGCAAGTTGAGCACGAAGTACCGCTATATCAGTAATCGTATTCTCTGTATAACGCGTAAGCGAAGTTGTACTGAGTATAGACTCAATTTCAGCAGGCTTGAGAAACGCCAACAGTACCTTGGCTGATGCACCAGCATGCAATGGCAAAACTTGACCTCTTTCGTAGGAAAGCCGGACCCGCTGTTCACTTTCCACGCGCTCAATACACACGACAGAGTTTCCTGAACGACGAGTAAGAAGTGCCGATTCTCCTGTTTCTGCAGCAA
>CAXTXB010000028.1:7878-12703 GCA_964247965.1 uncultured Dictyobacter sp. | reverse complement strand
CTCGTGCATTACTGGAAGGGCAATTTCTGAAAGTCCTAATCCCTTGCGTGCAACATGTCCCAGTCGTAGTATCGTCGAGCCCAGTCGAAACTCGCCATTGGCATTGCCCTCCTCAATTAACCCATAGGAGCGCAGGCTCTGAAGATAGCGATAGGTCGTGCTGCGTGACATACCCAGTTGCTCTGCTACATCTTCGGCAGTTAGCACAGGCTGTTGAGCATTAAAAAGCATGATTACGTCAATGGCTCGGTCAGCAGTAGTGTTGCGACCTTGAGATGATGAGGTTTCTGCCTTTTTTGATAAGTCTTGTTTCATAGTATCTTGCTTTATCGTTTCTAAAATGCAGCATGATATTCCCAAATTATGGGACTATAGTATCATTCATGAAAACAGTTGTCAATGAAAGAAAACTGCTAGCATATTTGGACGAAAAAGCTTTTGCACGACGGTGCTGTTGAGTGAAATAGCATGTACGTGCCACTGTTGCTAGAGGATAGCGCGTTCATCTTGCCTATGTTACGCTACTATGAACGTGCTATCCCACAATGTCCTATCTCTTATCCAACGACCTGTACTCCTCGTACATGACTTTTGCGATAACGTTCAGGCCAGGCCACATCGACTACCTTCCAACTTCGTCCAGCATCAGCCGAGCGAAAGATGCCTTTATTGGCGAGGCCATAGAAGACGCCAGGCTCAGACTCATTGGCTTCTAGTGAGAAAATCAACGTCCCTTTCGAGTCAGGCAAACCTTCTGTTACCATTTGCCACGGCCCATTACCAGTGCGCCGGTAAATGTAGGAATCCGCAGTTGGTGGCCTATGTGCCTGCTCAGGTCCAATAGCAAAGGAGCCAACTATCGTATCAGGATCACCTGGATCAACCGCCATACCATAACCGTAGTGATGCTTCTCAAGGCCATTTGTGATGGTTTCCCAGGTCGAACCACCGTCATGTGTCTCGGCATAACCACCCTCTGTCATCACAACATATCGCCCTTGTTGATCCTCACGAAATTGTGGCTTATCTCCTCCTGCTGCCTCGTAGATTCGACCTGGAGCTAACTTATGCGCTCTCAGCGTATGACCATCGCGTTGTCCTCCTGGTTTACGATCCTCCCATGTCAGACCATCATCAAGAGTGCGCATAATACCTCCCTGCTCAATGGCAACAAAGAGGCGTCCCGGCACCTGGCTATCAAGCTGGATCCAGCGTACATGGTGTGTATGAGGCTTAGGTGGGTAGCTCCACGTTGGTTTTGACGGTAAGTCAAGTAGCGCGGGTCGCTCTTGCCAGGTATCGCCACCATCTTCTGAGCGATATAATGCGCTTGGTTCAGTTCCAGCCCACACGACACTATATTTTCCATTGTGCTCCACCGGACTAACTGCAACCGACATGACCACATCAGACTTGATTCCTTCGCTAACAGGATTCCAGGTGTTGCCCGCGTCATCACTTCGCAGCAGGCCCTTGCCCATAGTAGCGCAATAGACGCGTTCTGGCTGTATCGGATCCACTGCAAGCGTATAGACAGGCCATCCATCCAGCTTGATATCAAGCGCCCAGCGGCCTCCTTGACCGTTGGCTATTACGAGCGAATCTTGCATCGCTGCATATATTCGTGTCATATCATCTTCCTCTTTCAAATCTTATCAAATCTCACCATCACAGTTTTTGTAAAACCACTATGGTAAAAATGTATACGCAGGTCAATGCTATCAAGAAGCTTAACGCGCACCCTTAATAGGCTGAATCAGTAGTCCACTTAACAAGGCGGCGATAGCCACAATGACGAAGAGAACCGTATAGTTATGGAAAGCATTGATCGTGAGCGCCGCAACAATGGGAACCAGCACCTGTGGCAGTGTGTTCGCAATATTGATGACGCCTAGGTCTTTACCCCGATCACTGGCTGATGGCAGGACCTCAGTAATCAATGCAATATCGACAGCCAGGTAGACTCCGAAGCCCAGACCATACAAGAGCGCAGCTGCAACAGTTCCGCTCCATGTATGAACGAATGCGAGTAGCAGCATACCCAGGGCGATTAAAATACCGCCGCTCGTTACAAAAATTTTGCGCCGCTGGACCTTGTCAGAGAGGAAGCCACCTCCGATAGAGGCAACCAGCAGTACCGCTACATAAATATAATTGAAGTTCGCTACTCCTTGAGTAGCAGCTTTCGTGGTGTAGCCTAGAACGTCTTGCAGGTAGTATAGCAGATAGAAGGTTACCGCTGACGAAGCCATAATAGCAAAGAAGCGTGTAATCCATGCCCAGGCAAAGTCTGGGTACTTCACAGGGCTAATCCAAAAGCTCGCAAGAAACTTACCCAGGTTGAATGGAGGCATGACTCCCTTCTCCAAGCGTTTATCGGGTATCACCAGTGCTAGAAGCAAAATGATAACGAGGAAGATGACACCAATGGTGTAGTACGATGGAAGCACTCTAGAACCAAGCACTCGCGTAACCAGAATCGACCCGAGGACGAGACCTAATGGTATAGAGAGTCCTGTGAACGACGAGACCAATGCGCGCTGGCGTCCTGGCACCTGGTCAGGAATGATTGCCAGTAAAGCTCCTAGCACAGAATTGACCAGTATCTGATAGAGCGTCCATCCCAGGATCAGCATCGTAAGGTTCGGTGCATAGGCGAGCAATATCAGCAATGCTACCGACAAGATGACACTTCCAACAAGCCACGGTCGTCTGCGTCCCCAACGTCCCGTTGTACGATCACTCAGCGCACCAGCAATTGGGTTTGCTAGAAGACCGAAGGTCGAGCCTATCGCAGCAATAAGAGCCAGGTCTGTCGCTTTATGCGTCGGGTCAAAAGCCAGAATCTGGACTGGCAGAACAATTTGCTGGAACGGAAATTTCGCCAGCCAAATAGCAACATTAGCTAAGAAGAAGAGTGATTGAAATCCCACTCCTACTGCTTTTGTAGGAGTTTGCAAAGCTTCAGGAACTACTGGTGATTTATCTACAAGGACATCTGTATCTGAAGGAAAGCGGGCATCGTTGGAAAGAGAAGAATCTGCCATCGTTGGAGTCTCCCTTTACTCATTCAGTACGCACTTTGATTGACAAAGCAATCCATTCATCTGTTCCCATTTGTAAGTGTCACATACGCCTTCGCTACCAAAGAGGGGTGGAGCAAGACCTCCTTTTCAAGCTGCCTTCCCATCAAAGGTCTATACGATATACGGCCCAAAAAATATTTCCAGTGTCCTACATTGCAAGATCAAAATCCTGAAATATGGGAATAATAGTAGCATTCTCACAAACACTTGTCAAGTGTAGTTTCAATTCATTCTCTTGACAATCGCTCATAAGAATGTTACTATTGTCTCATAATTCAAGATTTTATTCCCACTATGTAGGAATTTTTGGTTAAAGAGGCATGCGGAGAAGGAACGGTGACAACATTTTCTGTAGAGAGCCTGGAACTCCGCCGTCAGCTTGCCTATGCATGTCGCGTTCTGGCAGCCAACGGTCAGAATGATACTATTTATGGGCATGTTACTCATCGCCTGGCCGGGTCAGATACCTATTGGATGAAGCCCGCAGCGATGGGATTGGAAGAGATCACTGCCGATACCGTTATTCGTATGGACCTGGATGGCAAGGTCGTAGAGGGAGAACTTCCAGCACACGTTGAATTCCCTATTCATGCCGAGATTTTTAGGGCCAGACCGGAGATTACCTGCGTCGTTCATACTCATCCTATATATTCCATTGCTTTTGCAGCCATAGGGCAACCACTGCGTCCACTCTCCCATGAAGGAACTCAATTGGTGCCTCCTGATATACCACGTTTCACACAAACCTCAGACTTGATTGTCACGCGCGAACTCGGCATGGCTGTAGCCTCAACACTAGGAACCTCGCGTGCATGCTACATAATTAATCACGGCATCGTAGTGGCTGCCACTACGATTGAGGAAGCTGTAGTAGCAGCGATCAATTTAGAGCGAGCGAGCCAGATACAGCTCCTAACGTCTGCATCTCATACAAACCTTCATTGGACCTCTGATGAAGAAAGTCTTGTGAAAAGAGAACGGATTTTTACAGCAAAGGCAATACAGAATGTTTGGAGCTATTACTGTCGTCGCGTTGGCTCATTATAGGACGGCGAAATTAGGAAGAGCTGTCCTTATGGAGGTTAAAGAGATGTCTTTTACTGCTCAAGAATTTCGACGCACAATGGCTCGCTTTGCAACTGGCGTCACTGTTGTAACCACAGTCTTCGATAGCACATTTTACGGCCTCACGGTGAATGCGTTCTGCTCGGTTTCGCTCACCCCATCACTTGTACTGGTAAGTATCGAAAAATCTTCTCAGACGCATGCGATGATGCGAAAAAGTCAGATCTATGCGGTAAACATCCTCACTGCGCAACAGCAAGCATTGTCTGACCACTTCGCCCGCAAAGACATCGATGGAAGCAAAAATTTTTCGCATATCAAGCTACATACAGCAGCTACTGGTGCTCCCCTCTTTGATGAGGCTCTAGCACAGATTGATTGCCGTGTAGTTACAACATATGAAGGTGGAGATCACACACTCTTTCTGGGCGAGGTAGTGGACGTGAACTATAACGACATGGTGGGTGCCGTTGAAGAAGAGGTACAACCTCTTCTCTATTTCCGCTCAAAATACACCTCAACTCAACTAGAGAAAAGTCTTAGCAAGAGTATTTGAACAGGAATGAAATAAGGACCAGGAGAAGCTGACATGAAACTGGCTCTTTTCAATGGCAATCGTTTGGGAGTCGTCCGCGGTGAGCAGATCACTGATGTCACAGCGGCGTTGCCTCAAT
>CAXTXB010000028.1:0-7868 GCA_964247965.1 uncultured Dictyobacter sp. | reverse complement strand
GACAACGACTATGCCGCTAACTGGTGGCTGCGTATGTGTAAGGATTTCAACGAGCTTCGACCAGGCATTGAGGCCGAGGCATCCATTATGAAAGCTATACCGCTCTCTTCAGTGAAGCTCAATGCGGCTGCCCTCAATCCTCAGAAGATCGTAGCGGCTGCGGCTAATTATCCAGCCCATGTGCAAGAGATGACGACGAAAGCATCGTATCCAGCATGGATGATCAATTTTGGTGTTTTTCTTAAAGCACCTAGTTCCATCATCGGCCCCGACGATACAATTGCATTGCCTGATGTGGGGGACGAGGAGATTCACCACGAATCGGAACTCGGTCTTGTGATCGGCAAGGGTGGCAAAGACATTCCAGAAGAGCAAGCACTCCACCATGTCCTCGGCTATACTGGTGTCCTGGACATTACGTTAAGAGGGCAAGCTGACCGCTCTAGCCGCAAATCCTACGATGGCTTCACTCCCATTGGTCCCTGGCTCGTAACTGCCGATGAGGTGGGTGATTCTCAAAACTTACGCATTCGACTCTGGGTTCAGGGTCAGGAAACGCCGCGTCAGGACGTGTCTACTCGCGACATGCAGGTCAAGATTCCTGAGATGATCGCCTATATTTCGCGCATTATGACACTCAGCCCCGGTGATGTAATTACCACAGGGGCACCGCCTGGAGTTGGAAGAATTGTTCCTGGTGACATGATGACCTTCGAAATCGAGAAGATTGGTCGCATGAACGTCTATGTCCGGTAGAAAAGGAGCACGAGATGAATGAAGTCGCTACCATACACGAAGTTCCCCGGTTTTCCATGATGGAAAGAGAGCTGCGTTGGGGAAGAGTACGCGAACTGATGGAGCACGACAGGCTCGATGTGATCGTTGTGCCGCGTCACGCAGGCAACTGGGATGTAGGAAACGCCAACGCCCGCTATTTAACGGGCATAGGTGGAAATGGCTCAGGCTGCGCTGTCGTCTTTCCGCGCGAGGGAGAGGTTACAGCAATTGTAGGCCCTGTACCCTCTATCGAGCATTGGCTAGCATTTCAAGACTGGGTGAAAGATATTCGTATGGCTGGTCGAAATATGTCACTAAGCCAGGGAAACTCGGGTGCAGGTGGGCACCGCTATGGTGATGCTATTGTCGAGCGGCTCAAAGAGCTAGGGATAGAGCATGGTCGCATCGGGGTTGCTGGACTCACTGGCACCACAAGATTACCAGAAGGCATCGTTCCTCACGGAGCCTTCCTGCGAATCAGGGAAGCATTTCCTACAGCGGAAATCGTGGATGCTGGCGATCTCTTGGACGAGGCAAGGGTGCTGAAAAGCACGGAGGAGATTGCCTTTCTGGAGCGAGCAGATGCGCTAGCGGAGGGAGAGTTTGAGGTACTGCTCAGAGAGGCACGACCAGGAGTGCCGCATTCGGTGGTCTATATTCACATGCTCGCCAACATGGTTGAGAACGGCGGTGAGATTCCGGCCATGCTGCTCTGGTCGGCAGGCAATCCGCAGCCGAGCCGCAATGTAATGATGCCCACTCCACAGAAATTGCAAGCAGGTGACATTATCGGCGTCGAGATCGACGGCAACTACGGTGGCTATCGGTCGCAGTTCTCCTCCAATGCTGTGCTTGGCAAACTCCCTGCCGACTACGCTGACATGTTTAAAGTTCAGCAGGATGCTCTTCAACGTTGTTACCAGCAGATACGTCCAGGGGTGCGCCTGGGAGATTTGACAGAGGGATCCATTCAAGCTGCGAAGGGAACTCCGTATACCTGTCAATTGATTATGCACGGCAGAGGACTAGGTGATGATGGACCGATGATCGTCTTTGGTACTCAGGATAAGAAGGTGTTGAACTGGGTGATTGAGGAGAACAATGCCTTCATTGTGAAGCCAGTGGTCTGGCTGAATGATTGGGAAAAGTGGGTCTGCTGGGGTGATAGCATTGTTGTCACTTCAAATGGCTCGCGCAGGCTAGGAAAACGTCCCGCGGAAATTACCGAGATTATCTAATTTTATGAGGTATACCTCTTATTCCGACTGCCAGGCAGCCTATATTCGTAAGTTCGGGCAGGCGGAAAGAAGGGATTTTTGAAAGCCATGCGGAAACGACAGTGTGGCACCACTTCCGCACAAAAGGAGACAAGTACATGAAATTCGGTATCAATTTCTTTCCCTCCTTCCGTTCCAGTGAGTTATCGACAGCGGACTACTATGACCAGTGTCTACTCGTTAGTGAGCGTGCCGACGAACTGGGTTATAATTCTGTGAAGACGGTAGAACACTACTTCAACGACTACGGTGGTCACTCCACCAATCCCAGTATCCTATTGGCTGCCATCGCCGCACGCACTAAACACATCCGTCCAATTACAGGTGCAGTAATTCCTGCCTTCAACAGCCCGATTAAGCTGGCTGGTGAGCTAGCTATGCTCGATAACCTCAGTCATGGCCGCCTCGATGTTGGCTTTGGCCGTGCCTTCATTCCAGAAGAGTTTGAAGCCTTTCATATCCCCATGGATGAGAGCCGTGCACGCTTCGAGGAGGGTATTGAGGTCATTAAGCGTCTCTGGACAGAGGACCGCGTAACCCATCAAGGCCGTTTCCACAACCTCAATAATGTACATTCGATGCCTCGACCTTTCCAGAAGCCACATCCGCCCATCTGGATTGCGGCAGTGTCCTCCGAAGAGTCATTCGTATGGGCGGGTCGTAATGGCTATAATCTGATGATTGTTCCTTACGCAGGTGGACTTGAGAAGACTGCAAGTTTTATTAAAACCTATCGTGATGCGTGGCGCGACGCGGGACACACTCCTGGCAAGGAGAAGGTGCAGATGGCCTTTCACTGCTACGTTGCGGAGACACGTGAGCAGGCCATTGAAGGCTTCAAACGTCCAATGACTACGTACCTCGAAGTCTTTGCAGAAGCCGTGAGTGGATGGAAGAACACCGCGTCCAACAATTACAAGGGCTATGACAAGTTCGTGGAGTCCATCGCCTCACAGACATGGAAGACGAACGTTGATGGTAAAACCGCCTTTGTAGGATCACCAGACGACATCGTGGAACACGTCCGCTACCTACAAGAATTGTATGGAGAGATAGAGCCATCCATGCAAGTCACTTTTGGCAATATCTCGACTCAGGAGGCTTTGCGAACCATTGAACTCTTTGCGAAGCATGTCATGCCGCACTTCCAGGAGTCGATTGAGGTTACTACCGGGACTGTGGGCTGAGGTGAAATAATGCATTTAAAGGTCGCCTTCATGAGCAACCCGCGCCTACAACCATTGGTTGACGGCTCCATCCATCTGGAAGGCGTTGAGTTAGACTGGACGCTTGGGCATCCGGCCTCGCTACATCTTCGTCATCTTACGGAGAATGCGTTCGATGTCTTCGAGTTCTCGCTCTCAGGCTATATCGTTCTTAGAGAGAGGCCGAACATGGCGCACCTTGAGTGGACCGCCATTCCCGTCTTCCTCTCCAAAGCGTTCCTGCCCTTAGAGCTTTGTGTGAATAAAAATGCAAATATCCACACATGGGCTGACCTTGGGGGCAAGCGTATTGGCTTACCTGATTATAATATGACAGCAGCTCTCTGGATGCGTATTATACTGGAGCAACTCTATAGCATTGGGCCAGGTGATATCACCTGGTTCAATGGTCGAAGGGCTTCTGAGCGCCACAGCACTATGATAGGCTTTAGTAGCACTCCCCCTGGCGTAACAGTACATGAACCAGACGACAAAGCATCGTTAAATGACCTTTTGGAGCAAGGTGAGATCGATGCCGCGTTTGGCGACTGGGCGGCTGTACCTATTAATGAAGGTCCGAACGTTCGACGGCTCCTGACTACTGAAGAGGGGACACAACTCATCACCGACTTTGTGCGTAAGACGGGAGCGACCCCAATCAATCATACGGTCATTGTACATAAGCGATTGCTGCTAGAGCAGCCACATCTGGCTCTGGCGCTCTACAGTGTCTTGGAGGAGGCGAAACAAGAGTCGTATAAGCGTGCACGGAGGGCCTCCGAAGCCTATCTTCTCTTCCCTGATGCAGACTTTGAACGTCAGGCATTAACCTTTGGCAAAGACCCATATCCATTCGGTCTTGCCGCAAATAGGCGGATGCTAGAATTGCTTCTTGAGCAACTTGCTTTGGAAGGGCAGATAGAACAACGGGAGTCAGCGGAGTATCTCTTTGCAGGAACGACCCATAATACATAAGCTGTTATCCTGTTTTAAAATTGTATCATCTTCCTAATATCTCGGGATGCGCATTGTAGCGCGTAAGCTTTTCAAAGAAATAGAAAGGCCCTTCTGGTCTTTCACTGGTCCCATAGTTGTGATAACTGTCATAGGACAGAAAGGAAAATAAACATGAATGAAACTACTGCAATCAATGCCGAACAGTACTATCAATCCTTGGAAAAGGCAAATGTTATCCCTCTCTGGAAGCTTGCCGAGTCCCAACAGACAGAGCCAAAACCTGATGAAGTGGGCTATGTCTGGCACTATAAGGACATTTTCCCCCTCCTGCAACAATCGGTTGAGATGGTCAAACTCGGTGAGGGAGCGGAACGTCGTGTGGTGACATTCAAGAATCCTGGTAGACGCTTCTTTGGTGCAACGCAATCATTGGTTGCCTCGATGCAAATGTTGATGCCCGGTGAGATCGCGCCTGCTCATCGCCACTCCTATTCTGCGCTGCGTTTCATGATTAGTGGTCAGGGAGCCTACACAGTTGTTGACGGCGAAAAAATCTTCATGGAAGAGGGCGATCTGGTCCTAACTCCAAACTGGAAGTGGCACGATCATGGGCACGAAGGCAAAGAGCAACCGATGGTGTGGTTGGATGGCCTTGATGTTCCTTTCGTCTCTGCGCTGCGTCCTATCTTCTATCAAGACTCTGATGAGCCACAACCTGTCACCAAGCCTACAGGTATCTCAACCAACAGTTATAGCTCGGCAACGGTGCTTCCTCCTAAGAATCGTCCTCATACGCTCTACTCTCCACTCTCCGTCTATAAGTGGCAGGCAGCATATGATGCTCTGAAAAAGCTGGAGGATACTGAGCACGACGAGTTTGACGGTACTATTGTCGAATACGTTAACCCGATTACTGGTGGACATGTTCTTGCCACTATCGCAGCCTATCTGCAATTGCTTAAGCCGGGAACACATACCAAGGCTCATCGTCACACCTCCAGTTCCGTCTACTATGTAGCTCGTGGCTCTGGCTACAGCATTATCAATGGTCAACGTCACGATTGGGAGCGCAACGATATCTTTGTCATTCCTACGTGGGCATGGCACGAGCACATTGCCAACGATGAAGAAGTAGTGCTCTTCTCCTATAGTGATTTACCGATACTGGAGCCATTCGACTTCTGGCGTGAGGAGGCATATGTGGATAACAATGGACGGCAAGAGGCTACGGCTCATGTCCCTGCTCTTGGAAGCTAGTTGCAACATCTGACACTGTCTCTCTATTCTTTAAAGACATGTAAGTGCTGTCTAGACGAGGAACATCTTTATACACGTAAGAATGTTCCTCACCCTACTAATCTTTTCTATTTTTGCAACTAAGACCCTCTTTTGACCCTGTCAATTCGGCTCCGTAGGCTGTTTGAAACCAGCTTGTAGTATCAGGAGAAAACATGGCTCAGGGTGACATTCCTGATCAACTACTTCCTCAAGTTGGTGGAATCGTCTTGCCCGTCGTTGAAGCAGATAAATTGCAGCACCTGGAATCGAAACCGGGCAACAACCCTTGGAGGCATTGGCGACGTAAATTGTAGAATACATCTGTTTCTTAGAAGAGGAGCATACTCTATGTCAACAAACAAAACTTCGGAAAATCAACCCTTGCAGTCTGCCACTGTAGAGGGACACCCACTGATTATTGACTGGCACTCACATATCTACCCACCTGAGATAGCATCTGCCCCAGAATGGCGCGGTGATTGTCCGCTTACGATCGAGCGATTACTCGATGCGCATGAACGTGCAGGTATCGACCTGTGTGTCGTCACCAACCCTATTCATTATCTTAAGGAGATGTCAGACCGAGAGGCACTTGACGCTATCAAACGTTGGAACGAGTACGCCTCTGAAATTGGGCAGCGGTATGCAGGGCGCGTTATCGTCTTTACTAGCTCCATTCCAGGTGGTGGCGATGAGTTCCTTAAGGAATTAGAGCATGCGATCCGTGATAATAGGCTGGCTGGTGTTTTTATCAATTCCAGTCATCAAGGCGCATATCCAGATGAGGACCGCGCTCGCCCCTTCTTCGAGCTTATTAATTCCCTGAATGTCCCTGTGATGATCCACGCGCCCGCCTCTAGCTTTGGTGAGGAGTGTATGCGGATGTATCGGCTGACCTCTAGTGTGGGGCGCCCTTTCGATGAATGCCTTGCTATTGCTAGAATGATTGTTCGCGGCGTCTTTAAACAACTGCCGGAATTGAAGTTCGTTGGTGCTCATCTTGGCGGCGGTATCTGTGAGGTCATTGGACGCATGGACTACGCCTATGAACTCGGGGACTTTGCTCACTTTCTTGGCTCCTATGAACCAAAACTGATCGACAATCCACCGAGTCACTACCTGCGCCAATTATATATGGATACGGTGAGCTATCATGCTCCCGCCGTTATGTGTGGCATTCAGACGGTTGGTGCAGAGCATGTTGTCTTTGGTAGTGATGCTCCACCACTTCTTCCTCTGTTACCTAAAGCCAAGAGGCTTATAGAGGAACTGCCTATCAGCCAGGAAGATAAACAGGCTATCCTCGGTGGCAACGCTGCTAGACTACTAGGCCTTTCAGTTGAGTCAGCACGTTCATAATAGGGCTGGAAGCAGGATTTCCTGCTTTCAGCCCTGCTCTTCTACTTCTGTCCTGGCATCTGCTCCACAATGCGGAGTAACGCCTCCTCGGACAACTCAAGGTTTAAGGGCTCGGCATATGGTGGTTGATAGTCTTGCCTACCTGTGGGCCAGTAAATCTCAATTCCATTGCCTTCTGGATCAGAAAAATACATGGCCAGCGCAAAGCCGTGGTTGAAAACATAATCGATCTTTATACCGCGCTCTTTCACTTTAGCATAGTAATCGAGTAACTCACGAAGAGAATCAACTTTGAACCCAATATGTGCGGCAATAGAGCTGCGGAAGAACGCAAGATCATGATTCTCCTCTTGCAGACGATTGCCCACAAAGGCATTGGAATTTGTTGCAGTCGCTCCAACAAGTTTCATATTGAACATATCATTATAGAAATTTGCTAATGCAAGCGGGTCCTGTGCGTGCAGCGCCACATGACCTAATTTTGCCTCTGGCATCGTTACCACTTCTTTCTAGCTATTTTACGTATATTTCCAAACGTGGTGTCAACCGTCCTAAACCTTCAACCTCTGCAACCATATAACCGCCGGACTTGAGCAGTTCAGGTGGTTTTCTCCCAAAGCCAACTCCGGCAGGGTAAGAGTATCACCAGAGCCAATGAGCGTTGTCGTTGCTGGCTTCAAACAGCTGTAGGGACGGGAAGGAAAAATAAGCGTCTTGACAGGAGAGAATTCTGCTCTCCTTTTGCGATACAAGAGCGGTTCCAAGCTGATATCGTAACACGACCAACCATTTCCAGACATCGTCCCATGTAAGCTTATCCTACTACTTACGCAACTAAAAAAGTATTGCTAGATGAAGAAAGAAATTTCTCTTTTCATCCCGTTTTATAAGAAAAATATCTCACTATATGAGAAAATTACAACGTTCGTCAGTACATGTCAAGAGTAGGTGGCTGTTTACGACTCGTGTGCCGGGGATCGATCTTGACGACCTGTATCCCTTGCATCGCCGCCTT